>NZ_QNRG01000002.1:0-285175 GCF_003315015.1 Micrococcus sp. KT16 | reverse complement strand
TTACGGGACAGGCCGACCCGGCGCCCTGAGAGGCTGTCTCGGATTTCGTGAAGGATGAGGGCAGTGATGAACTGTTCGGCTGTCAAGCTGGGTATGCCAGAAGCGACCCCCTGTCCCTCAGGGGATGGTGGGGGCGTTGTCCTGGTGTGAGGGCGAGATCCTGATCCTTCAGAGGCGGCATGGCGGTCCGTCGTGCGGGGGTCAGATCAGCGGTGCGGCGCTCACGGACAGGTTGGTGCCCACACCCGTGGCGTTGAGGTAGACGACGGTGGTGCCGTAGCCGGAGACCGTGATGGACCGGTAGAGGGAGATGGCCGTGACGGCGGTCGAGCTGGCGCCCGTGGACCCGGCGACGCTGTAGGGGGACTGCCCCGTGGTGCCGCAGGCCTCAGTGCGGTCCAGGCCGAGCCGGCAGGTACCGTCGGTGCGTCCTACGGATCCGTTGGCCGGGACGGCGAGGCCGTTGGTCGCGTTGTAGGTCTTCCCGTTGTTCAAGGCGATCCGGGAGGTGCCGCCGTTGCTGGTGGAGGAGACGGATCCGGTGCGCACCCCGCAGGCCGCGGCCTCGTCGCTGAGGCGGAAGTCGAAATCGAGGGCCACCTGCTTGTTGGACAGCCTGCCGAGCGTCTCGTTGGTGATGCGCAGGTAGGTCAGGGTGAACGCCGAGGCTGGGAGGGGCTTGCCTGCGGTGTACCCCGCGCAGGAGGAGGCGGCCATGGCGGGCGCGGCCGTCGATGCGGCCACGGCCGGCACGGCCCAGGCGAGGCCGGTGGCTACTGAACGGCGGGAGATTTCCATGAGGGGTACTCCAGTTAGGGCACACAAAAGAATTCAGGTGCACACGATTAGGTTCGTGAAAGCAGGAGTGTTCGGCTACGGCCGTCGGTGCATCTGAGACTGCCGGGGTGCCGGGGTGTGGTCAGACCACCTGTCTCCTCAGAGTTCAGGTATGTTAAATCTCATGCATGCATCGCCATTGGAGCCTCGGATGACCGCCGGTGTGGATCGGCCGGCGGATGGCAAGGTCGCCGTGGAGAGGGTGGATCGCCCCGGTCGTCGGGGAATGCGGCTGCTGGGGCCGGCCTTCGTGGCGGCGGTGGCCTATGTGGACCCCGGCAATGTGGCTGCGAACCTGACGGCGGGGGCCCAGTACGGGTACCTGCTGGTCTGGGTGCTGGTCGCAGCGAACCTGATGGCCATGCTCGTGCAGTACCTCTCGGCGAAGCTCGGGCTCGTCACCGGCCGCTCGCTTCCGGAGCTGCTGGGGCACCGGTTGCCGCGCGGGCGGCGTTTGGCGTACTGGGTGCAGGCGGAGATCGTGGCCGCCGCCACGGATCTGGCCGAGGTGATCGGAGGGGCCATTGCCCTGCACATCCTCTTCGGTATCCCCCTGCTGGCCGGCGGGGTGATCGTCGGGGTGGTCTCGATGATCCTGTTGGGTGTGCAGTCCCGGCGCGGGCAGCAGCCCTTCGAGTTCGTCGTCGTGGGCCTGCTGGCCGTGATCACCCTCGGGTTCGTCTCGGGACTGTTCTACGGGCCCATCTCCTGGGGTGAGGCCGTGGCGGGCATGGTCCCCCGGTTCGAGGGAACCCAGACGGTGCTCCTGGCGGCCGGCATGTTGGGGGCCACGGTGATGCCCCACGCGATCTATGTGCACTCAGCTCTGGCGCGTGACCGCCATCAGGGGGCCCACGCTCATCCGGGCACCCTTGGCAGGCTGCTGCGGGCCACCCGGTGGGATGTGGGGCTGTCGCTTCTGGTGGCAGGGTCGGTGAACATCGCGATGCTGCTGCTGGCGGCGGCCAATCTCTCCGGGGTCTCCGGGACGGACAGCATCGAAGGCGCCCACGCGGCGATCACGACCGCACTGGGGCCGGCGGTGGGCGTGCTCTTCGGCGTCGGCCTGTTGGCCTCCGGGCTGGCCTCCACCGCGGTGGGCTCCTATGCGGGGTCGGAGATCATGGGCGGGCTGCTGCGCTGGCGCATCCCTCAGATGCTGCGGCGGGTGCTCACGCTGATCCCCGCGCTGCTGGTCATCGCCTCCGGGGTGGACCCCACCTGGGCGCTCGTCCTCTCCCAGGTGCTGCTCAGTATCGGCATCCCCTTTGCCATGATCCCCCTGGTCCGACTGACCGGTGCCCGGGCCGTGATGGGCCGACACGCGAACTCCACGCCCCTGCAGACGGTGGCATGGGTGGTCGTGGCTCTGATCGTGGCCCTGAACGCCGTGCTGCTGTGGCTGACGTTGACCGGGCAGGGGTGAAGGAGGTCCCGCTATCGTGCAGGCCATGAGCCTCGACGAGATCACTCCGGTGGCCCAGGACTACCTCAAGGCGATCTGGTCCGCCACGGAGTGGGGAGACGCGCCGCTGAGCACGAAGAGCCTGGCCGCACGCATGGGCACCACCGCGCCCAACGTCACCGAGACGGTCAAGCGCCTGGCAGCCCAGGGCCTGGTCGAGTACCAGCCCTACAAGCCCGTGACCCTCACCGGGAAGGGATGCGAGCACGCGATCGCGATGGTCCGCCGGCACCGGCTGCTGGAAAGCTTCCTCGCCGCGAGCCTAGGCTACTCCTGGGACGAGGTCCACGCGGAAGCCGAACGACTCGAGCACGCCGCCTCCGACGAGCTGATCGAGCGGATCGATCAGATGCTGGGCCACCCCACGCACGATCCCCACGGCGACCCCATCCCCACTCCCGTAGGGCAGCGGGAGCGGCCGGCCCACGCGGTCCGCCTGGATGCAGCCGAGCCGGGGTTCTACCGGGTCCTACGCATCTCCGACGCCGACCCGCAGCGTCTGATCCGCTTCCAGCAGGCCGGAATCGTTCCCGACAGTGTCGTCGAGGTGGCCGAGGCCGGCCACTTCCGACTGCGCGTGGTCGCAGTCGGGCCCGTGGAACTCATCGAGACGGATGCGGCTGCCATCTGGCTGGTGCCGAGCTCGACTCGAGGATGAATCGTCCCCACCTTCATTGCGCAGCGGTGCCGCCCCGTCGAGAAGCAGGCTGTCCAAGGGGGTATACCCCTTTACACACCCCCCGGCCCTACGAGATCATCACGTCAGAGTGGGTTCAGTTCGGACCCGTTGGACACATCTGACGGAGGGTCTTAGACGTGGTTGGACAGACGGTGGCCTATGTGCGGGTGAGCTCGGCCGAGCAGAACCTGGATCGTCAGCTCGAGGCGGTGGGGGAGTGCGACCGGATCTTCGAAGACAAGATCTCCGGCAGCTCACGTGCGAAGCGCGCGGGCCTGGCCGAGCTGATCGGGTACGTGCGGGAGGGGGACCTGGTGAAGGTCGCCTCCATGGATCGCCTGGGCCGGGACACCCGGGACTTGTACGCGATCGTGGACGAGCTCACGGACAAGGGATGTGCGGTGCAATTCGTGTCCGAGCGGATCACCGTGGACAAGTCCGGCACCTCCCCGGTGGACGGGCTCATGCTGGGGATCCTGGCGGCGTTCGCTGAGTTCGAGCGCCGACGGATCAAGGAACGTCAGGCCGAGGGCATCGCCCTGGCCAAGGCCCGCGGCAAGTACGTGCAGGCCCCGAAGCTCTCGGGCGCGGACGTGGAGCAGGCACGCGTGATGATCGACATGGGCATCCCGAAGGCCGAGGTGGCGCGCACGTTCGGGGTCAGCCGGCAGACGCTCTACACGTCGTTGTCTCGTGGTGCTGGAGCTGAGGGGTGAGCCCGACCGCACGGGGTTGCGATTTTTTCGTTTGAAGTCTCATACTGCGTGCATGGAGACCAAGCCCAACGCCACGCGCACGGTGCTGCCGCCTGCAGACCTGGAGGAGATGCTCGATCTGAGCAGGTTCCTGGGGGCCCTGACGCAGCCGGCCGCGTTGCTCGGTCCGGACGGGCAGACTGTTCCCCTTCCCTTAGAGGCGTTCAACGTCCTGCGGGAGGTGGTCGAGGCCATGCAGGTGGGCAAGGCCATCACCGTGGCCCCGGTGGATCAGATGCTCACCACCCAGGAGGCGGCGAACTTCTTGGGCATCAGCCGCCCCACGCTCGTGAAGCTGCTCGAGGGCGGCGAGCTTGCCCATGAGCTGACCTCCGGTGGCCGCCACCGGCGGGTGCGCCTGCAGGATGTGGTGCAGTACCAAGAGGCCAAGCGTCGGGACCGCCGCGCCGCCCTGGAAGACCTGACCGGTTCGGCCTCCGAGGCGGGTCTCTACGACGAGGACGCGGATCGGTACCGGCAGGCTCTGCGTCAGGCCCGCCGCGACCTGGGGCGGCAGGCCCGGTAGTGGCCCGCTTCAGTGCCGTGCTCGATGCATGCGTGCTGGTGCCCATCGCGCAGGCGGACACCCTGCTCTACATGGCCGAGGCCGGCCTCTACCGGCCCTTGTGGAGTGAGCGGATCCTCGAGGAGACCATCCGTGCGTTGGAGACCATCCACCCGGACATGCGGGAGACCGGGGCGGCCCGACGCCGGGCCGCGGTGATGAACCAGGCCTTCGACGACGCGTGCGTGTAAGGGTGGGAGCAGCTCGTTGGGGCCATCGATCTTCCCGACCCGGATGATCGGCATGTGGTGGCCGCCGCGGTCCAGGGGCGGGCGGATCTGATCGTGACGGCCAACCTCAAGGACTTCCCTGCCGAGGTGCTCGGCCGGTTCAACCTGCAGGCCCAGGATCCGGACGAGTTCTTCATGAACCAGCTCGACCTGGACCCGGCCCAGGTGATGCGCTCTGTTCAGGTGCAGGCGGCGGCCACCCGTAATCCGCCTCTCACGGTGGCCGCCGTCCTGGCGAGCCTGGAGCGGTGCGGGGCGGGAATGTTCGCCGAGGCAGCCCGCGGCCAGACCTGGCGGCTGTAGAACGGGCGGGCGGAAGGAAGCTGCACGGGCATGTCGTCGCACGCGGACGCAGAAGGGGGCTATGTCATCCGACTGATGCCCCCGTTGGCTGGCCGGACGCCACCGTCCTAGCGTCGAGGTTTAGCTTGGACAGCGCTACTTCAGTCTTGGCAAGTTTTTATGCACCCCGACTTGAGTTGTAGCCGTGATCGAGCATCTGTGCTTTACTGTGTGAGTGGATCGAGCCGAAGAAGCAGCCCAGAGGGCGTTGCATACTGTCGTCAACGAGTGCGCCGAGAGCGGCCTGACCGATGCCTTGCGGGGGCTGGTGCAGGAGGTCTATACGACCAACCTTGACCGTTACGAGCCCGACGAGCTCGGTGACACCCCTAGGTCCTTCGGTTTTCAGTGCTACGAGAACCTGAAGGAGAGGGCGCCTCGTCGAGCTCACCATGATGTGCGCGAACATTCCGATGCGCATTGGCGTATCTCGGGGCTCCACGTGGCGACCCCAGGAGGCGTCCTCACCTTCGAGTTCGCGGGCGCACGCTTCGTAACGATGAAGGTTCCCTACGGGCAAGGGCGCAATCCGAACTGGGGTGGGGGCGTCGACTGGGCTCATCAAGATAGCCAGGTCAGGGCGGCAATCGCCGCAGAGAACTCCGAGGTTCTGCAGTATCGGACCCCTGCCGCCGGAGCTGCGTCGCTCTTCGCGCACCCAGGGTCGCCCGGAACTGTACAGAACTTCATGCTCCTGTGGGGCGGGGAAGCCAAGACTCCACTGACCGCGGGCTGGCTGGCCGTTCCCGTGCTCGGTGAGAGGCCCTTCATCGCCCACGAGAGGCTCTGGTGGGATGCCGACCGTGACGCGCAGGTCACGCAGACGCCCATGCCTGATCGTGGCCCGAACTTCGACGAGAGGCCCGCGGCAGCCCTCTCGATGGCTCTGAAGCAGCGGCCCCAGGAAGGTCAGGCGTGACCCGCATTTCACCTCTCTCGGCTGCGGGCACGGACTTCGATGGCACTCGGCTCACCGTGGCCAGGAGGCTGCGCCGAAAGACCAAGGCCACCCTCGCCCGAGAAGTAGGAGTCACCCCGACCGCCATCGCGCAGTTTGAGAAGAACCTCTCGAAGCCGACTCAAAGTGTCCTGGCCCGACTTTGCTTGCAGCTGGGCTTGCCTCGAGAATTCTTCGGCGCCGGACGACCTCTTGCGCTCTTGCCTGCGTCCGGGGCGCACTTCCGCTCGTTGCGCTCTACGTCCGCTACCTCCAGGGAGCAGGCGCTGGCCTACGGCGAGTTGTGCCTGGAGCTGGTTGATCTGATCGGTGCCTACGTCGATCTTCCCCCGGTGTCGCTGCCCGAGCTGGAGCTGCCCGAGGAGCTGACCGATGAGGCCATCGTTGAGGCGGCTCGGCTTACTCGTTCGACCTGGGGCATCGCGCCAGGTCCTCTGCCCTCAGTGGTCCAGACGCTGGAAGCCCACGGGATCATCGCGTTGCGCCTGCCGGTGGAGACGGACGCGGCTGTAGACGCGTTCTCGACGTACTCCGGAGCACGGCCACTGGTTTTTCTCTCCCCAACCAAGGATGACAAAGCGCGTAGCCGGTTCGACGCGGCCCATGAGTTGGGCCACCTGGTTCTGCACCCCGACACCGAACCGGGGTCGAAGCTAGTGGAGCAGCAGGCCCACCAGTTCGCCGCTGAGTTCCTCATGCCTCGAGACGAGATCATTGAAGACCTGCCCCGGCGCATTAACTGGCCGGCGTTCCATGAGCTCAAGCGCCACTGGGGGGTCAGTCTGCGTGCCCTGGTTTACCGTGCCCACTCACTGGGACGGCTCTCCGAGGCCTCGTACAGGCGCGCCAATCAGCAACTATCCGCCTGGGGGCATCCGGAGCCCGGGCCCCTTGGCCCGGCGGAATCGCCACAGGTGCTCGGGATTGCTCGTCAGTTGATCACCGATGGCGGATACGACTTCGAGGGCATCATGGCCGCTGGCCGTATCGCTCCCGAGGTGGCCGAAGCGGTCATGGATGCCGCCTCGACCGTCCGACCGAAGCTGCGGTTCGTCATCTGACACGGTCCGATCTCTGCCACCAGTGCCGGTGCTTCTACGCCTTCTCCATATGGCGCGCTGCTACGAAGTCAGCTGGGCATAACGGGCGAAGAGTAGCTCCTGACGCTCCAGCTCGGTGCGGCACCGGCGGGGTGCTCCCATGATCTTGTCCATCACCGCGTCCAGCCCGTCGTGGGCCTTGACCAGGGCCGGGTCCATGCCCAGCGGGGCGTAGTGCTGGGCAAGGGACCGCCTGGGATGTAGGGCTCGGGCTTCGAGGACCTTCTCGGCGGCGCGGGCCAGGGCGGCGCGGTCCTTGTCGGTCAGGGCGGGCAGGGGGAAGCCGTTCCAGGTGATTGTGCTGGAGAAGGACAGGTCGGACTTCATGCGTCCTCCGACGGTCTTCATCCAGGTGATGAACATCGAGGAGGAGGCCACAGCGAACACGATGCCATCGGGGTCCAGGGCGCCGTAGACCTTGTTGGAGATGATGACGTCGGGTTCGAAGTGAGCCACGGGCAGGTAGGCGCGTGCTTCGCTGCTGACCTCGGGGATACCGACGAACGGCACGTCGGAGACGAGGCCCCGCTGACGGAACAGGTGGGGGAAACGTGCCCAGTCCCGGGTGGAGGCGGCCTTGGACTTGGCCCGTTCGGCGGCGACACCCTCGAGGCGGCGCTTGAGCTCGGGGGAGTGGGAGGGCGCATCCGGGTCCATGTCGGCCAGCCAGAGGCACCAGCGCTGCTGGCCGCGGATCAACTCGACCGCGCCGACGTAAGGGCGCACGTAGGGGGCCATGACCGGATCGGCCATCACGGCCTGGTACTGCTCTGCGGTGACCACGAGGTTGCCGGCATCGGCAGGCTTGGATCCGTAGGTGACCTCCGGAAGGTCGGGGGCGAGGGGGGTGCTTCGCTTGTCCACGAGGACGTTGGGTCCGTCCACGAGGTAGGCGTTGATGGTCTTCACCCCGGGCACCTCGCGGGCCTCGCCTCGTGCATGCTCGTACTTGAACAGGCGCGCCTTGGTGCCGGGGTCGCGGGTGAAGCCGATGATCACGCAGTGCACCGCGGCCTTGCCGGGGGCCTGGGAGTCCCACGCGAAGGTGCGGTGGGCGAACTTGATGCGCCAGCCGGCGGCGAAGATCGGGGCGAACAGGCGGGCGGGCTGGTCGCCCTGGACGATGGAGTTCGTGGTCACGAACGCCCACTCCCCATCCCGCTCGGCCAGGAGACGCAGGGTAAGCGCGTGCCAGGAGGTCACGAAGTCCAAGCGCGAGAGCTGCTTGCCTTCACCCCAGGCCGCCTGCATCAGCGCCAGCTGGGCAGCCGTGCGGGTGTGGTCACCCAGGAACGGGGGGTTGCCGAACACGAACGTGCGCCCGGCCGGTTTCGGCAGTGCCTGAGACCAGTCGAGGGTCAGCGCGTCGTGCTGGTAGATCGTTGCGGTGATCTTGATCGGCAGACGCACCGGGGCCTGGCCGAGCGCGGCGGCCAGCTGCCGGTTGGCCTGGTGGTCCACGAGGAACATGGCGGTCTCGGCGATCTTGGCCGGCCACCAGTTGATCTCGATTCCGTAGAACCGGTCGATGTGGATCCGCTGATCCAAGCTCACGTCTAGGGAGAGGTCCTGAGATCCGGTGCGGCGGCGCTGGTCGGCCAGCAGGTCCGTCTCGATCTCGCGCAGCTTGGCGTAGGCCAGGTTCAAGAAGTTGCCGGCCCCGCAGGCCGGGTCGACGTAGATGTTGGCGGCCATCTCCTCGATCAGGCCGATCACCTCACGCCGGGTGGTGGTCTTGTTCTGGATGAGTCGGTCCGCTCGGGCGCGGTACTCGTCCAGGAAGAGCGGGCCGATGGTCTTGAGGATGTTCTCCTCGGAGGTGTAGTGCTCCCCATCCCCGCGGCGGGCCTGCTTGGACTTGACCAGTTGGAACATGGAGCCGAACACGGCCGGGGAGATCTGGGTCCACCGGAACCGGCAGGCGGCCACGAGCGCGTCCCGGAAGTTGTTGGTGAGGAACCCGGCGGTGGAGGTGCCGTCGAAGATGCCGCCGTTGACGTAGGGGAAGCGGGCCAGGGAGTCCGGCACGCCGCGGCGCCGGTTCTCGGGGGTGTTGAGCACCCGGAAGAGGGCGTCGAGCTGGGGGCCGAGGTTGTCGGCGGTGGTGTCCCACTCCACCCAACGCTGGAACAGGTCGGCCTCCCACAGGCCGGCGTCGTCTCCGTAGAGCAGGAACAGCAGCCGGGTGAGCAGGATCGAGGCCTGCTGGGTGGCGAACTCCTCCTCCTCGGCGTCCTCGGGGGCCTCCTCGCCGACAGGCACATCCACCTCGTCCCCGACGAGGGCGGTGAACATGGAGGCCATCAGCTGCGCGGCCGCGATGGAGGCCTCTTGCTCCTCGGCCTTGGTCACGGTGTCCCGGCCAGCCAGGAACATCAGCTCGTCCACGTGATCGGCGGCGTCCTGCACCGCGAACTCGGACACCCAGCCGGCCTCGCCCAGACGTTCGACACGGATGCGGGCGAAGTCGGTGACGAGCACGTACTTGGGCCACTCGTGCTGACCGATGGACCCGCCGGCCAGGTAGTCCAACGCCTGGGCGTGGGCGACATCGAGGTCGGCGTCCAGGGACTTGGCCTCGCCCAGGGCGACGCCGGACCAGAAGAAGTCGATGTAGCCGGCCCCACCGGTGGAGGCGCGCGCGGCCCCGCGCTCGAACAGGTCGATGCGCTCGGGGATCACCCCGAAAGCGCGCAGCAGGTCGGACCAGAACTGCTGGGCGAAGGACTTCTCCGTGTGGGTTTGTCCATCGGTCCGCCAGCGGTCGATGCGCTGACCCCAGGCATGTCCGAAGTCGTCCAGGGCTGCGCGGATGACGCCGCGATCTGCAAGTTGCTCCACAGGCACAACGTACACGGGGCCCTGCCGTTCTAAACCTAAGAATCGGGGCCGAGAGGGTCAGCTGGAAACGGGCGGTTTCTCTACGTGGGTGTCGATGAGGAAGCCGGCGATGGCGAACCCCGCGTTGACCGCGAGCTTGGCATGGCGAGGTGCCGGCCCCACAGAGCGCTTGCCTCGACCGTGGGCGTCGCTGAGGGCATTCCTCATCGCGGCCAGTCCTCCAACAAGCGTTGCCGCCCCACTGAGGATCTGCTTGATGATCTGTTCGCTGTGCTGATCCGGTGCCACCTGCATCGCACTTGAGGTGGCCTTGTAGAGCCGAGCGAGATCCCACCCGTCTTCGTACTTCACTCCGCGTTCATCGCAGATGTGCTTGCACACGCTCTCGATGGTGGTGCGGGTCGCGGTGATAGCTCCGTCGGGGTCGTCCTGGACTTTGGTCAGCGCGGCCTGCCAGGACCTGTTGACGGCCTCCCAGTCCTCGAGCTTCTGCAGGGACTCCTGTGCTGCGTGCGCGCCGGGGGTGCCGGCGGAGAGGAGCATGCCCCGTAGCCGGGTGAGCTCCCCTTCAGGGGGGCGGCCGTTTTTGAACTCGCCGTCGTAGGAACACAACTCCAGTAGCACGGCGCGTTGTTGAGGCAGCGGAAGAGAATGCAACCCGGTCTGGAAGATCTGCCATCGGGAGGGGCTCCCGTTCCACCGATAGGGGCCCAGCATGTCGGTGTAACGAGCGAAGAAGTCATGGAGATGGGGGCCGCTGAAGCCTGTCTCCTTGGCGAAGAGCGAGGTGGCTAGAGAATCGATCCGGAACGGCAAAAGCGTTGGAGAGGTAGAGGCCATATACGCTCCTAGGGCGTGTCTGACAAACAGTCTAGGGGCCCACTGGCACCTTGGAAGGCATGTCCCGTTTCCAGATGCTCTCCGATGCCCAGTGGGAGCTGATCGCCCCGATGCTGCCTACTCACACGGGCCGGCCCGGCAGGCCCTTCTCGGATGCGCGGATGATGATCGAGGCCATCATCTACCGGTACCGGTGCGGGATCGCCTAGCGCGATCTGCCCAAGGTCTTCTGGCCGCGGCAGAGAAGTGTGGACCTGGTATCGACGCATGGCCGAAGAAGGCACCTGGGATCGGGTGCTTCAGATGCTGATCGCCGCAGCGGACGCGGGCGGTGCTCGCGTAATCCAAACGATTGTCAGACACGCCCTAGTGGCTGTGCTCACCCTCCTGGCCACCATCGTGCTCAGCTGGGTCGGTCTGGGAAGTTAGGCAGCCGCCGACGCCTGAAACGCCGGTAGCGTCGGCCGCGCGGGACACGAGGTACCCCTAACGACCAGCAACTGGGCTCATGTTGGGGACCTTGGCGGCATCCTAAGGCGCCCCCCCTGAAGAGGGTCGCCTTGTGCACCACCACAACGCTGACCGTGACGCGGTACTGACCTGACAGGTCCCATCGGTGCCCGGGGTCTGCCATGAGTTTGCTTGACACGAGTTATCAGGCGGCGGCAGCCGCCTGGACTGATTGAACCATCTCGAACTCGACAGGGGTGAGCTTCCCGAGACGGGCCTGCCTACGACGGCGGTGATAGGTCCGCTCGATCCAGCTCACGATCGCGAGCCGGAGCTGGTCGAAGGACTGCCAGCGACGCCGGTTCAGCACGTTCTTCTGCAACAACGCGAAGAAGGATTCCATTGCCGCGTTGTCCCCAGCAGCACCGACCCTGCCCATCGACCCGACCAGGCCGTTGACCCGGAGCGTCTCCACGAACCGCCTGGCTCGAAATTGCGATCCTCGATCCGAATGCACCCGGCAACCCTGCACCGGCGGCCTCGACGCCCCTGGTCGGATCGCATAAGCGCTCTTCCCGACACCGACCGTCCGGTCCGACAGGATCCACGTTGAGGCGAGCCCTGCTGGTCCTCCCCGTCGGCGTGGTCCTCAGGGCCGTCGGCCGGGCTGAGGGGCGGCTGGTCACACCTTCGTCATCCCTGCCCGTAAAGGAGTCCGCGGGCCTCCGTGGCCGGCGATCTTCACGGAACCTTCAAGGTTGAGCCCTTCACCCGCGTCGGCGGGGCGGTCTACGGTCGATGGCAGGGCGGGCCGGCGAAGGCCGGTGCGTCGGATCAGATCGACGAAGGAGCACATCATGACCCATCACGTGAGCGCCATGCTGGAGACCTACCCGAAGGAGGTGGGGAACATCGATCGGCAGAAACTGGCCGAATGCATCCAGGCCTGCTTCGAGTGCGCCCAGACGTGCACCGCCTGCGCGGACGCCTGCCTGGCCGAGGACATGGTGGCCGACCTGAGGCAGTGCATCCGGTTGAACCTGGACTGCGCCGATGTGTGCGCCGCCACAGGCCGGATGCTGTCCCGGCAGACCGGCAACAACGTCGAGACCACCCGCGCCCTGCTCGAGGCCTGCCGGGCCGCCTGCAAGACGTGCGGGGACGAATGCGAGAGCCACGCCCAGATGCACGAGCACTGCAAGGTGTGTGCCGAGGCCTGCCGCCGGTGTGAGCAGGCCTGCGCGGACCTGCTCGTCACCCTGGGTTGAGCCTGCTGATGACCGTTCCCCCTTGAGGGCGGCCAGTCGTCCATGACGCGCGCAGGGAACCCGGACCACCGTGCTCCCTCGCCGCGGAAGGCTCCCATGCACTCGGAGAAGTATCAGAGGGTCAGGAACGGTGTCGGATTCGTCGCGGCGCTGGACCAGAGCGGGGGCAGCACCCCGGCGGCCTTGCACCTCTATGGGATCGACAAGGATGCCTACTCCGGCCCAGAGGAGATGTTCGACCTGGTACACCAGGTGCGCACACGTATCATCACCAGCCCCAGCTTCGACGGTGAGCGCGTCATGGGGGCCATCCTGTTCGAGAACACAATGAACCGCCAGGTGGAGGGTTCCCCCACGGGCGACTACCTGTGGAACAGCAAAGGCATCGTGCCCTTCCTCAAAATCGACCAGGGCTTGGCCCCGGAACAGCAAGGCGCCCAGCTCATGAAACCCATCCCGCACCTGGATGACTTACTGTCTCGAGCCGTCGAAAAGCACATGTTCGGGACGAAGATGCGCTCGGTCATCAAGCTGCCCGGGGACGGGGTGGGCTCCGTCGTGGAGCAGCAGTTCGGGCTCGCCCGTCAGATCCTCGTTACCGGGCTGGTGCCCATCATCGAGCCCGAGGTGGATATCCGCAGCCCCCGCAAGGCCGAGGTGGAGGACCAGTTCAAGGCGGCAATCCTCGCCCAACTGGACAAGCTCGGAGACGACCAGTCGGTCATCCTCAAAGTGACGCTGCCGGAGCGGGCGGACTTCTACCGCGAGTTCGTGGACCATCCCCGAGTGATCCGCGTCCTGGCCCTGTCGGGCGGCTATACCCGGGCCCAGGCCACCACCCTGCTGGCCCGCAACCACGGCGTGATCGCCAGCTTCTCCCGCGCCCTGACCGAAGGGCTGAGTACGGCCCAGAGCCCAGCGCAGTTCAATGCGGTGTTGGATGAGGCCATCAACGCGATCGCGACGGCCTCTCGCACCTGACCGGAGGCCATAGGACCGCTGCGGTAGTCCGCGGCCGCCGAAGCGGTGTCCGACCACCCCCCATTCCTGGGGCCGGGCACCGCCTCAGCGGCGTCTGCCGCGCAGTTCAACGGGCAGCCACCGAGGAGCGCACGAAGTCCTGGCGCACCCCCAAGGCGCGGTCGGTGCGCCGGATGGACTCGCCGCCGTCGTCGACGGTTCCGGTGAGGGCCCGGATCGCGTCGATGTTCTCGGGGACGACGATCGCCTGGTTGTCCACCGTGTAGGTGTAGTACAGCTCGTTGCCGTCCACGGTGAGGATGTCTTCCCAGAGGGCCACCTCATACATATCACCCCGGGGCCGGCCCAGGTCCTCCATGAGTTCCACGGTGCTATTGACCGCCACGACGCCGTCCGAGCGCCGGACGAAGGCGATCCGCGGCATCGCCCGGAACGCCTCCAACACCTCCTGCTTCTCGGCCGGGCGGGTGAGCTCGATCGTCCAGTAGTGCAGGTGGTTCTGAGTGTGGGCTCCCTTGGCGGCCATGGTGACCACGTCCAGGTCCGG
The DNA here is from genome assembly GCF_003315015.1 of Micrococcus sp. KT16. Lineage (NCBI taxonomy): Bacteria > Bacillati > Actinomycetota > Actinomycetes > Micrococcales > Micrococcaceae > Micrococcus > Micrococcus sp. KT16. The sequence goes on along the minus strand of NZ_QNRG01000002.1, from coordinate 271,317 downwards.
GACCACCGACTGGGCGTCGGGCCCCTGATGGCTGGGGATTCGGCCCTCGGGGACGATGGTGTTCATGATCCCGGAATGGTCCGATTCCCACGGATCGGTGGCCCGGCGGATGAGCACCCCCGGGCCTTGGACAGCAGTCCGACGTCCTTCAGCGCGGTAAGGGCCCGGACGGTGGCGGTGGTATTGCAGGACACCACCCGGGTGCTGTCCCGGCCCAGGGCGGTGGCGTAGTTGGCGTGGGCGACGAAGGAGTGGCCGGTGAGATCGTGCTTCTCCCCGCCCTGGAACACGGATTTGACCCCGTGGGCACGGTAGAGCTCCAGGTTGCCGGCGCCCACCTGGGCCGGGGTGCAGTCCACCACGACGTCAACGTTCTCGAGCAGGTCGTGCAGGCCTCCGACGACGGGAAGGCCGGCATCCGCCATCACCGGTAGGGCCTGCTCGGTAGAGGCGTAGACGGGGATACCCTTCCCGGCCGCAGTCGCGATCCGGTAGTCAGCGATGACGTCACTGACTCCGACCAGCGCCATGTCCTCCTGGGCCCGGACCGCGTCGGCGACGCGTTTGCCGATGACCCCGTACCCGTTCACCGCGACCTTGATCTTGTCCTGCATGCTCGTCTCCTTTCCTGGAGGACCCGTTCCGGTTTCGGGGTCTATCGCCAGCCGCGTCTCACCGGATGCCCGCAGCGGACGACGGTGCTCAGAGCTTGTCGAGCATCTGTTGCATTTCGGTGATCTCGGCCTCCTGGTCGGCGATGACCTGCTCGGCGAGCTGCACGGCCTGCGGGTTCTGGCCGTCCTCGACCTCGTCCTTGGCCATGTCCACGGCGCCCTTGTGGTGGGCGGTCATCTGCTCCAGGTACAACCGGGCGGCCTCGGTGCCCTGGGCCTGCTCCAGGGCGGCCATGTCCTCCTCGGACATCATCCCGGACATCCCGCCGTGGTCCATGCCCTCCATACCGTCCGTGTCCACGGGGTCTTGGCCCCAGGCGGTGAGCATGGCGTTCATGCGCTCGATCTCCGGGCCCTGGGCGTCGATGACCTTCTGGGCGAACGCGGCCACCTCCGCCGGGACGTCATCCTTGGCCAGCAGCATCTCGCTCATCTCAACGGCCTGCTGGTGGTGCGGGATCATCATTTGGGCGAACATCACGTCCGCGTCGTTGTGCTCGGCGGAGACCTCCTCGGCCGAACCGGTCGCCGTGGTGGACGGTGTCGCGGTGGCCGTGGCCGCAGGGGTGGCGGCGGGGGCGGAGCTGGTCGCGGTGGCCGAGGCCTCAGCGCCGGCGTTCTCGTCCTGGGCGCCGGTGCCGCAGGCGGTCAAGGTCAGGGCGGAGGCCAGGGCCAGGGCGGTCAGCGTCATGGTGCGTTTCATGGTGGGTCCTTCCACAGTGGGTTGAGGGTTCATATCAGAGTTAGCGCCAAGAGGCGCGATCAGGAGGTCGCGGGTTGAAGGGCAGCCTGCGACCGGGGGCGCTCGAGAGGAGCCAGGTGCTCCGGGTCCAGGTCGATCCGGCGCAGCAGCTGGGCGTTGAGGGCCACCACGATGGTGGAGACGGACATCAGGATCGCGCCCACCGCGGGGGAGAGCACGAACCCGATCGGGGCGAGCACGCCGGCGGCCAGCGGCACGGCGAGCACGTTGTAGCCGGTGGCCCACACCAGGTTCTGGATCATCTTGGTGTAGCTGGCCTGGGAGAGCTCGATCATCGACAGCACCGCGCGGGGGTCGTTGCTGGCGAGCACAACGCCGGCGGACTCCATGGCCACGTCGGTGCCGGCGCCGATGGCGATGCCGACCTCGGCCCGCGCCAGCGCCGGGGCGTCGTTGACGCCGTCGCCCACCATGGCCACGGACAGTCCCCGGGACTGCAACTCGGTGACCTTGGTGTCCTTGTCCTGGGGGAGGACCTCGGCGAAGACCTCGTCGATGCCCAGGTCCGCCCCGACGGCCTCGGCGACCTGGCGGGCATCGCCGGTGATCATCGCGACCTTGATGCCGCGGGCGTGCAGGGCGGCCACGGCGGCCCGGGACTCGGGGCGGACCTTGTCCTCCACGGCGACCGCGCCGATAACGGACCCCTCGCGCAGCACGTGCAACACCCCGGCCCCGCGCGCGGTCCAGGAGGCGGTGTGCTCAGTGATCTCCGCCGGCATGGTCAGGTTAAGCTCGCGCAGCATGTTCGGGCCCCCGACGAGGATCTCGGAGCCGTCCACGGTGGCGCGCACCCCGCGGCCCATGGCAGCACTGAAGTCCGTGCCGCGCTTGCGCAACGTGCTGGCCTGCGGGTGCTGCCCGGCGGCGGTGACGATGGCCCGGGCCACGGGGTGCTCGCTGTCAGCCTCGGCCGCGGCGGCCACCGCCAGCAGTTCTGCCTCGGACACGCCGGGCATCGCGGTGACGGCGGTGACGACGTGGGCGCCCTCGGTCAGGGTGCCGGTCTTGTCGAACAGGACCACGTCGATGGTGCGCATCCGCTCCAGGGCCATCCGGTCCTTGATCAGGACCCCGGACTTGGCGGCCTTCTCCGTGGAGAGGGCGATCACCAGCGGGATGGCCAGGCCCAGGGCGTGCGGGCAGGCGATCACCAGCACGGTCACGGTGCGGGTGACCGCGTCGGTGGGCTGGCCGATCGCGGTCCACACGATCGCGGTGATGATCGCCGCAACCAGGGCGAACCAGAACAGCAGGGCCGCCGCCCGGTCGGCCAACGCCTGGGCGCGGGAGGAGGATTCCTGGGCGTCGGCGACCATCCGCTGGATCCCGGCCAGGGTCGTGTCGGTCCCGACGGCGGCCACCTTCACCCGCACGGTGTTGTCGGTGGCCACGGTCCCAGCGACCACCGTGTCCCCGGCCTGGCGCAGCACGGGCTTCGACTCCCCGGTGATCATCGCCTCGTCGAACTCCGCGGCGCCCTCGAGGATGGTCCCGTCGGCCGGCACCCGGGCCCCGGCCCGCACTAGCACCACATCGCCCACGGCCAACTCGGTGATCGGCACGGTGATGGTGTCACCGTCCACGACCTTCTCGGCCTCCTCCGGCAGCAGCGCCGCCAGCGCGTCCAAGGCGGAGGAGGCCGCGCCCAGGGCGCGCATCTCCATCCAGTGGCCCAGCAGCATGATGACCACCAGCAGCGCCAGCTCCCACCAGAAGTCCAGCATTAGGTCCCCGATGCCCAGGGTCGTGACCCAGGAGGCGACGAAGGCCACCGTGATGGCCATCGCGATCAGCAGCATCATCCCGGGCTGGCGGGCGCGCAACTCGGTCAGCCCGCCCTTCAGGAAGGGCATGCCGCCATAGAGGTAGATCACGGTGCCCAGCACCGGGGCGATCCACGCCGAGCCCGGGAACTCGGGGACGTGGTAGCCCAGCAGCTGCCCGACCATGTGGCTGAAGAACACCACCGGGATGGAGAGCACCAGTGAGACCCAGAACCGGTTCTTGAACATCGCGGTGGAATGCCCGGCGTGCTGACCGTGGTCGTGGACCTGGTGGTCCTCGTCCAGGGCCGAGTGGGCGTGGCCCTGGGGCATGGCCTGCCCGTGGGTGGCCGCGTCCGCGGGGTGGTGGGCGGCATGGTCGGTGTGGTTGGCGTGGCCGGCGTGGGGGTTCGGGTCTGGGTGTTCGGCGGTCTGGTCGGTGGGGTGATCGTGGTGGTGCGGGGTGCTCATGGTGTTCCTTCTGCTCGGCGGTCTGTTCGGCGACCGGCTCGGCGGTGGGGCGCCGACCTCGAGGGGATGGGTCGGTTAGATCCGGACGCGGTAGCCGGCCGCTTCGATGGCCGTCCGCACGGAGTCCGCGGAGGCGGGCCCGGTCACGGTGACGGGGGAGGCCCCGCCGGCGACCAGTTCGACCCGGACATCGTCCACCCCGTCCAGGGCGCTCACGGCCTCGGCGACGGAGCCCACGCAGTGTCCGCAGGTCATGCCCTCCACCTGGTAGGTCGCGTCGCCGGCGCTCGTCCCGGTTGGGTCGGCACTCTGGTGCCCGGCGGGGGCGGTGGCGTCGGCGGCTGGGGCGCAGCACGAGCAGCCGTTGGTGGCCCCCGGCAGCGGGGTGCGGGCGGATTCGGTCATGACGGTCTCCTTCAGGTCTGAGGGCGGCGCCGGACGGCGCCTCTCCTCTTGGTATATACCCCCCGGGGGTATCATTCAAGGGGTGGAGCGCCGGTGTTCACGGTGGATAAACGGGTGCGCCGGTAGGTGGGCTGGTCGGGGGCTGCTTGGTGGGCAGGTCGATGGTGAACGTCGCCCCGGCCGTGGTGGAGGTGGCGCTCAAGGTGCCGCCGTGGGTCTGGATGAGAGCTCGGGAGATGGCCAGGCCGACCCCGGAGCCGCCGTGGTCACGGTCGCGGGCGGTGTCCCCGCGGTAGAAGCGTTCGAAGACGTGCGGCAGGTGCTCGGGAGAGATCCCCTCCCCGGTGTCGGTGACGCTGAGCGTGACCCCGGACGGGCTTTGTCGGGCCTCGAGGGTGACCCGGCCCCCGGCCGGGGTGTGGCGCAGGGCGTTGGTGAGCAGGTTGCCCAGGACCTGGCCCATGCGCTGGCGGTCCACGTCCACGGCCAGGCCCGGATCGGCGTCCATGGTCAGGGCCACGCCCTTGGTGGCGTAGGCCTCCTTGTGGGCCTCGGTCGCGGCATGCAGCAGCCCGCTGACCCCTTGGGGGCTGCGGTCCAGTTCGATCCGGCCCTCCTCGGCGCGGGAGACGTCGTTGATGTCCTCCACCAGCCGGGTCAACCGGGCCAGCTGCTCGCCCATCAGCTCACCGGTGGGCTCGTCCCAGTGGGACACCCCGTCTTGCAGGGCCTCGTGGTAGACGGTCAGCACGGAGACGGGGGTGCGCAGCTCGTGGGCCAGGTCCGAGAGCATCCGTCGCCGGGTGTCCTCGGTGCGCTGAAGCCGTGCGGCCATGGTGTTGAAAGACCCTGCCAGCTCCTCCACCTCGGTGCCGGCGCCCATGGCCGGCACGCGGGTGTCGTACCGTCCACCGGCCATGGCCTTGGCCGCCTGGGTCAGGGCGTTGATCGGACTCTGGATCCGGCGGGCGACATGCCAGGTCAATGCCAGACAACAGATCAAGGCCGTGGCCAGGGCCACGCCCAGAGTCCAGAAATTGGCGTCCCGGTAGGCCTGCTCCACGTGCAGCACCTGGGCTGCATCGTGTCCGGCCCCGGCCTGTTCCAGGTGCTCGTGGAACAGTGGTGGGCCGGCCAGGGAGGCCACCACCACCGCGGCCAGCACGCTGGCCCCCACCACCAGCAGCTGGGCGAGGAAGAACCGGGCCGCTAATCCTTGGTAGCGCCGCCGGCCGGTCATTGCTCCGCCATCCGGTAGCCGACCCCGCGGACGGTGTCGATATAGCGGGCCGGGTCCGCGTCGAGCTTGCGGCGCAGGTTCTTGATGTGCACGTCCACGAGCCGTTCATCGCCCACCCAGGCCGGGTCCCAGACGATATCGATCAGCTGGCGCCGGGAGAAGGCCTGGTGCGGGCGCCCCGACAAGGCGGCCAGCAGGTCGAACTCCGTGCGCGTTAGTTGCACCACCTGGCCCGACACGCGGGCCTCGTGGGCGGCCAGGTCGATGACCAGGTCACCGCAGACCCGTTCCGGTTCGGGGGCTGACACCGTTGTGCGCGGCCGGCGCATGACCGCCCCCACCCGGGCGACCAGCTCCCGGACGCTGAAGGGTTTGGTGATGTAGTCATCGGCCCCCACCGCCAATCCCTCCAACCGGTGGTGCTCATCGCCGCGGGCGGTGAGCATCAGCACATAGCACTCGGAGAAGGCCCGCACCCGCCGGCACACCTCGATCCCGTCCAGCCCGGGCAGGCCCAGGTCCAGGACCATCACGTCGGGCTCGTGAACCCGGGCGGCCTGCACTGCGGCCGGGCCGGTGTGGGTGAGGGCCACCTCGTAGCCGGCCCGCTCCAGGTAGGTGGCCACCATGCGCGCCAGCGGCTTCTCGTCATCGACCACCAACACCCGGCCGGCCGCCGGACCAGTCCCAGTGTCAGTCCCAGTGCCAGTGCCAGAGTTCATGGGTCCAGTCTCGCTCTGTCTCGCGCCCCGGCGGCTCAGAACGGTGCCGGGGCGGGGAATCTTCATCGAATCTTCAAGGCAAACCGCCCCATCCCGGCGCGTCACCGGCCGACAATGGTAGATGGCCCCGCCTTTTGGCCCGGGGCGGAAAGGCTCCATGACCCCCCTGACCCGCAGAACCCTGATCGCCGGCGGGCTGACCCTGCTCGGCGCTGGCACCCTCACCGCCTGCGCCGCGCCGAACCCCGCGACATCCCCGGCGGCCGGCACCGGCACGCAGGGCACCGGCACGGCCATCACCCACGTCCATGCCCTCACCCGGGACCCCGAGTCCGGTGAGGTGCTGCTGGCCACCCACCAGGGCCTGTTCCGGCTCCAGGACGGGGAGCTGACCCAGGTCGGTCCGGTCGTGGACTTCATGGGTTTCACCCTGACTCCCGAGGGCCGCTACCTGGCCTCGGGTCACCCCGCGCCGCGCACCGACCTGCCCGAGCCGCTGGGCCTGGCCGAGTCCACCGACCGGGGCCAGAGCTGGACGGTGCTCTCCCGCGGCGGCGCATCCGATTTCCACGCCCTGGCCGCCGGCCCGAACGGGGTCCTCGGCTTCGATGGGCAACTGCGCGCCAGCACCGACGGCCTCACCTGGCAGAGCCTTGAGATCCCCGTCGCCCCGGCATCGCTGGCGATCTCCCCCCAAACCGGGACCGTGCTGGCCACCACCGAAACCGGCATGTTGCGCTCGACCGACCACGGCGCGACCTGGACCACCCTGGACACCCCCCAGCTGATGCACCTGGTCGCCTGGGCCGATGACACCACCGCCGTGGGCGCCGGCACCGAGGGACACCTGCTGACCAGCACCGACGCCGGCGACACCTGGACCGCCAGCGACCGCCCGGTCGGCACGGCCTCCGCCCTGGGCGCCGGCATCACCGACGACGGGCAGACCGAAGCACTGCTGGTCATCGGTTCGACCGTGCTGTCCACCACCGACGGCGGGAACACCACCGAACAGCTGCTGTGACCTCCCCCCGCCGCCCCCTGTCCGGCTGGCCCGCCCTTCGAACCGTTCTGGGCACCCTCGTGTTGATCCTGGGCCTGCTCGGGATGCACGCTGGTACGGGCACCAGCGCGGCTTGGGCCGCCACCGCTACGGCCGCCGCCACAACTGTTCATCACCTCGGGCCGGGCGCCATCGGTCCGGCCGGCATGGTGCCTGAGGTCGTGCTCCCGGCCGAGCCTGCCGGGGATGAGGCAGCCGACCCCGGGCTGCCGGTCTGTGCCCTGGAGGCCGTGGACGATACCTGCGCCTCGGCCCTGACCAAGGCACCTGTCGTGTCCCACTTGGCCTCCCGGGCCCTCCTGCCTAGCCCCGGTGGGGGACTGACCGCACCACCCCTGCCCTGGGTTGCCCATTTCCGGCCCCCGTGGACCCTTCACTGGCTCAACTGGCCGTCAGCCGCACCTAAAGCCCCCGGCCGCGCCCCACCGGTGAGCGCAGGGTCCGCCAATACCTCCGGGTGACAGCGGCACGCAGCCCCGGTACGCCACCGGCCTCACCCAGCAACTGATCAGCCATGCCCGGCCCCGTCGCGCCCGCCTGCGACACGGGGCCGGATGACGGAAAGAAGAACCGATGACCTCCTCACTGACCACCCGCCGCACCTTCCTGGGCGCCTCCGTCGGGGCCCTGGCGCTGGCCGGGCTGGCCGCCTGCGCCGATCCCGTCATCAGCCCCCAACCGTCAGGGCGCATCCTGCCCACCGACCCGCTGGTCGCCGAGTACGAGAAACGACGCGCCGCCTCGGGCACCACCGTCACCCACCGGCTCTCCGCCGCACCCCTCGAGACCTCCCTCCAGGGTCGGGGCCTGACCACCTGGGGATACAACGACGGCCTCAACGGGCCGCTGCTGCGCGCCCAGACCGGGGACCTGCTCAAGGTCAGCGTCGCCAACGACCTGCCCGAGGACACGAGCGTGCACTGGCACGGGCTGGCCCTGCGCAACGACGCCGACGGAGTCCAGGGGGTGACCCAGGACCCCATCGCCGCCGGAGGACGCTATACGTACGGCTTCCGGCTGTCCCATCCGGGCACGTACTGGTACCACTCCCACTTCGACACCCAGCGCGAACGCGCCCTGTACGGGGCCCTGATCGTCGAGGACCCCAACGAGCCCCTCAGCTACGACCAGGAATGGGTCGTGATCCTGGACGACTGGCTCGACGGGATCACCGGAACACCGCAGGACGTCGTCGAGGAACTCTCCGCCGGGATGGACATGTCCGGCGACATGGAGGGCATGGCCGGCATGGCGGGCATGGACCACGGGTCCATGAGCCAGGACAGCTCCTCGGGCATGCCCATGAAGCACATGCTCATGGGCGCTGAGAGCGACTATCTGGGCGGGGACGCCGGCGACGTGAAGATCCCCGTGCACCTGTTCAACGGCCGCCCCCCATCCGACCCGGACACCTTCTCCAGCACCCCGGGCAACCGGATCCGCCTGCGCTTGATCAACGCGGCCGGAGACACCGCCTACCGGGTCGGGATCCCCGGCCAGGAACTGACCATCACCCACACCGACGGGTTCCCGGTCCAGCCCCGCCAGGCCGATGCCGTCGTCCTGGGGATGGGCGAACGCCTGGACGTGCTGATCACCCTCGGCGACCAGGCGGTGCCCGTACTGGCCCTGCCCGAGGGCAAGACCGGCCACGCCTACGGCATCATCGCAGCCGGTCCAAAGACCACGCTCTCCGGTCGGCTCCCGCAGACCCTGGGCGGAACCGTGCTCGATGGCAGCCGACTGAAGGCACACGAATCCGTCCTGCTCCCACCCAAGGACCCGACCAGGACCCACGAGGTACGCCTCACCGGATCGATGATGGAGTACGACTGGGGCATCAACGGGCGACGCTTCGACCCGGCCAACCCCTTCGAGGGCGCCTTCGAACTCCGGTTGGACGAACGCGTGCGGGTCACGATGACCAACGACACCGACATGTGGCACCCCATGCACCTGCACGGCCACACCTTCCAGCTGGCCGACCATGGCGCCCGCAAGGACACGGTCATCATCAAACCCCGGCAAACCATCGTCTTCGACTTCGAGGCGGACAACCCGGGCCAGTGGCTAACCCACTGCCACAACGCCTACCACGCCGAGGCCGGGATGATGGGCGTCTTCTCCTACATCCACTGACCCTCCCGCCCGGCCCACACCCCTCCATCCACGGGGGCATCGCACGGTGGCCGCCCAGGAAAGAACATGCCTTTATCGCTCACCCCCACCCACCGTGCCCAGCCCGCCCGAGACCTCTGGCCCGGCACCCCCGTCCTGACCCGTAGGAGGAAAGGGTCTGCCGTGAGTTTGGTTGACATCTGATCTGTGGTCCCGGGAGGGACTGCTGGAAGGATGACCCCATGCCCGCTGCATACCCCCGAGAGTTCCGCCAGGACGTGGTCGCGATCGCCCGTAAGGGTCAGATGCCGATCGCGCAGGTCGCGAAGGACTTCGGCATCGCCGAGTCCTGCCTACGGCGCTGGCTGGCCCAGGATGATGTCGAGGCCGGGATCCGGCCCGGCATCACCAAGGCTGAGAACGAGGAGCTGAAGGCTCTCAAGCGCCGCAACCGCGAGTTGGAGATGGAGAACGAGGTCCTACGGCGTGCGGCCGCGTATCTGTCCCAGGCGAACCTGAAATTGGGTCAGTCCCCAAAATGACCTATCCCGTCGTGAAGGACCTGGCCCGCGACGGGATTCCCGTGAAACTCTCCTGCCGGGTCCTCGGGTTCTCCCGTCAGGCCTACTACCAGTGGCTGGCCGAACCTGTCAGCGAGCGGGAATGGTCCGACGCGCATGCCGCCAACGCCGTCCTCGATGCCCATGCCGATGACCCGGAGTTCGGATACCGGTTCCTGGCTGATGAGCTCCGCGGCCGTGGCCTGGCCGTGTCGGACCATCAGGTGTTGAAGGCCTGTCGGCTCGTGAAGGTCCGCTGCTGCCACTCGATCCGTCGCGGCTCGGGCAAGCGTCCTGGCCCTGCCGTTCATGATGATCTGGTTCGTCGTGAGTTCGCCGCTGAGAAGCCGAACCAGCTGTGGCTCACGGACATCTCAGAGCATTGGGCCGGGGATTCCAAGCTCTATCTCTGCGCGGTCAAGGACGTGTTCTCGAACCGGATCGTGGGCTACTCGATCAATCGGCGGATGAGCTCGCAGCTGGCCGTGGACGCCCTGCAGATGGCTCTGGGCCGGCGTGGAGGCAAGGCCGAGGTGCAGGGTTGCCGGGTGCATTCGGATCGAGGATCGCAAGGTGGATTCAATCGGTCGTCGCAACACCCTCTCGGAATCACTGGAGGTATGGGCGATGGCAAGCAAGGACTGGGCGAGGAAGATCAGTGACGTGCCCGAGGGGACACGTCGGCAGTGGAGAGCGGATCGGGCCTTGCGGGCCCCGATGCGCTCTCCTGGCAGGCCGCAGCCCTCACGGGAGGTCCAACGCCAGTTCTGGCGTGTGATCGCCACCGGTGTCACCACGGTCGAGGCATCCCTGACTGTGGGCGTGTCCTGGCCCGTCGGGGCGCGCTGGTTCCGTCACGCTGGCGGGATGACCCCGCTGTCCTTAGCCGAGCCCACCGGCCGGTACCTGTCCTTCGCTGAGCGTGAGGAGCTCGCGATCCTCCATGCCCAGGGCCAGGGGGTCCGTCAGATCGCACGCACGCTGGGACGTGATCCCGGCACGATCAGCCGTGAGCTGCGCCGTAACTGCGCCACTCGTTCCGGGAAGCAGGAGTACCGGGCCACGGTGGCGCAGTGGAAGGCCCAGGAAGCTGCCAGGCGGCCCAAGCCGGCGAAGCTGGCCACGAACCAGCGACTGCACGACTACGTCCAGGCACGCCTGAACGGGGTGGTCCTGGGCCCCGATGGCGTGGCCGTGCCGGGACCGGTCGGGCCCGGTTTCAAGGGGCGGAAGATGAAACCGCGCCGGGCGGACCGGCGGTGATCCACGGCGTGGAGCCCTGAGCAGATCAGCCACCGGCTGCGCCTGGAGTTCCCGGATGATGTGTCCATGCGGATCTCTCACGAGGCGATCTATCAGTCCCTGTTCGTCGAGGGACGGGGCGCACTCAAACGCGAACTCGTCGGGTGCCTACGCACCGGACGGGCTCTGCGCGAGCCGCGGGCACGTACCCGGAACAAGCCCCAGGGCCACGTCACCGAGGACGTGGTGTTCAGCAAGCGCCCACCTGAGGCCGCTGATCGTGCTGTGCCCGGGCACTGGGAAGGGGACCTGATTATCGGGACCGAGCGTTCAGCGATCGGGACTCTGGCCGAGCGGAAGAGCCGGGCCACGCTTCTGGTCCACCTTCCCCGCCTGCAGGGATGGGGTGAGCAGCCGCCGGTGAAGAACGGGCCGTCGCTGGGCGGGTACGGGGCCGAGGCGATGACCGCGGCCCTGACTAAGGCGATGACGACGGTGCCGGAGCAGCTGCGTCAGAGCTTGACGTGGGATCGGGGCAAGGAGCTGGCCGGGCATGTCCAGTTCACGATGGCCACGGGCACGAGAGTGTTCTTCGCTGACCCCCACTCGCCGTGGCAGCGGCCGACGAACGAGAACACGAACGGGGTGCTGCGGCAGTACTTCCCCAAGGGCACGGACCTGTCGAGATGGTCGGCCGAGGACCTCGCAGCAGTCGCGTACACGCTGAACAACAGGCCCAGGAAGGTCCTGGACTGGAAGACTCCCGCGGAGGTCTTCGCCGAGCAGCTACGCTCGCTCTCAACGCACGGTGTTGCAACGACCGGTTGAACCCGCCCAATTTCGAGCCAGGCGGTTCGTGGAGACGCTCCGGGTCAACGGCCTGGTCGGGTCGATGGGCAGGGTCGGTGCTGCTGGGGACAACGCGGCAATGGAATCCTTCTTCGCGTTGTTGCAGAAGAACGTGCTGAACCGGCGTCGCTGGCAGTCCTTCGACCAGCTCCGGCTCGCGATCGTGAGCTGGATCGAGCGGACCTATCACCGCCGTCGTAGGCAGGCCCGTCTCGGGAAGCTCACCCCTGTCGAGTTCGAGATGGTTCAATCAGTCCAGGCGGCTGCCGCCGCCTGATAACTCGTGTCAAGCAAACTCATGGCAGACCCTTCTCACGCGCCTGAATCTCGCCGTCATGGATCGACAGCACCTCGGTCTGTGCGCCAGCCCGCTCCAGAAGCGCCGCGCAGGCTCTGACTGACCGACATCAGGAAGCACTTCACGGCTGAGGAGAAGCTCTGTCTCTGCGCGAACAAGGCCGTCGCAGGCCGCGGCGGTGCAGCCGTGGTGGCTGGGTGCCTGGTGCACGAGGACCGGGGCTCGCAGTTCCGATCTGGCCTATTTCAGGACGCGCACCCGTCATGGGCCGATCGGCTTCGTACTCGACGTCCTGACGCGCGGTTCTGCCGGCCGGTCGGCCTGATCCCGCGCTCCGGGTGATCACGGCGTCGGATCGAGCCTGACAGGTCAGCGTCGGCGCCGTGGTGGATGGCATGCACCACCCCCACGAGCGCCGTGTCGCGTTCAGCACTCTGGAGGGCCTACCTGCCCCCTCACTCCGCCAGGAATTCCAGCAGGATCCGGTTGAACTCCTCGGAGTGGCTGATGCTGAAGCCGTGCGGGGCATCCTTGACGAGTTCGACGCGGCTGCCGTCGATCGCCTTGTGCGTCCGCTTGCCGGAGCCCTTGAACGGCACGATCTGGTCGGCGTCGCCGTGCAGGACCAGGGCCGGCACGGTCACTGCCGGCAGGTCGCGGCGGAAGTCGGTGGCCCCGAACGCGTCCATGCAGGCCAGCGCCGCCGTCTGGTCGGACTGCAGCGCCATCCGGATGGCCTCCTGGCGCTGCTCCTCGGTGACCTTGAGGCTGCTGGTCAGACCGGCCAGCTTGGGGGTGGAGAAGAACGTCGTCGTGAAGTCGTCGAAGAACGACTCGCGGTCCTTCTCGAGGCCCGCCCGCATCTCGGCGGCCTGCTTCTCGGTCAGCGGGCCGTCGGGGTTGTCGTCGGTCTTCAGCAGGTACGGGGGCACCGCGCCGGCGAACACCACCGAGTGGATCCGGTCCGCGCCGAACCGGGACATGTAGCGCGCCACCTCGCCACCGCCCATCGAGAAGCCCACGAGCGTCACGTCACGCAGGTCGAGCTCGGTGAGCAAACCGTGCAGGTCGGCGGTCATCGTGTCGTAGTCGTAGCCGCCGGCGGGCTTCTCCGAGGCGCCGAAGCCGCGCCGGTCATAGGTGATCACGCGGTAGTGCGGGGACAGGGCTGCGACCTGGTCCTTCCACGAGTCGAGGGTCAGCGGCCAGCCGTGGATGAGGACGACGGGACGCCCGTGGCCGGCCTCCTCCACGTTCAGCCCGATCGTGCCGTGGTCCGTGGGGATCTGCATGAGGGTCATGTGCGTCTGCCTTCCTGTGCTCTCGGGGGACGACGGCGGCGCTCGGCCGCCGCTTCCTCCTCACGCTAGGCACGCGCTCGGCACGTGTCAGGCTTCGGTCTCCGCCATCCTGCGCAGCGTCAGCGCGTTGAACGCGGCGTGGCCGTGGTTGTCGTTGTTGAAGTAGACGTAGGCGGGGCGCGCGCCCGCCGCGTCCGCGCCGGTCAGCTCCCGCAGCCGCTTCACCCAGGGGGAGAGCTCGGCGTCGGAGAACGATCCGCCGTAGCGCCAGTCCGGGTCCGCGTTGTGGAAGCGCACGTAGGCGAGGCGGCCGGTCGCGCGCAGCACCGGCTCCCGCCCGGCGATCACCGAGACCACGAACCCCGCCCCGTGCCGGTCGAGGAGGTCGAACACGTCCTCGTCCAGCCAGGACTCGTGCTGGACCTCCACCGCCACGCGCACCCGCTCGGGCAGCAGGCCGAGGAACCCGGCGAGTCGGTCGTCGTCGCGGTGCAGGTTGACCGGCAGCTGCAGCAGCAGCGGCCCGGCGTGGTCACCGAGCAGGTCCAGGGTGTGCACGATGCGCGCCACCCAGTCCTGCGGCTCGTTGAGCTTGCGGTAGTGGGTGAGGTAGCGGGAGGCCTTGACGGCCATCTCGAAGCCGGCGGGCAGGCGCTCGCGCCATGCCTCGACGGTGCTGTCCGCCGGCCAGCGATAGTGGGAGCCGTTGAGCTCGACCGTGCCGAAGCGCTCCGTGTAGTGGTCGAGCTGATCGGCGATCCGCAGCCCCTGCGGGTAGAAGGTCCCGCGCCAGTGCCTGTAGGTCCAGCCGGAGGTCCCGATCCGCACGTCCATCCCCCGACGATAGCCCCGGCCCGGGTCCCCGGGTCTTGCCTTGACTCGCCGCGGCAGGCGTAGCGTCCCGCTGATCATCGCGGTGGCTCAGAGGTACGACCGGAAGATGGGCATGGCTCCCTGATCGCCACGATGCTCCCGTCCTCGATCGCCTTCCTGCCCGCGTGGACCGGCATGGTCATCGGCTGGATGTGGCTGGACCTGCCGCTGGGCCCGAATGCCCCGGTCCAGTGAACGCCGTGACCGGCCCGGCACCCGCCCGCGACCCGGGCGCCCGCCCACTACTGTGACAGGAATGGACACGACGCGATTCGACGACGACCTGCGCGCGATGCTCGACGAGGTGGAGTCCGACCGCCGCGGCGAGCCCTCCGACTACCTCGAGGACGTCGCCGGCCAGCATGTGGACGGCCTCGCCGTGGCGGTGTGCACGGTGGACGGCCACCAGGCCGCCGCCGGGGAGACCGAGCACGCCTTCGCGCTGCAGTCGGTCTCCAAGGCCCTCACCTACGCGGTGGTGCTGCAGGAGATCGGCCTGGACCACGTGCTGGAGGACGTGGGCGTCGAGCCCTCCGGTGAGTCGTTCAACCACCTGTCCCTGCACGACGACGGCCGGCCGTGCAACCCGCTGATCAACGCCGGCGCCATCCTGGTCCACTCCCTCCTGCCCGCCGGGGACGAGGATGAGCGGACGGCCCTGCTGCTGCGCCGCTACAGCGCGCTGGCCGGCGTCGAGCTGGAGGTCTGCGAGGACGTCCTCGACGCCGAGCGCACCCGTGCCGACCGCAACCTGGGCCTGGCCCACCTGCTCGCCGACGCCGGCCGGCTGCCCATCTCGGCCCGCGAGGCCGTGGCCGGGTACCTCGCGCAGTGCTCGGTCCTGGTCACCGCACCCCAGCTGGCCGTCATGGGCGCCACCCTCGCCGCTGGCGGCACGAACCCCGTGACGGGGGAGCGGGTGCTGGACGAGTGGGTGGCGCAGCAGGCGATGTCCGTGATGCTCACCTGCGGCATGTACGACGCCAGCGGCCAGTGGGTGGCCGAGGTCGGCGTGCCCGCGAAGTCCGGCGTCTCGGGCGCGCTGCTCGGCGCCGTGCCCGGGGCCCTGGGCCTCGCCACGTGGTCGCCGCGCCTGGATGAGCAAGGTAACTCCCGGCGTGGCATCGGGTTGTTCGAGGGGCTCAGCGCGCGCTGGGACCTGCACGTGCTCCAGCACCGTGGCGCCCTGCGCGGCCTCAGCGGGCCCCGCTGACGCCTGGCCGCCGCCGCGCCGCCGTCGCGAGGGCCACGCCGACGACGCCGCGCCCCGTCCCTTGTCACCCTCTGACGCGCGCCGCGTAGCATCCGGCCCATGACCACTCCAGAGAAGAAGGACGACGCCCCCGCGATCCCCGTGCAGGACTCCCAGCTGGCCCACGACGACCCGCGCACCCGCCACCCGAAGCTCCGCATCGCCAAGCAGCGCCAGCCCGAGCCGGGCCTGGACGTGAAGACGGATCCCGTCCCGGACATCGGTCTGGACTCGTACCGGGGGATGGGTCGGCTGACCGGCCGCAAGGCCCTGATCACCGGCGGCGACTCCGGCATCGGTGCCGCGGTCGCCATCGCCTACGCCCGTGAGGGCGCGGACGTCGCCATCGCCTACCTGCCTCAGGAGCAGCCCGACGCCGACCGCGTCCTGGCGGCGATCGAGGCGGCCGGGCGCACCGCCGTCGCGTTGCCGGGCGACCTGATGGACGCCGACTACCGTGCCTCCCTCGTGGACGAGGCCGCGCAGCGCCTCGGCGGCCTGGACATCCTCGTGAACAACGCGGGCAAGCAGTTCATCTCCGATGACCTGACCGATCTCACCGACGAGCAGGTCCACGAGACGTTCCAGATCAACATCATGTCCATGTTCACGCTCAGCCGCGCCGCGCTGAAGCACATGGGCCCGGGCAGCACGATCGTGAACACCACCTCGGTGCAGGCCTACAACCCCAACCCGAGGCTCCTCGACTACGCGGCCACCAAGGGCGCCATCAACAACTTCACCAAGGGCCTGGCCGAGCAGCTCGGCCCGAAGGGCATCCGTGTCAACGCGGTGGCGCCCGGGCCCATCTGGACGGTGCAGCACGTGTCCTACGGTGAGCCCGAGGAGAAGCTGCCCGAGTTCGGCCACAGCACCCCCATCGGCCGCGCCGGCCAGCCCGTGGAGATGGCGCCCGCCTACGTGTTCCTTGCCTCGGGCGAGTCCAGCTACGTCAACGGCGAGACCCTCAACGCCAACGGCGGCACGCCCACCCCGTGACCGCCCGCCTCCTCGCCGACGTCGACACCGGCATCGACGATGCCTGCGCCCTGCTCCACCTCGTGGGCGCCCACCGCCTCGGTGTCGGCCCCGAGCTCGCGGCCGTCACCACTACGGGCGGCAACGCGACCGCCCGGGACTGCGCCCTCAACACCGCCGCGGTGCTGGACCTGGCCGGTCGGGCCGACGTCGAGGTGGCCGTCGGTGCCGAGACCCCGCTGCGCCGCCCTGCGGTCACCACCCCGGAGACCCACGGCGACGGCGGTCTCGGCCATGCCCGGATCGTTCGGCGCCCCGAGCGGCTCTCGTCCCGGCCCGCCGTGGACGTGTGGCTGGACGAGCTGCGGGCCCACCCCGGGGAGACGACGATCCTCTGCACCGCGCCGCTGACGAACCTGGCCCTCGCCCTGCGCACCGAGCCGCGCCTGCCGTTCCTCGCCCGCGGCATCGTGATCATGGGCGGCTCCTTCTATCATCCGGGCAACACCACGCCCACCGCCGAGTGGAACACCTGGGTGGACCCGGACGCCGCGAAGGAGGTGTTCGCGGCCGTCGAGGGCCTGCCCGAGGACCGCCTGCCGATCGTCTGCGCGCTCGAGACCACGGAGCGGATCGAGTACACGCCGGCCCTGCTGGACGGCCTCTTGGCCGACGCCGGGGCCCGCCCCGTCGGCTGGTCCGCGGACCGGCCGCGGGTCGCCGGGCCGGACGCCGCCACCGGCAGCCCCGTCCTGGACGTGCTCGCCGACGCACTGCGCTTCTACTTCGAGTTCCACCACGACTACGACCAGGGCTACATCGCCCACCTGCACGACCTCTTCGCCGCCCAGGTGGCCGCGGGCCAGGCCCGCATCGCCACGCGGGCCACCGTCGTCGATGTCGAGGCGGACTCGGAGCTGCTGCGCGGCACCACCGTCCACGACACGCGGGACATCTGGGGCATGCGCCCCAACGCCCAGCTCGTCACGGCCAACGACCCCGCGGAGGTGTTCGCGGCCTTCGCCCGCGCGGTGGGCGCCGTCGTCGCGGGGGAGCGCACGCTCGACGGCGGTTCCCCGGCCCGGTGACCGCCGTCGGGAATGCCCCCCGTCCGCGTGCGGTTGCACCCGAGGCATCCGCCAGACCCCGACCCTCCAGGAGCTCCCTCATGACCGACGTTCCCACCGTCCCCTTCCACGACGGCCAGCAGATCCCGCAGCTCGGGCTCGGCGTGTGGCAGGTCGAGGACGACGTCGCGGCCGACGTCGTCGAGCAGGCGATCCGCGCCGGCTACCGCCACATCGACACCGCCGCGATCTACGGGAACGAGGAGGGCGTGGGCCGCGGCATCGCCGCGTCCGGCGTCGCCCGCGAGGAGCTGTTCCTCACCACCAAGGTGTGGAACTCGGACCAGGGCTACGAGGAGGCGCTCGCCGCCCTCGACGTCTCGCTCGACAAGCTCGGCACCGACTACGTCGACCTCTACCTCATCCACTGGGCCAAGCCGGCGCAGGGGAAGTACCTGGACACCTGGAAGGCCCTGATCGAGGCGCAGAAGCGGGGCAAGGTGCGCTCGATCGGCGTCTCCAACTTCCCGGCCGCCCAGCTCGAGGAGATCATCGAGGCCACCGGCGTGGTGCCCGTGATCCACCAGGTCGAGACCCACCCGTACTGGCAGCAGCGCGAGCTACGCGAGGTCGAGGGCCGCCACGGCATCGTCCACGAGTCCTGGTCCCCGCTCGGTCAGGGCGGCGACCTCCTCGCCGACCCCGTGGTCACGGAGATCGCCGAGGTCCGCGGCGCGACGCCGGCCCAGGTGGTCATCGCGTGGCACCTCGCCCAGGGCTTCGTGGTCATCCCCAAGTCCGTGACGCCCGAGCGCATCGTCTCGAACCTCGAGGCCGCGGGGGTGGAGCTGACCGACGACGACGTCGCCCGGATCGACGCGCTGGACCGCGAGGACGGCCGTCTCGGCCCCGACCCGGCGGTCATCGACTTCTGATCCAGCCGCCATCGCGCGCACCCGGCCCGTCCCCCTGGGGGCGGGCCGGTGATAGCTTTGCTCGAGAATGCCCGGCGACCGCCGCGCCGCCCGGGCGCATCTGTCCAGGCACTCCACGGAAGGCATGCACCATGTCCCACCAGGCTCCCCCCGCCGATGCGTCGAAGGTCCGCGCGCCGCGGACCGCCGTCCCGGTGACCCCGCAGACCCGCGCGAGCTCGCTGACCGACCTGCTCGGCGCCGTCGTGCGCCTGTTGCCCCTGCAGATGAAGGACGAGCTCGAGCTCGCCAAGAGGCACGTGGCCGCGAAGGGCAAGAAGGCCGGCATCGGCGCCGGCATCGCGGTGGTGGGCCTGTTCTTCCTCGCACTCATGGTGGTCGCCCTCGTGGTGACCCTGATCGGCGCCTTCGCCGACCCGACCTTCTGGTTCCCGGCGCTGATGGTGGCGCTGGCGTTCCTCGTGCTCGGCCTGATCTTCGCCGGCGTCGGCCTCATGATGGTCAAGGGCGCCATGCCGCTCGTGCCGCAGGAGATCGTGCGCAACCTCGAGTACGACCTCGGCTACCTCAAGGAGGGCAACGCCTTCGATCCGGCCGAGTACGACCGCCTCAAGGCGGAGCGCGCCGAGGCCAAGCGTGTCGAGGCCGCCCGCGAGGCCGAGCGGAAGAAGGTGGAGAAGAAGGAGAACAAGAAGGCCCGCAAGAACGGCGAGGCCGCTCCCCATCCGGACCGCGCCGACGCCAGCGAGGCGGAGATCCGTCGCCGTGCCGACCTGCGCCGCCGCCACCTGGGCGACATCCGCTCCGGCCTGGACGAGAAGACCAGCGTGAAGGGCCAGCTCGCGGCCTTCGCCGCGCAGCGCAAGGGTCGCGGCGTCACCCCCGAGACCGCACACGCCACCGAGCAGACCGCGCCGTTCACCGGTGCCGCCCGCGCGGGGGAGCGGACCGCCGAGGCCGAGGACTACGTGAAGGACAACTGGCAGCCGCTCGCGCTGCTCGGCGCCTCCTCCGCCGCGTTCGTGGCGCTCGCCGGCCGCCTGCGCCGCCGCTGACCCGGGGGGGTGCCCGCCCTCCCCGGCCCCTGAGGCCCCGATCCCCACGGATCGGGGCCTCGTCGTCTGCGGGGAGGGGCGACGGCGTCGGTAGGCTGGGCGTGTGGGGCGCCCGGCGGGGGCGTCCGCCCGCGGACCCTGGAGGAGCGACCCATGCGTGTGATCGACGTCGGCCTGCGCGAGGGCCACGAGTACCGCGTCCGCGACACCTGGCTGACCGTGCCGAACCTCATCACCCTGGCCCGCTTCGCCCTGGTCCCGGTGTTCGTGTGGCTCACCGTCGACGGCCGGCACCTGGACGCGTTCGTGATCCTGGCGGTGCTCTCCGGCACGGACTGGGTGGACGGCTACGTGGCGCGCCGGTTCGACATGATCTCCACGGTCGGGCGGTGGCTCGACCCGGTGGCGGACCGCCTCTCCCTGCTGGTGGTGGCCGTGACGTTCGTGGCCACCGGCATCGCCCCGCTCTGGCTCGCCCTGGCCATCGCGATCCCGGACCTCGTGCTCGCCGCCGTGTGCCTGTGGCTGTTCGGCGGCAGCCCGGATCTGCCGGTCACGGTCCTGGGCAAGGTGCGCACCGCGCTGCTGCTGGTGGGCACGCCCCTGCTGCTGCTCGCCCGTGTGCCGGGGGTCGACGGCGGCCCGTGGAGCGGCGTGGCCCTGGCTCTGGTCGGCGCCGGTTGCCTGCTGCACATCCTCGCCGCGGGGGACTACCTCGTGCGCGCGGTGGGCAAGGCCCGCGGCCTGCGGGCGGACGGTCAGGACCCGCGCGAGCACCCGTCCCGCCGGGGCTGACCCCCTCGCGCATCCTCGTGCCGGCGCCGACGGTTGCTACCGTGGGACGCGCGCCGTGCCCGCGGCCGATCCTCACGGCACGGGCCGGGCGCCGTCGTGCCATCGCCACCACAGAGAGGGACCGCCGTGTCCGACCGTCCCGGGATCGCCGCCGACCGCCCCCTGAAGGTGCTGATCGCCGCAGACACCTATCCGCCGCACGTCAACGGGGCCGCCACCTTCGGCCACCGCCTCGCCACGGCGCTGCACGCGCGCGGCCACGAGGTCCACGTCGTGATGCCGCGCAGTGACGCCGGCCCGGACACCGTGGAGCACCGGCCGGAGGCCACCGTGCACCTGCTGCGCTCCCTGCCGGCGCCGACGCACGAGTACTACCGTGTGGTGCTCCCGCGGCATGCCAAGATCTCCTTCCGCCGCATCTACCGCGAGGTCCAGCCGGACGTCGTGCACGCCCAGTGCCACTACATGATCGGCGAGGCCGCCATCAACGAGGCCGAGCGGCGCCGCATCCGGATCGTCTCCACGAACCACTTCATGCCGGAGAACCTCGAGCCGTTCCTGCCGTTCCCGCAGTGGTTCCTGGACATCGTCTCCCGGGTGTCGTGGAAGGACATGGGTCGACTCATGGGCAAGGGCGCGGTGGTCACCACCCCCACGGCCCTCGCCGCGCAGGCCATGGCCGAGCACGCTGGCCTGGACAACGTCCTCCCGGTCTCCAACGGCATCGACGCGAGCGCCTACGAGCTGCAGCCGGGGGAGAGGGTGGACCATCCCGGCCATCCGGTCGTGCTCTTCGTGGGGCGGCTGGCCGTGGAGAAGAACGTGGAGGTGCTGATCCGTGCGATCGCGCACCTGGCCCGCACCCGTCCCGACCTGGACGTGCACGCCGAGATCGTCGGCGACGGCGAGCAGCGCGACCGCATCCGTGCCACGGTGGACGAGGAGGGGGCGGCCGACCGCGTCCTGCTGCGCGGCCACGTCTCCGAGGAGGAGCTGCGGGCGGCCTACCTGCGCGCCGACGTGTTCTGCCAGCCGGGCACGGCGGAGCTGCAGTCCCTCGTGACCCTCGAGGCGCTCAGCGCGTCCACCCCGGTGGTCCTCGCGGACGCCCTCGCGTTGCCCCACCTCGTGGACGAGGGCGTCAACGGCCACCTCTTCCCGCCCGGGGACCACGTGGCCCTGGCCGAGCGGATCGCCCGGATCCTCGACCTCTCGGACGCGGACCGCGCCGCCATGGGCGAGGCATCCCACGCGAAGGCCCTGCACCATTCCGCCCAGAAGACGGTGGACATCTTCGAGCGCCTCTACCGCGGCGCGACGGCCGCCGAGGTCCGTGCGCTGCTCTGAGCCCCGTCGGTAGGATGGGCGGGTCCCGCGCGATGCCGCGGGGGAGGGGCGTTAGCTCAGTCGGTCAGAGCAGGGGACTCATAATCCCTGGGTCGCGGGTTCAAGTCCCGCACGCCCTACGAGGAACGGCCCCCGGCCGCGCGGTATGGCGCAGGCCGGGGGCCGTCGTCGTGCCGGTGCTCAGTAGCGGGCGGCCACCGCGAGCATGTCGGACTTCATGATCGTCGTGGAGGTGAACAGCAGGCCCGCGTCCTCGTTGAGGGCATGGGCGAGCTGGCCGCCGCCCATGTACATGGCCGTGTGGTAGATGCGGCCGGTGGACTGGTTCGCGTAGAACACGAGGTCGCCGGGCTGGGCCTGGGAGATCGGCACGTAGGACTTCGCGGCGAGGTACTGGTCGCCGGCGCGGCGCGGGATGGAGATGCCGGCCTGGGCCATGGCCTGCTGGGTGAGGCCGGAGCAGTCGAAGCCGGAGGGGCCGTTGCCGCCCCACACGTAATAGGAGGACGGGTTCCGGACGGCGGCGCGCACGTAGTCGACGGCGGCCTGCTTGGACGCGGGTGCCGGCGCAGGGGCGACGGCGGGGGTGCTGGAGGTGGAGACCGAGGTGGTCTTCAGGACCATCCCCGGGTGGAGCATGGTCGAGGAGGTCATGCCGTTGATGGACTGCAGGATCGAGGCGGACACCCCCGTGCGGTAGGAGATGATCCACCAGCCGTCGCCGGCCAGCACGGTGTAGGTCGAGCCCGAGGTGGACGGCGCCGGGGCCGGGGCCGGGGTGGCGGTGCCGGAGGTCTTGAGGACCATGCCGGGGTGCAGCACGGTCGCGGCGGTCATGCCGTTGAGCGACTGCAGCGTGGACATGGAGACGCCGGTGCGCTGGGCGATGATCCACCAGCCGTCGCCGGAGCGGACGGTGTAGGTGGTCTCGGCGGCCTGGGCGGTCTCGGCGACGGACACGGTGCCGACGCCGGTCAGGGCGGCGGCGCCCAGGGCGAGCGCCACGGAGGCGGCGGCGGTGCGGGGGGCGCGACGCGCGGCGGCGTGCGGGGAGGTCACAGACATCAGATCTTCTTCCCGGACAGGACCTGCGGCCCGTGAGGGTGGTGCCTCGGGGCGGTGCCCGGAACGAGGCCGGACCGCGGGTGCGAGTTGACGAGCAGTGCGGATGACCGGGTACGCGAGGATGCGGAGGAAGCCCCGGTGTGGCGGACCAGTCGTAACCGATCCGTGATCAAGATACACGATCGTTATCGAAACGCAATCAGAAATTCGGATGACGCCCAGGTGGCCGCTCGGTGCTCGACACCCCCCGCTCGGCACCCTCCGTGCGTGGCTGCCCGGGCCCCGCTCCGGCGCGGCGCTAGCGTGGTCCGGGTGAGCCCCTCCCGCCCCCTGCGCCTGCTGATGGACGCCCGCTACACCCGCACCGACTTCCACGACGGCATCTCCCGCTACGGCGCGAGCCTCCTCGAGGCGGTCGCCCGCCGGGCCGCCGCACCGGGCCCGGCGGGGGTCGACGTCGAGGTCGCGATGCTGATCTCGGACGAACGACAGCTTGCCCTGCTCCCGGACGGCGTGCCGTGGCACCTCGTCTCCGGCCCCACCTCCCCACGCGAGCCGTTCGTGGCCCGTCAGGTCGCGCGTCTGCGACCGGACGTCGTCTTCTCGCCCATGCAGACCATGGGGTCGTGGGGGCGGGACTACGCCCTGATCCTCACGCTCCACGACCTCATCTACTACGAGCACCGCACCCCGCCGCGGAACCTGTCCGAGCCGATCCGCTGGCTCTGGCGGGCCTATCACCTGACCAAGATCCCGCAGCGGCTCCTGCTCGACCGCGCGGACGCGGTCGCCACGGTCTCCCGGACGACGGCGGAGCTCATCGCCCGGCACCGCCTCACCCGGCGTCCGGTCCACGTCGTCGCGAACGCGGCGCAGGCGGTCCCGGAGCCGCGGGACCCGGACGAGACCCCGGAGCGCACGCTGCTCTACATGGGCTCGTTCATGGACTACAAGGACGTCGAGTCCCTCGTGGCCGCCGCGCCGCTGCTGCCGGGCTACACGCTGCACCTGCTCTCCCGCATCAGCCCGGAGCGCCGCGGGCAGCTCGAGGACCGGTTGGCCGAGCGTCGCGCCGTCGCAGGGGCCGACGGCGCAGACGTGGTGTTCCACGACGGCACCGACGAGGCCGAGTACGTGCGCCTGCTCCGCCGGGCCACCGCGGCCGTCACCCTCTCCCGCGCCGAGGGCTTCGGCCTGCCCGTGGCCGAGGCGATGGCCCATGGCACGCCGGTGGTGTGCTCGGACCTGCCGATCTTCCGCGAGATCGCCGGCGCGGGCACCCCGTCCTTCCGGGGTGTCCCGCTCGAGGGGGACCGGGCGGCCGCGCTCGCCGCCCGCGTGCGGGAGCTCGAGGATCCCGCCGAGTTCGCCGTGGCCTCCCGGGCGAGCGTCGCCCAGGCGGCCCGGTTCAGCTGGGACGAGTCCGCCCGCCGGCTCCTGGACCTCACGGCCGCGCTGGGTGTGGCGCGGCGTGCGGCCAGAGCACGGACGGGCCGCTCCACCCGATGAGCACCAGCGGGTCGAGGTAGCGGTCGAAGGCCGCCTCCCCCACACGCCAGCCGTCGGGCTCCCGCACGCCCCAGTGCACGCACGCGCGCGTGCAGTGCGGTGGCGCCCCGGCCAGTCGCCCCACCGGGTCGCCCGCGGCGACGACGGCCCCCACGGCGACATCCGCCTCCACCGGCTCGAGCGAGCTGCGGGTCCCGTCCTCGTGCTCCAGGGTCAGCACGGGGCGGTCGACCACGACCCCGGCGAACACGACCCGGCCCGCCGCCGGCGCCTGGATCGGAGCCCCGGTCTGCACGGCGAGGTCCACGCCCCGGTGCCCCCGACTCCACGGTCGCTCGGGTGCGACGAACGCGCGGAGCACGTCATCCGGGGCGGCGCCGGCGACGGGCGGGTGCCACGCGACCGGCGCGGCCGTCGCGCCCGGACCTGCCGGGGACGCCGCGACGAGGAGCAGCGCGTCACGCGTGGACGGTGCGGGCGTGGCCCGGGACACGGGGCCGAGGTCGCCCATCCCCAGGGCGAGGACGAGCCAGGCGAGCAGGGCTGCCGCGACGCACCCCGCGATGCGCGGACGCGGGAGCGGACGGGGGAGGAGCGTGCGAGGGGTCATGGCGTCAGCCTGGCGTTCCGGGCGGCCGCGTGGCAGGCCCGCAGTCCCATCGTGGAGAGCGCCCGCCGCACCGGCCCCTGTGCAGGAGTCGGCGATGGGAGCGGGCGCCCACCTGGGGTAGGATTCACCTCAGCGGTGTCCTGTGGCCGGCCCTGTGCTGTGCCCCGGACGCCGACTCCGCGCATCGCGGTGGGTCGCTTCAGCGGCCCAGCCCCCACGCTCGGTCCCGTCCCCGCCGTCCTCCTGGAGAGGACGTCGGCGCGGGTGCTCGTGGGGCCCGGCAGCCCGCCGTCGTGGTGCCAGGGGCCGCCCGACCGGGCCGGCCGCCAACCGTCAAGAAATCGACCGGCAGACCGCCCGCGCGTGAAGCGCGGGGTGCCACGGCTGCCACAGAAGGGAACGTCATGCCCGTCGTGACCATGCGCCAGCTCCTCGACTCCGGTGTCCACTTCGGCCACCAGACCCGCCGCTGGAACCCCAAGATGAAGCGCTTCATCTTCACCGAGCGCAACGGCATCTACATCATCGACCTCCAGCAGTCGCTGTCCTACATCGACCGCGCCTACGAGTTCGTCAAGGAGACCGTCGCCCACGGCGGCACCATCCTGTTCGTCGGCACCAAGAAGCAGGCCCAGGAGGCCATCGCGGAGCAGGCCGGTCGCGTGGGCATGCCCTACGTGAACCACCGCTGGCTCGGCGGCATGCTGACCAACTTCTCCACCGTCTCCAAGCGCGTGCAGCGCATGAAGGAGCTCGAGGAGATCGACTTCGAGGACGTGGCCGGCTCGCAGTTCACCAAGAAGGAGCTGCTGCTGCTCAACCGTGAGCTCGAGAAGCTGCAGGCCAACCTCGGCGGCATCCGCAACATGGCCAAGACCCCCTCCGCCGTGTGGGTCGTGGACACCAAGAAGGAGCACCTGGCCGTCGACGAGGCCCAGAAGCTCGGCATCCCGGTCGTCGCCATCCTGGACACCAACTGCGATCCGGACGAGGTCGCCTACCCGATCCCGGGCAACGACGACGCCATCCGCTCCGTGAACCTGCTGACCCGCGTGGTCGCGGACGCCGTCGCCGAGGGCCTGATCGCCCGTCAGGGCGGCAAGTCCGGCCAGGCGGCCGCCGAGCCGATGGCCGAGTGGGAGCGCGAGCTGCTCGAGCAGCACAACGCCCAGCAGGCCGAGCAGGCTGAGCAGGCCGAGGCCCCCGCCGCCGAGGCGCCGGCCGAGCAGGCCGAGGCCCCCGCCGCCGAGGCGCCGGCCGAGCAGGCCGAGGCCCCCGCCGCCGAGGCCGCCCCGCAGGGCGAGTGATCCCGGCCGGCCCGTCGGCCCGGCCCCACCCGGCCGGGCCGACGGACCGGATCAGACCCCGAACATCCCGCACAACCCACACCACGGGAAGGACCGAACGAGCATGGCGAACTACACCGCTGCTGACATCAAGGCCCTGCGCGAGCGCACCGGCGCCGGCATGATGGACGTGAAGAAGGCTCTGGACGAGGCCGACGGCGACGCCGAGAAGGCCATCGAGATCATCCGCGTGAAGGGCCTCAAGGGCGCCACCAAGCGCGAGGGCCGCTCCGCCGCCGAGGGCCTCGTGGCCGCGACCGTCGAGAACGGCGTCGGCGTCATGATCGAGCTCAACTGCGAGACCGACTTCGTGGCCAAGGCCGACAAGTTCATCGCCCTGGGCGACGTGGTGCTGCGCGCCGCCGTCGCCTCCGGCGCCACCGACGTCGACGGCCTGCTGGCCTCCGACTACGAGGGCCGCACCCTGGGCGACTACGTGACCGAGGAGGGCGCCCTGCTGGGCGAGAAGGTGGCCGTGCGCCGCCTGGCCCGCGTGGAGGGCGCCTTCGTGGACGCCTACCTGCACAAGACCTCCAAGGACCTGCCGGCCCAGGTGGGCGTGCTCCTCGCCGTGGACGCCGACTCCGCCGACGCCAAGACCGCCGCGCACGACATCGCCGTGCACACCGCGGCCTATTCGCCCACGTACCTCACCCGTGAGGACGTGCCGGCCGAGACCGTCGAGAACGAGCGTCGCATCGCCGATGAGACCGCCCGTGCCGAGGGCAAGCCGGAGCAGGCCCTGCCGAAGATCGTGGAGGGCCGCCTGACCGGCTTCTTCAAGGAGATCGTGCTCGTGGACCAGCCGTTCGCGAAGGACCCGAAGCAGACCGTCGGCAAGGTCGCCTCCGACGCCGGCACCAACGTCACCGGGTTCGCCCGCTTCCGCGTCGGCAACTGACCGCCGCACCCGGACCGGCCGCTCCCGGTCCACGCCCCGCGGGGGCGTAGGATCGGGAGCGACCCGAGGTCCACTCCGGCGCCGGATGGCGCCGACGACCATCGCATGACGGGGTGGCCGCCCCGACCGGGCGGCCACCCCGTCCGCGTGTCCGCCCCCGGGACGGCCGTCCCCGGCCCGACCCCCCACCGACCAGGAGATGCTTCCCATGGAGACGAACCGCGCCCCCGAGGACCCGACCACCGCCCACGCCCCGCAGACCTCGGACGACACCGGCCGCCGTCGCGTGCTCCTCAAGCTCTCGGGCGAGGTGTTCGGCGGCGGCAAGATCGGCGTGGACCCGGAGACCGTCCGCGGCATCGCCGAGCAGATCGCCGCCGCGGCGGACCAGGTGGAGATCGCGATCGTCGTCGGCGGCGGCAACTTCTTCCGTGGCGCCGAGCTGTCCGAGAACGGGATGGACCGCCGTCGGGCCGACTACATGGGCATGCTCGGCACCGTGATGAACTGCCTGGCCCTGCAGGACTTCCTCATCCAGGCCGGGGTCACCACGCGCGTGCAGTCCGCCATCCACATGGAGCAGGTGGCGGAGTCCTACATCCCGCTGCGCGCCATCCGCCACATGCAGAAGGGCCGCGTCGTGATCTTCGGCGCAGGCACCGGCCTGCCCTACTTCTCCACGGACACCGTGGCGGCCCAGCGTGCCCTCGAGGTCGGGGCGGACGAGGTCCTGATGGCCAAGTCCGGCGTGGACGGCGTCTACACCGCGGACCCCAAGAAGGACCCCACCGCCGAGCGTCTCACGCACCTGACCTACGACGAGGCGCTGCTGCGGAACATCCGCGTGATGGACCTGACCGCCATGACCATGTGCAAGGACAACGACCTGGACATGCGCGTGTTCGGCATGGAGGGCCCGGGCAACGTGACCCGCGCCCTGCTCGGCGAGCCGATCGGCACCACCGTCACCGTCTGAGGCGCGCCGCGTAGGATGGCGGCAGACCTGTTCCACCACACCGAGGAGACACCGTGATCCAGGAGACCCTGCAGTCCGCCGAAGAGCAGATGGACCGCACCATCGAGGCCACGCGTGAGGACTTCGCCTCCGTGCGCACCGGCCGCGCCAACCCGGGCCTCTACTCCAAGGTGATGGTCGACTACTACGGCTCGTTCACCCCGCTGCAGCAGCTGGCGTCCTTCACCACCACGGACGCCCGCACGCTGCTCATCACCCCGTTCGACCAGTCGGCCCTGCGCAACATCGAGAAGGCGCTGTCCGAGTCCGAGGTCGGCGCGAACCCGTCCAACGACGGCAAGGTCATCCGCATCGTGATGCCGGAGCTGACCGAGGAGCGCCGCAAGGAGTACGTGAAGCTGGTCAAGTCCAAGGCGGAGGAGCACAAGATCTCCGTGCGCAATGCCCGCCGCAAGGCCAAGGAGGCCATGGACAAGGCCGTCAAGGACGGCGAGGTCGGCGAGGACGAGGGCGCCCGCGGCGAGAAGGAGCTGGACGCGCTCACCAAACGCCACGTCGAGCTCATCGACGAGATGGCCAAGAACAAGGAGCAGGAGCTGCTGGAGGTCTGAGCCTCCCGCCGTCCGCGCTCGCCCCATGACCTCCCCATGACCTCCGCCGTGTCCACCTCGCCCGCACCTCCGCGCGGCGGCCGCGACCTCAAGTCCGCCGTCCTCGTGGGGGTGGGGCTGCTGGCGACGGCCCTGGTCGGCCTCTTCTGGCTCGACTGGCTGCTGGTCCTCCTCGTGGTCGCCCTGCTGGTCGGCGCGGTGTCCGAGATCGCGACGGTGGTGCGCGGCATCGGCCTGGACGTGCCGCGGCCCCCGCTCTGGGTGGCCGCGGCGGTCCTGCCGCTCACCGCGTGGCGGTGGGGGGTGCCCGCGCTGTTCATCGCCCTGGTGGCATGCCTGGCGCTGGTGGCCGTGTGGACGGCGCTGACGCGGCGGCGTCCGGCGGGCCAGTTCATGCTCGCGGGCGTGTTCATCGTGCTGTGGGCGCCGTTCCTGCTCTCCTTCGCCGCGGCGCTCCTGGACGAGCCGCTGGGGCACCGCATGGTGGCGGTCCTGCTGCTGATGGTGGTCTCCAACGACACGTTCGGCTACATCGTGGGCTACCGCTTCGGCCGCACCCCGATCGCCCCGCGCATCAGCCCCAAGAAGTCCTGGGAGGGCCTGGCCGGCTCCCTGGCGGGCTCGGTGCTGGTGGGCGTCGTCGCCGTCCCCCTGCTGGTCGGCCAGCCGTGGTGGGTCGGCGCCGTCCTCGGCGTGACCACCGTCGCCGCCGCCACCTCGGGGGACTTCTCTGAGTCCATGGTCAAGCGTGAGCTCGGCATCAAGGACATGTCCTCCGCCCTGCCCGGCCACGGCGGCGTGATGGACCGCCTGGACTCCCTCGTGTTCGCCGCGCCGGTGGCCTACACCGTGCTGGCGCTGCCCCTGACCTGATCCACCCCTCGACCCGGCACGGCCGGGACCCGCACCGCAGGAGACGCCCATGACCCCCCGCACCACCCCGGACACCGAGCCGGTCTTCGAGCTCGTCGAGCAGGACGAGATCGGCTACGAGACCACCCACGTGGACGCCTTCATGGCGCGTGCCCGTGAGGCGCGCGACGGCGGTGCCCCGCTGACGGCGGAGGAGGTGCGCCAGGCCCGCTTCGCGACCGTCAACGGCGGCTACGCCACCGACGAGGTGGACGACGAGCTGGACCGCCTGGAGGAGGAGTTGGCCGCCGCCGAGCGTCAGGCCTTCGTCGCGGAGCGCGGGGACGAGGACTGGGCCGCAGACCTCGAGGAGCGCGTGGCCGAGCTCGTGACCCGCGCCGACCGGGCCCCGGCGGAGCGCTTCCGCCGCCCCTCCCGCGCGGACGCCGTGAGCTACGACGTGGACCAGGTGGACGCGCTCGTGGACCGCCTGCGCATCACCCTGGCCGGTGCGGAGGGCTCGACGGATCCCGACGCCGAGGGCGGGCTGACCGCGGACGACGTGCGCCGCGCGTCGTTCGGCGAGGCGGAGGGTGCCGCCGGCTACGAGGAGGGCCAGGTCGACGCCTACCTCGACGCCGCCGTCGACGTGCTGCTGCGCCGCGCCTGACACCCGGCCCTCGCGCGGCGGCCCGGGAGAGTGGCGCAGATCACACTGAAGTGATTACAATCACACCACCGAGACGCCGCGCGCTCCACCCCTGCTCGCGCATGCGTACAACTCCCTCGCCCCGCACCGTGGGCGTCGATCGGAAGGCAGTCCAGTGACCCTCGTGGACCACACCCGTCCCACCGGCGGACAGTCCGCCGGCTCTCCGCCCCCGGCGGGCCCGGCCGAGGCCGTGATGCTCCAGGTGCTCGACACGGAGGGCCGCCGCCGTCCGCAGCCGGAGCTCGACCCGTGGATCGAGGACGTCGACGCCGACGCCCTCTCCGCGCTGTACCGCCAGATGGCCGTGGTCCGGCGCCTCGACGTCGAGGCCACGCACCTGCAGCGTCAGGGCGAGCTGGCCCTGTGGCCCCCGCTGCTGGGCCAGGAGGCCGCCCAGGTGGGCTCCGCCGTCGCGCTGCGACCGGACGACTTCGTCTTCCCGTCCTACCGCGAGAACGGCGTGGCCCTGCTGCGCGGCGTCCCCGCGCTGGACCTGCTGCGGGTGTGGCGCGGCTCCACGTTCTCGAGCTGGGACCCGAACGAGGCGCGGGTGGCCACCCAGCAGATCATCATCGGCGCGCAGGCCCTGCACGCCGTCGGCTATGCGATGGGCGTCCAGCGGGACCAGGCGGACGTGGCCACGATCGTCTACTTCGGCGACGGCGCCACGAGCCAGGGGGACGTCAACGAAGCCATGGTCTTCAGCGCCTCGTACCAGTCGCCCGTGGTGTTCTTCTGCCAGAACAACCACTGGGCCATCTCCGAGCCCGTGCGCCTGCAGACCCGCCGCAGCATCGCGGACCGCCCGTGGGGCTTCGGCATCCCGTCGATGCGCGTGGACGGCAACGACGTCCTGGCCGTGCTCGCCGCGACCCGCGCCGCCGTCGAGCGCGCGGCCGACGGGGGCGGTCCCACCTTCATCGAGGCCGTCACCTACCGCATGGGCCCGCACACCACCGCGGACGACCCCACCCGCTACCGGGACGACGCCGAGCTCGAGGCCTGGAAGGCCCGTGACCCGCTGACCCGCGTGGAGGCGCACCTGCGCACCCTCGATGTGGACGTGGACGCCGTGCTCGCACAGGCCCAGGCCGAGGCCGACGAGCTGGCGGCCGAGGTCCGCCGCGCCCTCGAGGCGCTCGAGGAGGACGGCGCGGACAGGCTCTTCGACGAGATCTACGCCGAGCCCCACCAGGAGCTCGAGCGGCAGCGCCGCGAGCACGCCCTCTACCTGCAGCAGTTCGACGACGAGGAGGCGGGCGCGTGAGCGAGCGCATGACCTTCAGCCGGGCGATCAACCGCGGCCTGCACCGTGCCCTGGCCGACGACCCCAAGGTCCTGCTCATGGGCGAGGACATCGGCGCCCTCGGCGGCGTGTTCCGCATCACCGACGGCCTGCAGGCCGAGTTCGGCGAGGACCGGGTGCTCGACACCCCGCTGGCCGAGTCCGGCATCGTGGGCACGGCCATCGGCCTGGCCATGCGCGGCTACCGGCCCGTCGTCGAGATCCAGTTCGACGGCTTCGTGTACCCGGCGTTCGACCAGATCGTGGCGAACCTGGCCAAGCTGCGCGCCCGCACCCGCGGCGCCGTGCCGATGCCGGTGACCATCCGCATCCCCTTCGGCGGCGGCATCGGCTCCCCGGAGCACCACTCCGAGTCGCCCGAGGCCTACTTCCTGCACACCGCGGGCCTGCGGGTGGTCTCCCCGTCCTCCCCACAGGAGGGGTACGACCTCATCCGCGCCGCGATCGCCTCGGAGGACCCGGTGGTCTACCTCGAGCCCAAGCGTCGCTACCACGACAAGGGCGACGTGGACCTGGACGTCGCGATCCCCCCGATGAGCCCCGCCCGCATCCTGCGCGAGGGCCGGGACGCCACGCTCGTGGCCTACGGCCCGCTCGTGAAGACCGCCCTGCAGGCCGCGGAGGTGGCGGCCGAGGAGGGCGTCGAGGTCGAGGTGGTCGACCTGCGCAGCCTGTCTCCGCTGGACACCGGCCTCGTCGAGTCCTCGGTGCGGCGCACCGGCCGGCTCGTCGTGGCGCACGAAGCGTCCCGCACCGGCGGCCTCGGCGCCGAGCTCGTGGCCACGGTGGCCGAGCGCGCGTTCCACTGGCTCGAGGCCCCGCCGGTGCGCGTCACCGGCATGGACGTGCCCTACCCGCCGTCCAAGCTCGAGCATCTGCACCTGCCGGACCTCGACCGCATCCTCGACGGCCTGGACCGTGCTCTGGGCCGGCCGAATTCGCTGGACTCCGTGGACGCGTTCGCCGCCCCCGAGACCGCCGAGCAGTTCCTCGCCGCCCAGAACGCCGGGGAGGAGACCCGATGAGCCAGAAGACCTTCCGCCTGCCCGACCTCGGCGAGGGCCTGACCGAGTCCGAGATCGTGACGTGGCGCGTGGCCGAGGGCGATGCGGTGACCGTGAACCAGGTGCTCGCCGACGTCGAGACGGCCAAGGCCGTGGTCGAGGTCTCGAGCCCGTTCGCGGGCGTCGTCGCGGCCCTGCACGGCGCCGAGGGTGAGACCCTCGAGGTCGGTGCGCCCCTGGTGACCTTCACCCTCGAGGGCGCCGAGTCCGACGTCGGCGGGCCCGCCGAGGGTGACGGCCGCGTGCCCACCCTCGTCGGCTACGGCGCCGCGCCGGACACCGGCAAGCCCGGCCGCCGTGCGCGGCGCGGCTCCGCGGCCCCGGCGACGTCGGCCGCCCCGGCGGGCGAGCCCGCCCGCGGACAGGCGCCGTCCACGTCGGAGGCGGCCCCCGCCGGCGCCGGGCGCCCGCAGCCCGAGGCCGCCGAGCCGGACCGCGCGGACGCGGCCCACGAGCCGGCCCCGGGCGAGCGACCCCGGTGCACTCCGCCCGTGCGCCTGTACGCGCGCCGCGCGGGCGTGGATCTGGAGCAGGTCACCGGCACGGGTGTGGGCGGGGTCATCACCCGCGCGGACGTCGAGGCGTTCCTGGCCGGGGGCGGGCAGCCCGCGGCCGCGGCGGCGCCGCCGCAGTCCGGCGCCGAGTCGGGCTCGACCGGGGGCGTCCGCACCCTGGGCGGCCGCCCGCGCACGGAGGCCGTGCCGGTCAAGGGCGTGCGCAAGGCGACCGCGGCGGCCATGGTGCAGTCCGCGTTCACCGCCCCGCACGTGACCGAGTTCCTGCAGGTGGACGTCACCGAGACCATGGAGCTGCTCGCCGAGCTCAAGGCCTCCCGCGAGTTCCGGGACGTCAAGCTCACGCCCATGACGCTCGCCGCCAAGGCGTGCCTCGTGGCGATGGAGCGCACCCCGGACGTCAACGCCCGGTGGGACGAGGCCGCCGGGACGATCGTCCAGCAGAACTTCGTGAACCTCGGTTTCGCCGCCGCCACCCCCCGCGGGCTGATGGTGCCGAACGTCAAGGACGCCCAGGCGATGAGCCTGAGGGAGCTGGCCGACGCCATCCGCGATCTCACGGGCCTCGCCCGCGAGGGGCGGCTGTCCCCGGCGGATCTGGCCGGCGGCACCTTCACGCTCACGAACGTCGGGGTGTTCGGCGTGGACGCGGGCACCCCGATCATCAACCCGGGTGAGGGGGCGATCATCGCGATCGGCCAGGTCCGGAGGATGCCGTGGGAGCACCGCGGCGAGATCGCCCTGCGGGACGTCATGACGCTGTCCCTCTCGTTCGACCACCGCTTCGTGGACGGCGAGCAGGGCTCGCGCTTCCTCGCGGACGTCGGCGCGATCCTGCGCCGCCCGGGTCTGACCCTGGCCATGGTCTGACGGCCCCGGACGCGCCGTGGCCCCGCCACCCGGGCACCGGGAGGCGGGGCCGTCGTCGTGGCAGGCCGGTGCGGCCGCCGGCACGGCGGGGGCCGCGGGGCGCGCTCAGTCGGCGGCGGGCAGCTCCATCACGAGCTCGGTGATGACCTCGGCACGGGCGTTGGAGAAGACCTTCTCCTCGCCGACGGTCTCGAAGCCGCGGCGGGAGAGCACCTTCACGGAGCCCACATTGTCCTCGGGGACGTGCGCCCGCAGCGGGCGGGCGGTGTGCTCCTCCAGGAACCGGTCCACGGCCGCGGTCGTCAGCCCCAGGCCCCAGTAGTCCTGCGCGGTCCAGAAGGACAGCTCGCCCACGCCGTCCTGCTGGATGCACACGAGCGCACCCACGGCGCGGCCCTCGTGCTCGATGGTCCGCACGACGGTGTCCTCGTCCCCGAGCAGGTGGGCCCAGTGGTAGTCGAAGACACCGCGGTCCCGGGGGTTGCGGGGGGCGAAGGCGGACATCAGGTTGGCCTGCTCGTCCTGCTGGTGGAGGAAGAACTCGTCCAGATCCTCGGGTCGGACGTCACGAAGAAGCACGGCGGTGGACCTCTCGGGGCGGGGTTCGACGGCGTCCGCCGTCGCGGGTACCGGCCACCGTACCACCGGGCACGACGTCGGCCCGCCGGGCCGGTGCCGTCCGCTCAGTCCTCGCCGGACAGCGGTCCGGGGGCCGTGGCCGCGGCCCAGGCCATGGCCACGAGGGTCGCACGGCGGGCCGCGCGGTCGGCCGCGGTGCGCCGCACCGAGCGGGGGGTGGAGTTGAGCAGGCCCAGCACGGCCTGGGCGCGGAACACGGCGGTGGCCTGGTCCTCGTGGGGGTGGACGACCTGCAGCTGGCGCGCCCACACGTCGATGTAGGCGCGCTGGGTGCGCGTGATGGCCGTGCGCGCGCCGTCGGGCAGGGCGGACATGTCGCGGTCCTGCACACGGATCACGTCGCGCTGGGCGAGGGCGAAGTCCGCCTGGAAGCCGATGAGGGCCCGCAGGGTCTCCGCCCCCGGCGCGTGCTGCGCCTCGGCGGCCAGCCCGCCGTCGAGCAGGTCCTGCGAGGCCGTGTCGAGGATCGCCGTGAGCACGGCGGCCTTGCCGGCGAAGTGGCGGTAGATGGCGGGGCCGCTGATCCCGACCGCGGCGCCGATGTCCTCGAGGCGGACCGCGTCGAAGCCCCGGGCCGCGAACAGTCGCGCCGCGGCCGCGAGCAGGTCCACCCGGCGTCGGGCCTTGGCGGCCTCCCGGGCGGTCGGCGGGGTCGCCGGGGCGGCGGGGGACGCGGGATCGGCGGCGGGCATGGGTTCCACTGTAGGACGAGACGAGGCGCGCCGGGCGCCCGGTCGACGTCAGTGACGATCGTCACTACACTGAGGCTCGGTTCAGTTAGTCGTCATTCACTGAAGGGGGTCTCATGACCGCCAGCACCCCGGCCCCGGCCGCGCAGTCCGCGCCCACCGTGGCCGAGCGCAACGCGGCCGGCCACGCTCGGCTCGAGCAGGAGCTCGCCGACCTCGTCGCCCGCACGTCGCTCGGCGGGCCCGAGCGCTCGCGCGAGCGCCACACCGGCCGCGGCAAGCTGCTGGTGCGGGACCGCATCGACGCGCTGCTCGACGAGGGCTCGCCCTTCCTCGAGGTCGGCGCGCTGGCCGCGCACGGCCTGTACGGCGGGGACAGCCCCGCCGCCGGCGTCGTGGCGGGCATCGGCCTGGTCCACGGCCGCCTCGTGATGGTGGTCGGCAACGACGCCACCGTGAAGGGCGGCACCTACTACCCCATGACGGTGAAGAAGCACCTGCGGGCCCAGGAGATCGCCCTGGAGAACCGCCTGCCGTGCATCTACCTCGTGGACTCCGGCGGCGCGTTCCTGCCCCGCCAGGACGAGGTCTTCCCGGACCGCGAGCACTTCGGCCGCATCTTCCGGAACCAGGCGCTGCTCTCCTCGCAGCGCATCCCGCAGCTGGCCGCGGTGTGCGGCTCCTCCACGGCGGGCGGCGCGTACGTGCCGGCCATGTCGGACGAGACCGTGATCGTGCGCGAGCAGGGCACCATCTTCCTCGGCGGCCCCCCGCTCGTGAAGGCCGCGATCGGGGAGGACGTCTCGCCCGAGGACCTCGGCGGCGGCCGGCTGCACGCCGAGCGCTCCGGCGTCGCGGACCACCTGGCGGACGACGACCTGCACGCCATGCAGATCCTCCGGGACATCGTGGCCACCCTGCCCCCGGCCGAGGCGCCGGCCTGGGAGGTCGCCCCCGCCGCGGAGCCCGCCAAGGACCCGGCCGAGCTGACCAGCGTCGTGCCCGTGGACGTGAACACCCCCTACGACGTGCGCGAGGTGATCGACCGCCTCGTGGACGGCGGCTCCGTCCACGAGTTCAAGCCCCTCTACGGCACCACCCTGGTCACCGCGTTCGCGCGGATCGACGGCCACCCCGTGGGCGTCCTCGCCAACAACGGCATCCTGTTCGGAGACTCCGCCCGCAAGGGCGCGCACTTCATCGAACTGTGCGACCAGCGCGGCATCCCGCTGCTGTTCCTGCAGAACATCTCCGGCTTCATGGTGGGTCGGGACGCGGAGGCCGGCGGCATCGCGCGCGACGGCGCCAAGATGGTCACCGCCGTCGCGACCGCCCGCGTGCCCAAGCTGACCGTGGTGATCGGCGGCTCGTTCGGCGCCGGCAACTACGCGATGTGCGGCCGCGCCTACTCACCCCGCTTCCTGTGGATGTGGCCGAACGCGCGCATCTCCGTGATGGGCGGCCCGCAGGCCTCCTCCGTGCTCACGCAGATCAAGCAGGACCAGCGGGCCGCCGCGGGGGAGGAGCCGATGTCCTCCGAGGAGGTCGAGGCCTTCCAGGCGCCGGTCCGTCGGCAGTACGAGGACCAGGGCAGCCCCCTGTACTCCACCGCCCGCCTCTGGGACGACGGGGTGATCACCCCCGGCCAGACCCGCCGGGTGCTCTCCCTGGCCCTCGACGTCATCTCCCGTTCCCCGCTGCCGGACTCCCGGTTCGGCCTGTTCCGCATGTGAGCCACCAGTGACCGAGAACCACGCCCAGGGGACGCCCCTGTTCGACACCGTGCTGGTGGCCAACCGCGGCGAGATCGCCGTGCGCGTCATCCGCACCCTGCGCCGCCTCGGCATCCGCTCGGTGGCCGTGCACTCCGACGCCGACGCCGACGCGCGGCACGTCCGCGAGGCGGACACGGCGGTCCGCCTCGGCCCGGCTCCGGCCCGCGAGTCGTACCTGGACATCGACGCCGTCGTCGACGCCGCGCGCCGCACCGGCGCCCAGGCCGTGCACCCCGGCTACGGCTTCCTGTCCGAGAACGCCGACTTCGCCCGCGCGCTGGAGGCGGCCGGCATCGTGTTCGTGGGCCCGCCCGTGGCCTCGCTCGACGCGATGGCGGACAAGATCCGCGCGAAGGAGACCGTGGCCGCGTACGACGTGCCGGTGGTCCCCGGCATCCAGGACCCCACGCTCACCGACGAGCAGATCACGGCCGAGGCCGAGCGCGTCGGCTTCCCGCTGCTGATCAAGCCCTCCGCGGGCGGCGGCGGCAAGGGCATGGTGGCCGTGCGCGCCGCCGAGGAGCTGCCCGGCGCCCTCGCCTCGGCCCGGCGCACGGCGCGCTCGGCGTTCGGCGACGACACGCTGCTGCTCGAGCGGCTCATCACCGCGCCCCGGCACGTCGAGGTGCAGGTGTTCGCGGACGCCCACGGCGCCACCGTGCACCTGGGTGAGCGCGAGTGCTCCCTGCAGCGCCGCCACCAGAAGGTGATCGAGGAGGCCCCCGCGCCCCTGCTGACCGGGCTGGCGCACGGGGCCGAGCTCCGCGAGCGCCTGGGCCGGGCCGCCGTGGACGCGGCCGTGTCCGTGGGCTACCGCGGTGCCGGCACCGTCGAGTTCCTCGTCTCGGACGAGAACCCGGACGAGTTCTTCTTCATGGAGATGAACACCCGCCTGCAGGTGGAGCACCCGGTCTCCGAGGAGGTCGTCCGGGTGCGCGGACAGCGCCTGGACTTCGTGGAGCTGCAGCTGCGCATCGCCGCGGGGGGGCCGCTCGGCTTCGCCCAGGAGGACGTGACCCTCGACGGCGCCGCCGTCGAGGCCCGCGTCTACGCGGAGGACCCCGCGAACGGCTTCCTGCCCTCCACCGGGCCGGTGCTGCGCTGGCGCGAGCCCGCCGGCGAGGGCGTCCGCGTCGACACCCTCCTGCTGCCCTCCCGGCCGGCCGAGGAGCGCGCGTTCGGCTCCGGACCGCAGACTGGCCCCGCCGCCGGCGCCGTGGACCCCGTGGACGTCGACGGCGCACAGCCCGAGATCACCGGCTTCTACGACCCGATGATCGCCAAGCTCATCGCCCGTGGCGCCGACCGCGCCGAGGCCCTGGACCGGCTCGACGCCGCGCTCGCGGACACCGTGCTGTTCGGCGTCCGCTCCAACCTGGGCTGGCTGCGCGAGCTCGCGGCCCGCGAGGACGTGCGGACCGGCCGGCTCACCACCGAGCTGATCGACGGCCTCGAGGCGTGGACCGCCCCCGCGCTGCCCGAGGACCTCGCCGCGCTCGCGGCCGAGGCCCTGGCCGACGTGTCCGAGGACGCGGCCGCCGCCGAGCACCGCGCGGCCGGCACCGCGTGGGCCCGGGCGGACGGCTGGCGCGGCGCGGGCGCCCCGCAGCCCGGGATGCGCGTCCGGGTCGGGGACGAGGACCGCATCCTCACCGCCCCCGCCGCCGACGCCGAGGTGGACGAGGACGCCGGAGGCCTGGCGGGCGTCAACCTCCTGGCCGGTGACCCGCGGGACCCGCGCTCAGCGTGGCTGCACCGCGACGGCGCCGCGTGGCAGGTCCGCCGCCTCACCCGGGCCGAGGTGGTCGAGGCCGCCCGCGCGGCCGCGGCCGCGCGTCGTGCCCCGGCCGGCGCAGCGTCCCCCGAGGCCCGCACGCCCATGCCGGGCACCGTCGTCGCCGTGTCCGTGGCCACCGGGGACACCGTGGCCGCGGGCCAGGAGCTGGCGGTGGTCGAGGCCATGAAGATGGAGCACCCCGTCACGGCCGCCGTCGCCGGCGTCGTGACCGTCCACGTCGCCGAGGGCGACGCCGTGGCCGCGCAGGCGTTGATCGCCGTCGTCGAGCCCACCGAGCACGCAGCACCCGCAGAGA
Source organism: Micrococcus sp. KT16 (assembly GCF_003315015.1). NCBI lineage: Bacteria > Bacillati > Actinomycetota > Actinomycetes > Micrococcales > Micrococcaceae > Micrococcus > Micrococcus sp. KT16. The sequence continues at coordinate 232,010 of NZ_QNRG01000002.1, read as the reverse complement.
ACACCTGAGAACAGGAGAGGACCATGAGCACCAAGCACCGCACCCTGCCCGCCCTCGAGGAGGACTACCAGGTCCTCTCCGACACCGTCCGCGAGTTCGCCGACGAGGTCGTGGCCCCGGTCTCCGCCGAGCTGGACGCCCAGCACGAGTTCCCGTACGAGATCGTGGCCCAGATGGGCGAGATGGGCCTGTTCGGCCTCCCGTTCCCCGAGGAGTACGGCGGCATGGGCGGCGACTACTTCGCCCTGGCCCTGGCCCTCGAGCAGCTCGGCCGCGTCAACCAGTCCGTGGCCATCACCCTCGAGGCCGGCGTCTCCCTGGGCGCCATGCCGCTGCTGAAGTTCGGCACCGAGGAACAGAAGCAGCGCTGGCTGCCGGACCTCGTGGCCGGCACGCACCTGGCCGGCTTCGGCCTCACCGAGCCGGGCGCGGGCTCCGACGCCGGCGGCACCCAGACCACCGCCGCGCTCGAGGACGGCCAGTGGCGCATCAACGGCGCCAAGGAGTTCATCACCAACTCCGGCACGGACATCACCTCGCTCGTCACCGTCACCGCCGTGACCGGCACCGTGGAGGGCAGGACCGGCCACGACGGCCGCCCCGCCAAGGAGATCTCCACAATCCTCGTGCCCGCCGGCACCGAGGGCTTCTCCGTGGCCAAGGCCTACGACAAGGTCGGCTGGAACTCCTCGGACACCCACGCCCTGCACCTCACGGACGCGCGCGTGCCGGAGGAGAACCTGCTGGGCGCCCGCGGCCGCGGCTTCGCCCACTTCCTCGAGATCCTCGACGAGGGCCGTATCGCCATCGCGGCCCTGGCCACCGGCGCGGCCCAGGGCTGCGTGGACGAGTCGGTCGCCTACGCCAAGCAGCGGACCTCGTTCGGCCAGAAGATCGGGCAGTTCCAGGCCGTGTCCTTCAAGATCGCCCGCATGCAGGCCCGCGCGCACGCCGCCCGCCTGGCCTACTACGAGGCCGCCCAGAAGATGCTGGCCGGCAAGCCGTTCAAGACCGAGGCCGCCATGGCCAAGCTGATCGCCGGCGAGGCCGCCATGGACAACGCCCGGGACGCCACCCAGGTGTTCGGCGGCTACGGCTTCATGAACGAGACCCTCGTGGCCCGTCACTACCGCGACTCCAAGATCCTCGAGGTCGGCGAGGGCACCACCGAGGTGCAGCTCATGCTGATCGCCCGCGAGCTGGGCCTCTGACGTGACGGAGCGCGTCGAGATCGAGCAGCGGGGCCGCTACGCGGACGAGCTGGCGGTCGGCCAGGTCTACCTGCACCGGCCCGGCCGCACGCTCACCGAGGCGGACAACGTCCTGTTCACCACCCTCACCATGAACCCGCAGGCCCTGCACCTGGACCACGCGTACGCGGCGGCCCAGCCGTTCGGCCGGCCACTGGTCAACTCGATGCTGACGCTGTCCACCCTGGTGGGCCTCGCCGTCGGTCAGACCACGCAGGGCACGCTCGTGGCCCAGCTCGGCCTGGGGGAGATCGCGTTCCCGAAGCCGGTCTTCCACGGGGACACGCTCTACGGGCGCTCCGAGGTCACCGCGATCCGCGAGTCCTCCTCGCGACCGGGGCAGCGGGTCGTCACGTTCGCGATGACGGGGGAGAACCAGCACGGCGACGTCGTCGTCCGCGCCCAGCGCACCTGTCTGATGTGGACCGCGCAGGCGCACGCGGAGGCCAAGGCGAAGGCCGCCGACGCCGCAGGCACGGGGGAGCGGGCATGAGCGCGCTGAGCCTCGGACCGGCCGTCATGTTCACCCCGGCGGACCGCCCCGAGCGGTACGCCACGGCGCTCGAGCGCGCCGACGCGGTGATCCTCGACCTCGAGGACGCCGTCACCCCGGACGCCCGGCCCACCGCGCGGGACGCCGTCGCGGCGGCCTGGGCGGGGCGGGCGACGGGCGGGGTCGACGGCGGCCCGCTGGACGAGGACCGCGTGGTGGTCCGCGTGAACCCCGCGGGCACCGCGGACCACGACGCCGACCTGGCCATGCTCGCCGGGACGGGCTGGCGCACGCTCATGCTCGCCAAGGCCGAGTCCGCCGCGCAGGTGGACGGGGTCGTCGCCGCCCTCGGACCGCAGACCCGCGTCGTCGCCCTATGCGAGACCGCGGCCGGGATCCTCGCCGCCGCCGACCTGGCCGCCCACCCGCACGTGGGTGCGCTGATGTGGGGCGCCGAGGACCTCGTGGCGTCGATGGGCGGCAGCTCCTCCCGCACCCCCGAGGGCGCCTACCGCTCCGTGGTCCAGCACGCCCGCGCGACGGTGCTGCTGGCGGCGGCCGCCCACGGCGCGGCCGCATGGGACGCCGTCCACCTGGACCTCGGCGACGAGGCCGGGCTGGCCGCCGAGGCCGAGGACGCCGTCGCCCTGGGCTGCACCGCGACCGTGTGCCTGCACCCGCGCCAGGTGCCCGTCGTGCGCTCCGCCTACACGCTCGCCCCGGAGGCCGTCGAGCGCGCCCGGCGCGTCCTCGCCGCGGCCGAGGGCCGACACGGGGCCTTCGAGCTGGACGGGGCGATGGTCGACGAGGTGGTCCTCGCCCAGGCCCGCGCGGTCCTGCGCCGCGCGGACGCGCCCCGGCCGGCGAGCGCCTGACCGGCTCCTCGGCGGCTCCGCGCCCCGGCGGCCCCGTGCCGTCGGGGCGCGTCCGCGTCCGCACGGCTGCGCACCGGGGCTGTCACAGGGGCGCACGGCCCAGGGGTGCGCTTGACGGCGCACCCCTCCGCCCGCCAGAGTGTGGTTGTCATCACAGTGATCTGTCTCACACTGATCCGTCCTACGCACCCCCGGAGGGCCCATGTCATCCAGCGAGCCCACGGCGCCGGTCCCCACGGCCGCGCAGTTCCGCGCCGCGCAGCAGTCCGAGGAGTTCATCGAGCTCCGGCGCACCCACCGATCCTTCGCCTTCCCCATGACCGTGGCGTTCTTCGTCTGGTACCTGGTGTTCGTGATCGTCGGCGCGTTCTTCCCCGAGTTCATGGCGATCCGCCTCGGCGGCAACATCACCCTCGGCCTGATCCTCGGCCTGCTCCAGTTCGTCACCACGTTCCTGATCACCTTCGCCTACGTCCGTTTCTCCAACCGGACCCTGGACCCCCGCGCCACCGCGCTGCGTGAGCGCCTCGAGCGCGAGGCCGCCGGCGCCCACGAGAACCCGGAGGCCACGCGATGAGCGCGCTCACCCCCCTGCTCCAGGCCGCCCCGCAGACGGTCGGCAACCCCGCCGTGAACATCGGCATCTTCGTCGCCTTCGTGGTGGTCACCCTCGTGATCGTGATCCGCGCGTCCAAGACGAACGCGTCCTCGGCCGACTACTACGCCGGCGGCCGCGGCTTCTCCGGCACCCAGAACGGCACGGCCATCGCGGGTGACTACCTCTCCGCGGCCTCGTTCCTGGGCATCGTGGGCGCGATCGCCCTCTACGGCTACGACGGCTTCCTCTACTCGATCGGCTTCCTCGTGGCGTGGCTCGTGGCCCTGCTGCTGGTGGCCGAGCTGCTGCGCAACACCGGCAAGTTCACCATGGCGGACGTGCTGTCCTTCCGCCTGCAGCAGCGTCCCGTGCGCATCGCCGCCGCCTTCGGCACCATGGCCGTCTGCCTCTTCTACCTCCTGGCCCAGATGGCCGGCGCCGGCGGCCTGGTGTCCCTGCTGCTGAACATCAACGACCGGGCCGGCCAGGCCCTCGTGATCGTGATCGTGGGCGTGCTGATGATCGTCTACGTGCTGATCGGCGGCATGAAGGGCACCACCTACGTGCAGATCATCAAGGCGATCCTGCTGATCGCCGGCGCGGGGATCATGACCGTGTGGTCACTGGCCCTGTTCGGCTTCGACTTCAACGCCATGCTGGGGGCCGCCGTCGAGATGAACCCGAAGGGCGAGGCGATCCTCGAGCCGGGCCTGCAGTACGGCGCCAGCGCGCTGACCCGCCTCGACTTCGTGTCCCTGGGCATCGCGCTCGTGCTCGGCACCGCCGGCCTGCCGCACGTGCTCATGCGGTTCTACACGGTGCCCACCGCCAAGGAGGCGCGCAAGTCCGTGGTGTGGGCCATCGTCCTCATCGGCGCGTTCTACCTGTTCACCCTCGTGCTGGGCTACGGCGCCGGCGCGCTGATCGGCCCCGAGCGCATCCTGGCCGCGCCCGGCGGGCAGAACTCCGCGGCCCCGCTGCTGGCGTTCGAGCTCGGCGGCTCCATCCTGCTGGGCCTGATCTCGGCGGTCGCGTTCGCCACCATCCTCGCGGTGGTCGCGGGCCTGGCCATCACGGCGGCGGCGTCCTTCGCCCACGACGTGTACGGCTCCGTGATCGCCAAGCACCCGCTCACCCCGCAGGAGGAGGTGCGGATCGGCAAGATCACCGTGGTGGTGATCGGCGTCCTGGCGATCGTCGGCGGCATCGCCGCCCAGGGCCAGAACGTGGCGTTCCTCGTGGCGCTCGCCTTCGCGGTGGCGGCCTCGGCGAACCTGCCGACCATCCTCTACTCCCTGTTCTGGCGGCGCTTCACCACCCGCGGCGCGGTGTGGTCGATGTACGGCGGACTGCTCTCCGCGATCATCCTGATCGTCCTGTCCCCGGTGATGTCCGGGACGCCGACCTCGATGATCCCGGGCGCGGACTTCGCGGTGTTCCCGCTGAAGAACCCGGGCATCGTCTCCATCCCGCTGGCCTTCTTCCTCGGCTGGCTCGGCTCGGTGACCTCGTCGCGCGCCGAGGACCCCGACAAGCAGGCCGAGATGGAGGTCCGCTCCCTCACCGGCATCGGCGCCGAGAAGCCGGTGCAGCACTGATCCGCGGCTGACCCGGTCCCACGGGGGCCGGCGGGGCGGGACGTCGGGGTGCGGCGTCCGTCCGGCCGGCCCCCCGTCCGTGTCCAGGCCCGACTGGCATCATGGCGGGGTGACGCACGGATCCCTCACCGACTACACGCTGCCCGCCCCCGCCCCGGCGGACGACGACGGCGCCCCGCGCGCCGTCGCCCTGATCGGCTCCACGGGCTCGATCGGCACCCAGGGCCTCGACGTGATCGCCCAGGACCCCACCCGGCTCCGGGCCGTCGCGCTCGCGGGCGGGGCGAACACGACCCTGCTGGCCGAGCAGGCCGTGCGCTTCGAGGTCGAGGCGGTGGGCTCCGCCGCGGCGGGGGAGGAGGAGCTGCGCGCCGCCCTCGCCGACGCCGCCGCCCGCCTCGGGCGCCCGTCCCCCCGACCCGTGCTGTTCACCGGCCCGTGCGCCGCCGAGCAGATCGCCGCGTGGCCCGGCGCCGACACCGTGCTCAACGGGATCACGGGCTCGATCGGCCTGCGGCCCACCCTCGCCGCCCTGCACGCCGGCCACCGCCTGGCCCTGGCCAACAAGGAGTCGCTCATCGTCGGCGGGGCCCTCGTGAAGGCGGCCGCGGCGCCGGGCCAGCTCGTGCCGGTGGACTCCGAGCACTCCGCGCTCGCGCAGGCGCTGCGCGGGGGCACGGCGGACGAGGTCCGCCGCCTCGTGCTCACGGCCTCGGGCGGGCCGTTCCGCGGCCTGGACCGCGCCGCCCTGCACGCCGTCACGCCCGCCCAGGCCCTCGCCCACCCCACGTGGGACATGGGCCGCGTCGTCACCACCAACTCCGCCTCCCTCGTGAACAAGGCCCTCGAGGTGATCGAGGCCCACCTGCTGTTCGACGTGCCCCTGGACCGGATCGACGTCGTGGTCCACCCGCAGTCCGTGGTCCACTCGATGGTCGAGTTCGTCGACGGGTCCACGCTCGCCCAGGCCTCCCCGCCGGACATGCGCCTGCCCATCGCCCTGGGGCTGTGCTGGCCGCGCCGTCTCTCGGGCGCGGCCCCGGCCTGCGACTGGACGCGGGCGGCCACCTGGACGTTCGAGCCCCTCGACGAGGAGGCCTTCCCCGCGGTACGGGCCGCGAAGGAGGCGGCGGCCGCCTCGCCCACCCACATGGCCGTGTTCAACGCCGCCAACGAGGAGTCCGTGGACGCCTTCCACGCCGGCGCCCTGCCCTTCGACGGGATCGTGGACACGGTCCGCGCCGTCGTCGCCGACTATGCCCCCGAGCACGTGCTCGCCGCGGCCGGCCACGACCCCGCGCCGACGGGGCTCACCGTGGATGCCGTGCTCGCCGCCGAGGCCTGGGCGCGCCGTGCGGCGCGGGCCCGCTGGTGACCGTCGTGGAGATCCTCTGGTACGTCGCGGGCGTCCTCGCGGTCGCGCTGGGCCTGGCGGTCTCGATCGCCCTGCACGAGATCGGCCACCTCGTCCCGGCCAAGCTCTTCGGCGTGCGCGTCACGCAGTACATGATCGGCTTCGGCCCGACGCTCGTCTCGTGGCGCCGCGGCGAGACGGAGTACGGGTTCAAGGCCGTGCCGCTGGGCGGCTACGTCGCGATGATCGGGATGCTGCCCCCGCCGCGGCCCGGGCAGACGCCCCGCGCGGCGTCCACGGGCTTCGTCCAGCAGCTGGGCCGCATGGCCGACGACGCGCGGGCCCAGGCCGCCGAGGAGGTCCGCCCCGGCGACGAGCACCGCCGCTTCCTCGCCCTGCCGGTGTGGAAGCGGGTGGTGATCATGCTCGGCGGGCCGTTCATGAACCTGCTCATCGCGCTGGGCGCCACCGCCCTGCTGGTCACCACGGTGGGCACCTCGCAGCCCAGCACCACCGTCGCCGAGGTCTACCGGTGCGTGGTCACGATGCAGGAGCAGCAGGCCCGCGCCGCCTCCGGCGGGACAGAGGACTGCCGCCCGGGCGATCCCGCCGCGCCCGCCCACGAGGCGGGACTGCGCCCCGGCGACACCGTGCTCGCCTTCGACGGGCGGCCGGTCTCCGACTGGGACGCCCTCTCCGCCGCGATCCGGGACCGCGCCGGACAGCCCACCCGGATCGAGTGGGAGCGCGACGGCGAGCGGATGAGCGCCACCCTGACCCCGCGCCTGACGGAACGGCCCGTGACGGACGCGCTGGGCCGGCCCGAGCGGGCCCCGGACGGGACCGTGGCGACCCACGAGGTCGGGTTCATCGGCATGGGCGCGCAGCTCGAGACGGTCCGCGGCACCCCGCTCGACGCCGGCCCGCTCGTGGCCCAGCAGGTGCGGGGCGTCGTCGACGTCGTCCTCGTGCTGCCGCAGCGGCTGTGGGACACCGCCGTCGCCGTGGTGACCCCGGCCGAGCGCGACCCGGACGGCCCGATGTCCGTGGTGGGAGTCGGCCGGATCGCCGGGGAGGCGGCGGCGCTCGAGGAGGCCACGCTGACGGACAAGGCCGCCCTGCTGCTGTCCCTGCTGGCGGGCGTGAACGTGGCGCTCATGGTGTTCAACCTCATCCCGCTGCTCCCGCTCGACGGCGGCCACGTGGCCGGCGCCCTGTGGGAGGCGGTGCGCCGCGGTTGGGCCCGGATCACGGGCCGCCCGGACCCGGGGCCGTTCGACCTGGCCCGCATGCTGCCGCTGACCTACGCGGTGGGCGCGGCGATGCTGCTCATGGGCGTCATCCTGATCGTGGCGGACATCGTGGAGCCGGTCCGGCTGTTCTGAGCCCGGCCCGTTCGCCGTGGGCGGTCGCCCCGCGCCCCGGGGCGCCCGCGCGCCTAGGATGGACCGGAGAACCCGGCGGCCCCGCGCCGTCGACCCCGAGAACCCATGAGGAGCGCCCCCGTGCCCGTCAGCCTTGGAATGCCGTCCGCCCCGCCGCCCGTGCTGGCCCCGCGCCGCACCACCCGGCAGATCCAGGTGGGCTCGGTGGGCGTCGGCTCGCAGCACCCCGTCTCGGTGCAGTCGATGACCACCACCAAGACGCACGACATCGGCGCGACCCTGCAGCAGATCGCCGAGCTCACGGCCGCCGGCTGCGACATCGTCCGCGTGGCCTGCCCCACGGACAAGGACGCCGAGGCCCTCAAGGTCATCGCCCAGCAGTCCACCATCCCCGTGATCGCGGACATCCACTTCCAGCCGAAGTACGTGTTCGCGGCGATCGAGGCCGGCTGCGGCGCCGTGCGCGTGAACCCGGGCAACATCAAGAAGTTCGACGACAAGGTCAAGGAGATCGCGCAGGCCGCCTCGGACCACGGCACCTCCCTCCGCATCGGCGTCAACGCCGGCTCCCTGGACCCGCGCCTGCTGCAGAAGTACGGCAAGGCCACCCCGGAGGCCCTCGTCGAGTCCGCCGTCTGGGAGGCCTCCCTCTTCGAGGAGCACGGCTTCAAGGACTTCAAGATCTCCGTCAAGCACAACGACCCGGTGATCATGGCCCGCGCCTACGAGCTGCTCGCCGAGCAGGGTGACTGGCCGCTGCACCTCGGGGTCACCGAGGCCGGCCCGGCCTTCCAGGGCACCATCAAGTCCGCTACCGCCTTCGGCTACCTGCTCGGCCAGGGCATCGGTGACACCATCCGCGTCTCCCTCTCCGCGCCGCCGGTCGAGGAGGTCAAGGTGGGCCTGCAGATCCTGCAGTCCCTGAACCTGCGTGAGCGCAAGCTCGAGATCGTCTCCTGCCCCTCGTGCGGCCGCGCCCAGGTGGACGTGTACACGCTGGCCGAGCAGGTCACCGAGGGCCTCCAGGACCTCGAGGTCCCGCTGCGGGTGGCCGTCATGGGCTGCGTCGTCAACGGGCCGGGCGAGGCCCGCGAGGCCGACCTCGGCGTCGCCTCCGGCAACGGCAAGGGCCAGATCTTCGTCAAGGGCGAGGTCATCCGCACCGTGCCCGAGGACCAGATCGTGGAGACCCTCATCGAGGAGGCCAACCGGATCGCCGGTGAGATGGACCTGGGGGAGGACGGCGGTGACCAGGCTGCCGCCGGTGCCCCGGTGGTCTCCGTCCACTGACCGGGAGGTCCGGGCCGCCACGGGTGACCGCGTCCGCCTGCTGACCGACGCGGACACCGCCGCGCTCGCGGCCCTGTCCGCCCGTGCCCCCGTGTCCAACGTGTTCGTGGACTCCCTGCTCGAGGCGGGCCGCCTGGCCGGCCCGCGCGGGGGAGCGGCGGGCACCCTGTTCCTCGGGATCGACGACGACGCCCCGGGCGCCGGCGCGCTGCGCGCGGCCGTCTGGATCGGCTCGAACGTGGTGCCGGTCGCCGCGTCCGAGGCCCCGGACGCCGGCTGGGCGCCGGGCGACGCGGAGGCGCTCGGCGCGGCGGCCGCCGCGCTGCGCCGCCGGTACGGGTCGATCTACGGCCCGGCCGGTCCCGTGCTGGCCGCCGGCGAGGCCCTCGCCGCCGCGGGCCACCGGTCCCGGTCCGTGCGCCCCGACCAGCCGCTGCTCGTGCTGGGCACGGCCGGGGGGATCGACCCGAACCCGCACGTGGTGCAGGCGCAGCCACACGACTTCGCGCGCGTCCTGCCGGCCAGCGCGGCGATGTTCGAGGAGGAGCTCGGCTTCTCCCCATTCGCCGGGGGCGCGGCCCAGTACCGGGACCGCGTCGAGCGGCTGATCCACGCCGGACGCGTCTTCATCGACCCGGGACCGCGCGACGCGGGCGGCCCGCTGCGCTTCAAGGCGGACATCGGGCTGCTCTCCTCCCGGTGCGCCCAGATCCAGGGCGTGTGGATGGCCCCCGCCGCGCGGGGCCGAGGACTGGCGGCGTCGGCGATGGCCGCCGTCGTGGACTACGTGCGACTCCAGGCGCCCGTGGTCAGCCTCTATGTCAACGCGTACAACACCCCCGCGCTGCGCACGTACGAGCGCGTGGGGTTCGAGCGGCGCGGCACGTTCGCGACCGTCCTGTACTGACCCGGCGGGCCCTGCGCGGGCGATAGGATCGGCGGTCAGGACGCCGGGCACCCCGTGCCGGCGTCGTCCCGTCCCGCGCGCCGCCCCGACCGCGCGAGCCCGTCCGAGGAGGCCCCGTCATGCCCCTGCGCATGTCCACCCTGTTCCTGCGCACCCTGCGCGACGACCCGGCGGAGGCCGAGGTGGCGAGCCACAGGCTCCTCGTCCGTGCCGGCTACATCCGTCGCGCGGCCCCGGGCATCTACTCGTGGCTGCCGCTGGGCCTGAAGGTGCTGGCCAAGGTGGAGCGGATCGTGCGCGAGGAGATGGACGCGATCGGCGCCCAGGAGGTGCACTTCCCGGCGCTGCTGCCGCGGGAGCCCTACGAGGCCACGGGGCGCTGGGATGAGTACGGCGACGGGCTGTTCCGCCTGCAGGACCGCAGGGGCAACGACTACCTCCTGGCCCCCACACACGAGGAGATGTTCACGCTCCTGGTGAAGGACCTGTACTCCTCGTACAAGGACCTGCCCGCGTACCTGTACCAGATCCAGACCAAGTACCGGGACGAGGCCCGCCCGCGCGCCGGCCTGCTGCGCGGGCGCGAGTTCATCATGAAGGACTCCTACTCCTTCACGGTGGACGACGCCGGCCTGGACGCCGCGTACGAGGCCCACCGGGCCGCCTACCTGCGGATCTTCGACCGCCTCGGCCTCGAGGTCGTGCCGGTGCGGGCCACCTCCGGTGCGATGGGCGGCTCCCGCTCCGAGGAGTTCCTGCACCCCACCGAGGTGGGCGAGGACACCTTCGTCGAGTCCGACGGCGGCTACCGCGCCAACGTCGAGGCCGTCACCACGGTGGCCCCCGCCCCGCTGGACGAGGCGGCCATGGCGGTCCTGCCCGCCGCCGAGGTCAAGGACACCCCGGTCTCCACCACCATCGCCGCGCTCGTGGACGTCGCCAACCAGCTGGCCCCGCGCGAGGGCGAGCCGTGGACCGCCGCGGACACGCTCAAGTGCGTCGTGGTCACCGCGGTGGTGGACGGCGGCGAGCGCCGCCCGTTCGTCGTGGGCGTGCCCGGCGACCGTGAGGTGGACCTCAAGCGTCTCGAGGCCTCCGTGGGCCCGGCGCTCGGCGTGGTCGGCGAGCCCACGCTCGAGGCCGCGACCGCCGCGGACCTGGCCGCGCACCCCGCCCTGGTCAAGGGCTACATCGGCCCCGCGGCGGCCGACGCGGTCGAGGGCACCCCGGTCCTCGGCGCGGAGGGCTCCGTCTCGGGCCTGCCCTTCTTCGTGGACCCGCGCATCGCCCCCGGCACCGCGTGGATCACCGGCGCGAACGCGGACCAGCGCCACGTGTTCGGCCTCGTGGCCGGCCGCGACTTCATGTGGGACGGCGTGCTCGAGGCCACCGCGGTGCGCGAGGGCGACGAGGCCCCGGACGGCTCCGGCCCGCTGCACACCCGCCGCGGCATGGAGATGGGCCACATCTTCCAGCTCGGCCGCAAGTACGCCGAGGCCCTCGACCTGAAGGTCCTCGACGTCCACGGCAAGCAGGTCGTGGTGACCATGGGCTCCTACGGCATCGGCATCACGCGCGCCGTCGCCGCGATCGCCGAGCGCTACCACGACGACAAGGGCCTGGCGTGGCCGCGCGCGGTGGCCCCGGCGGACGTGCACGTCGTCGTCGCCACGAAGGGCGAGGACGGCCTCGCCGCCGCCGAGACCCTCGCCGCGGGCCTCGAGGCCGAGGGCCTGACCGTGCTCGTGGACGACCGTCCGAAGGTCAGCCCCGGCGTGAAGTTCAAGGACGCCGAGCTCATCGGCGTGCCCACCACCGTGGTGATCGGCCGCGGCCTGGCGGACGGCGAGCTCGAGCTCAAGGACCGTGCCACCGGTGAGGCGCGCCCCGTGCCCGTGGACGGGGCCGTCGCGGCGGTGCTCGCGGAGGTGCGCGACGGGCGCTGAGTGGTTCGGCGCCGTCGAGCTGACCGCCGGGCTGCTCGTCCTCGTGCTCGCCGCGGGCTTCGCGGCGGGCTGGATCGACGCCGTCGTGGGCGGGGGCGGGCTCCTGCAGCTGCCGGCCCTGCTGCTCGTGCCCGGGCTGAGCCCGATCCAGGCCCTGGCCACCAACAAGCTCGGCTCGGTGTTCGGCACGGCGACGTCGGCGCTCACCTACCGGCGGCGCCTGCGGCAGGATCTGTCCACCGCACTGCCGATGGCCGCCGTCGCCTTCGCGGCGGCCCTGGGCGGGGCCGTGGTCGCCGCGCATCTGCCGGCCGGCGTGATCCGGCCCGTGATCCTGGCGGCGTTGATCGCCGTCGCCGTGTTCACGGCCGTGCGCCCGGGCCTCGGACAGGTCGCCGGCGTGGGGCCGCGGCGGAGCACCGCGCTGGCCCGGGCCGTGGCGCTCGGCGCGGCGGTGGGCTTCTACGACGGCGTCCTCGGCCCCGGCACGGGCACGTTCCTCATCCTGGGGCTGGTCCTGCTGCTCAAGTTCGACTTCCTGCACGCCTCGGCACAGGCGAAGGTGGTCAACCTCGCGACCAACCTCGGCGCGCTCGCGTACTTCGTGCCCTCGGGGCACGCGGTGCTGGGCCTGGGGCTGCTGCTCGGCGCGGCCAACCTCGTGGGCGGCTACGTGGGGGCCCGCATGGCGATCGCCCGCGGCACCGGCTTCATCCGCGTGGTGTACCTCATGGTGGTGACCGCGCTCATCGTTAAGGTCGGCGCGGACACCCTCGCCCCGCTGCTGCGCTGAGCTCGCCCCGTCCAACCCGGTCGGGAGCACTCGGCCCCGCCGTGGGCCGCCGGTAGGCTCGGCCCCGGATCCCGACCCCGGCCCCCGCCCGCGTGGCGCGGCGGCCCCGACCCGACGAGTGAGGCACCCCATGGACAGCACCGACCGCCGCGACGACCTCGCCGAGCTGCGCACCCGCGTCGAGGAGGCCCTGGCGGCCGACGACGTGGTGGTGGATCAGGTGCGCGCCACGGGCACCGCCGAGCACCGCACCGTCGAGGTGGTCCTCGACCGCGCCTCGGGCACCCAGGGCCTGAGCCTGGACGACGTCGCCCGCCTCTCCGGCCGGGTCTCCGCCGCCCTCGACGCCCTGGGCGACCACGTGCCCGGCGTCGGCGCGGGGGAGTACCTGCTGGAGGTCACCACCGCGGGCGTGGACCGCCCGCTCACCGAGCCCCGCCACTTCGCCCGCAACGTCGGCCGTCTCGTCGAGGTCTCGGTCGACGGCGCCGCGCCCGTGACCGCCCGCCTGAAGGACGTGACGGACGACGACGTCGAGCTGGCCGTGGTGCGCCCGCCCGCGAAGAAGGGCATGAAGGCCAAGGAGCTGCCCGCCGAGCGGGTCGCCCTCGACCGCCTCGGTCCGGCGATCGTGCAGGTAGAGTGGAGCCCCGCTCAGCAGGCCGGCGACGCCGACGCCGCCGCGGGCGAGGACACGGCCGAGCACACGGAGGCATGAGTTGGACATCGACATGAGCGCGCTGCGCATGCTGGAGGCGGAGCGGGAGATCCCGATGGACCGCCTCATCCCCACCATCGAGCAGGCCCTGCTCATGGCGTACCACCGCACCCCGGGGGCCCTGAAGCGCGCCCGCGTGGAGATCGACCGCGCGACCGGCCACGTCACCGTGTGGGCCACGGAGCTGGACGAGGACGACACGCCCATCGGCGAGTTCGACGACACCCCGAACGGCTTCGGCCGGGTGGCCGCCTCCACGGCGCGCCAGGTGATGATCCAGCGCATGCGCGAGGAGGACGACGACAAGGTCCTCGGCGAGTTCAAGGACAAGGAGGGCGAGCTCGTCTCCGGCGTCATCCAGCAGGGCCTGAACCGCCACATGGTCCAGGTGAACCTCGGCACCCTCGAGGCCGTCCTCCCGCCGCCCGAGCAGGTGCCCGGCGAGGACTACGCCCACGGCCGCCGGATCCGCGCCTACGTGGTCTCCGCGACGCGCGGCGCCAAGGGCCCGTCCGTCACGGTGTCCCGCTCGCACCCCGGCCTCGTGCGCAAGCTCTTCGAGCTCGAGGTCCCGGAGATCGCGGACGGCTCGGTCGAGATCACGGCGCTGGCCCGCGAGGCCGGCCACCGCACCAAGATGGCCGTGCGCGCCACCCGCCCCGGGGTGAACGCCAAGGGCGCCTCCATCGGGGAGATGGGCAGCCGCGTGCGCGCCGTCATGACGGAGCTCAACGACGAGAAGATCGACATCGTCGACCACGTGGACGACCCCGCCGCGATGATCGCCAACGCCCTCTCGCCCGCCACGACCGTCTCGGTGGAGATCCTCGACGCGGACCAGCACTCGGCCCGCGCCGTGGTGCCGGAGTACCAGCTGTCCCTGGCCATCGGCAAGGAGGGCCAGAACGCCCGCCTCGCGGCCAAGCTCACGGGCTGGCGGATCGACATCGTCGGCGACGGGGTCACCACCTCCGCCCCGGGCCGCTGACCGTCCCCGGGAACAGATCCGGGCCCGGACGCGCTAGGATGGATGAGGTCCTTTCTCGATCCGACGCCCGTGAGGGGTGAACGCATGACGTCTCGGACGGTCGTGCGCACCTGCATCGGATGCCGATCGAGGGCGGACCAGCAAGAGCTGGTGCGCGTCGCCCTGGACTCCTCGACGGAACCCCCATCCGTCGTCTGGGACCCGGAACGACGCCGTCCCGGCCGGGGTGCGTGGCTGCATCCCGGCGAGGACTGCCTCCTCCTCGCCCTGCGCCGCCGCGCGTTCGGGCGGGCCTTCCGGTCCGCCGTCGACGCCGACGCGCTGGGCCGCACCGCGGAGGCACCGGCTGACAGACCGACAGATGAAGGCGGGTCAGAGATCTGATGCGTACCCGATGAGCACTGAAGCATGAGTGCCCAGCGATGAACTTCACCCCCTGCTATCAGGCAGGCCGTGGTGCGCGTGCCCTGGTGGCGCGCGCGACGGCCTGGAGCAACGTCAACGGTCCCAGGACGCGCTGAGACGGACAGCCCGAGCGGCTCCGTTCCGGCCCGTGGGGCCAGAACAGGAGAACCGTGGCCAAGGTCCGCGTCCATGAGCTCGCCAAGGAGCTCGGCATCACCTCGAAGGAGGCCTTGAGCACGCTCAAGGACCTCGGCGAGTTCGTCAGCTCGGCTTCGTCCACCATCGAGCCCCCGGTGGTCAAGAAGCTGCGCAACGCCTACCCGGGTGCCGGCAAGTCCGCCGCCAAGCCCGGTTCCACGCCCGCCGCCCCGGGCCGTTCCGCCGCGCCGAAGCCGGCGGCCGCCCCGTCGCCGCGCGCCGCGGCCCCCACGTCGAATGCCGGCGCCCCGGCGCCCGGTCCCGCCGCGGGCCGCACCGCCGCGCCCAAGCCGGGCGCCGCCCCGACCCCCGGCCCCGCCGCACCGACGCCGGCCGCCCCGGCCGAGCCGAAGGCCCCGCAGCCGCCGGCCACGCCGGGGTCGGCCGTGCCGAAGCCGGGCGCCGCCGCGCCCAAGCCGGGTGCCTCCGCGCCCAAGCCGGGCGCCCCGCGTCCCGGCAACAACCCGTTCAGCCCCAAGGGCGGCTCCGCCGGGCCTCGCCCGGGCGCCCGCCCGGGCGGCCGTGGCGGTGCTCCGCGTCCGGGCAACAACCCGTTCGCCCCCTCGCAGGGCATGCGCTCCGGTCGTGAGGACCGCGCGCCTCGTCCGGGCGGCCCCCGTCCGCCGGCCGGTGCCGGCGGTCCCCGTCCGGGCGGTCCGCGCCCGGCCGCGGGCGCCGGCGGTCCCCGCCCCGGTGGGCCGCGTCCGAACCCGGGCATGATGCCCAAGCAGATCACCCCGGCCCCGCAGCCGGCCCGCGGCCGTGGCCGTCCGGGCGGCGGCCCCGGTGGCGGTCCGGGTCGTCCCGGCGGCCCGGGCGGCCGTGGCGGTCGCGGCAACGCCCAGGGCGCCTTCGGGCGCGGCGGCGGCCCGCGCAGGGGACGCAAGTCGAAGCGCGCGAAGCGCCAGGAGTTCGAGCAGCAGCACACGCGTGAGATCGGCGGCGTCAAGGTCCCCAAGGGTGACGGCACCACCGTTCTGCGCCTGCGCCGCGGCGCGTCCCTGGCCGACTTCGCCGAGAAGATCCGCGCCGACGTCGCCGACCTGGTGAAGGTGCTCTTCACCCTCGGCGAGATGGCCTCGGCCAACCAGTCCCTCGACGAGGAGACCTTCCAGCTGCTCGGCGACGAGCTGGGCTACAAGGTCCAGATCGTGTCCCCGGAGGACGAGGACAAGGAGCTGCTGGAGGCCTTCGACATCGACCTCGAGGCCGAGGCGGCCAACGAGGACGAGGCCGACCTCGAGCCGCGCCCCGCGGTCGTCACCGTCATGGGCCACGTGGACCACGGCAAGACGCGTCTGCTGGACGCCATCCGCTCCTCGAACGTCATCGAGGGCGAGGCCGGCGGCATCACGCAGCACATCGGCGCCTACCAGGTGCCCGTGGAGCACGAGGGCGAGCAGCGTCGCCTCACCTTCATCGACACCCCGGGTCACGAGGCGTTCACCGCCATGCGTGCCCGCGGTGCGAAGGTCACCGACATCGCCGTGCTGGTGGTGGCGGCCGACGACGGCGTCATGCCGCAGACCGTCGAGGCGCTCAACCACGCCCAGTCGGCCGGCGTGCCGATCGTGGTGGCGGTCAACAAGATCGACAAGGACACCGCCGCCCCGGACAAGATCCGCGGTCAGCTCACCGAGTACGGCCTCGTGCCCGAGGAGTACGGCGGCGACACGATGTTCGTGGACGTCTCCGCGCGCAACAACATCAACATCGACCAGCTGCTCGAGGCGATCCTGCTCACCGCGGACGCCGCCCTCGAGCTCACGGCGAACCCGCACAAGGCCGCCCGCGGCGTGGCCATCGAGGCCAACCTCGACAAGGGCCGCGGCGCCGTCGTCACCGTGCTGGTGCAGACCGGCACGCTGCGCGTGGGCGACACCATGGTGGTGGGCTCCGCCCACGGCCGTGTGCGCGCCATGTTCGATGAGAACGGCAACGCCGTGGAGGCGGCCGATCCGTCGCGTCCCGTCCAGGTGCTCGGCCTGTCCGCGGTGCCGCGTGCCGGCGACTCGTTCCTCGTCACCGACGACGAGCGCACCGCCCGCCAGATCGCGGAGAAGCGCGAGGCCGCGGACCGCAACGCCCAGCTGGCCAAGCGCCGCAAGCGCATCACCCTGGAGGACTTCGACCAGGCCGTGGCCGAGGGCAAGCTGGACACGCTCAACCTCATCATCAAGGGCGACGCGTCCGGTGCCGTCGAGGCGCTCGAGGACTCGCTGCTCAAGATCGAGGTCGGCGAGGACGAGGTGCAGCTGCGCGTCATCCACCGCGGCGTCGGCGCCATCACGCAGAATGACGTGAACCTGGCGACCGTGGACAACGCCATCATCATCGGGTTCAACGTGCGCCCCGCCGAGCGGGTCGCCGACCTGGCCGACCGTGAGGGCGTGGACATGCGCTTCTACAGCGTGATCTACGACGCGATCGACGACATCGAGAACGCGCTCAAGGGCATGCTGAAGCCGGAGTACGAGGAGGTCGAGCTCGGCTCGGCCGAGGTCCGCGAGGTGTTCCGCTCCTCCAAGTGGGGCAACATCGCCGGTTCGCTCGTGCGCTCGGGCCTCATCCGCCGCAACGCCCAGGCCCGCCTGGTGCGCGACGGCGTGGTGGTCTCCGATCACCTCAAGATCGAGTCGCTGCGCCGCTTCAAGGACGACGCCACGGAGGTCCGCGAGGGCTACGAGTGCGGCATCGGCCTGGGCAGCTTCAACG
Source organism: Micrococcus sp. KT16 (assembly GCF_003315015.1). Lineage (NCBI taxonomy): Bacteria > Bacillati > Actinomycetota > Actinomycetes > Micrococcales > Micrococcaceae > Micrococcus > Micrococcus sp. KT16. The sequence goes on along the minus strand of NZ_QNRG01000002.1, from coordinate 214,497 downwards.
ACATCAAGGAGGGCGACGTGATCGAGACCTTCGAGATGCAGGAGAAGCCGCGCGTCTGACGGCCGGGGCGGGGGCCCGCACGGGCCCCCGCCCTCCGCGTCCCACCCTCTGAACCATCACCACCGGAAGGAACCGCACCATGGCCGATCCGGCACGCGCCGGCCGTCTGGCCCAGCGCATCAAGGTCCTCGTGGCCGAGGCGCTGCGCCGCGGCGTCAAGGACGACCGCGTGGAGCCCGTCACCGTGACGGAGGTCCGCGTGACCAACGACCTGCAGCACGCCACCGTCTACTACACCGTCCTGGGCGACGAGGCCACGGTGGCCGCCGCCCACGAGGGCATCCAGGACAACCGCGGCATCCTGCGCCGCGAGGTGGGCCGCGGGCTCACCATCCGCCTGGTGCCCACACTCGAGTTCGTGGCGGACACCGTCCCCGAGGCGGCCGCACACCTGGAGGACGTCCTCCGCGCGGCCAAGGAGCGGGACGCCGAGCTGGCGAAGGCGCGCGAGGGCGCGTCGTACGCCGGTGACGCGGACCCGTACCGCACCGCGGAGCCGGACGCCGACGCCGACGACGCCCCGCGCGCCTGAGGCCCGCGGCACGGTGAGCGCACGCAGCACCGGGGGACAGGCCCCCGACGCGCCGGGAACGGAGGCGTCGGGGGTCGTCCTCGTGGACAAGCCGCAGGGGTGGACCTCGCACGACGTCGTCGGGCGGGTCCGCCGGCTGGCGGGCACCCGCAAGGTGGGCCACGCCGGCACCCTGGACCCCATGGCCACGGGCCTGCTCGTGGTCGGCGTCAACAAGGCCACGCGCCTGCTGACCGCCATCACGGGCACGGACAAGACGTACACGGCCACGATCCGGCTCGGGCAGTCGACCGTCACGGACGACGCGGAGGGCGAGGTCGTGCAGACCCGGCTGGCCAACGCCGTCACGCCCGAGCGCGTGGCCGAGCAGGTCGCCGCCCTCACGGGCGAGATCCTGCAGGCGCCCTCGGCCGTCTCCGCCGTCAAGGTGGCGGGCCGGCGCGCCTACGATCGCGTCCGCGCGGGAGAGGACGTCACCCTCGACGCCCGCCCCGTCACCGTGCACGAGTTCACGGTGCACGAGCTGCGCCGGCTCGACGGCGGCCGGCTGGTCGACCTCGACGTCACCGTGCGCTGCTCCTCCGGGACCTACATCCGGGCGCTCGCCCGCGACCTGGGCGAGGCCCTCGAGACCGGCGGTCACCTGACGGCGCTGCGCCGCACCGCCGTCGGCCCGTTCGACGTGGCCGACGCGCTCTCGCTCGAGGCCCTCGCGGAGCGGTTCGCGATGACCGAGCTCTCCGAGGCCGCCGCCGGGCTCTTCCCGGTGCGCGAGCTGACGGAGCACGAGGCCCACGAGCTCGCCTTCGGGCGGGTCGTGGCGCCCACCGGCACGGGTGAGACGCTCGTCGCCGGGCGCGCGCCGGACGGCCGCGTCATCGCCCTCGTCTCCGACGTGCGCCGCCGCGGCGCCGACGTCGCCAAGCCCCAGCTCGTGTTCGCCCCGGCCGAGGGGCCGGGACAGGGAAGGACCGCATGATCCTCGACGCCTGGTTCTGGACGGGACTGGTGATCGGTGCCGTCTCGTTCGTCGTCTGCGTGGTGATGACGGCGATCCGCCGCCACCCCGCGGACGCCTCGATCCTCTCGGTGGCCGCCGTCGAGCTGTTCACGCTCGTCTATGCGGCGGCCGCCGCCGTCCGCCAGCTCGGCGGGGACACCCTGAACGGCCCCGGCTGGGAGTTCTGGGGCTACATCCTCACCGCCCTGATCGTGCCGGTGATCGCCGTGGGCTGGGCCGTCACGGACAAGACCCGGTGGTCCAACCTCGTGCTGGCCGTGGTCGGGCCCACGATCGCCGTGATGCTGCATCGCATGCAGGTCATCTGGTTCGGGCAGTGGTGAGGAGGATGGACATGGCACCCAGCGACGGCGCCCCCGCGCGCAACCAGGGTCTCGGCCGGATCATCGTCATGGTCTACGCGGTGTTCGCCCTCTCGGCGAGCGCGCGCAGCCTCTTCCAGATCCTCACGCAGTTCGACGCCGCCCCCGTGGCGTACACGCTCTCCGCGGTCGCGGCGGTCGTGTACATCGTGGCGACGTTCGCGCTCGCCCGCTCCGGCGCGCGCGCCTGGGCCGTGGCGCTGGGCGCCGTGCTCGTGGAGCTGGCCGGCGTGGTGGGCGTGGGCCTGTGGACCGTCCTGGATCCGGGGATGTTCGCCCACGACACCGTGTGGTCCCGGTTCGGCGCGGGCTACGGCTACGTGCCGCTCGTGCTGCCGGTGGTCGGCCTGATCTGGCTGCTGACGCACCGCCCCGCCCGCCCGGCCGAGGCGGGGGCGCTCTGATGCGGGTCTGGAACAGCCTGGACGAGGTCCCCACGGACCTGCCGCGCACCGTGGTCACCCTGGGCAACTTCGACGGCGTGCACCGCGGCCACCGGGAGGTGCTGCGCCGGGTCGTCGAGCTGGCGCGGGCCCGCGACGCCCTGGCCGTGGCCGTGACCTTCACCCCGCACCCGCGCGCCGTGCACCATCCCGAGGTGCCCCACGTGGACATCATCAGCCCCGAGCAGCGGGTCGTCCTCCTGGACGAGGCGGGTCTGGACGCGGTGCTCCTGCAGCGCTACACCCTCGAGTTCGCGGACCAGTCCCCGGAGGAGTTCGTCCGCGGCATGCTCGTGCACGGGCTGCACGCCGCCGTCGTGGTCGTGGGGCACGACGTGCGCTTCGGCCGGGGCAACACCGGCGACGTCGCGGAGATGGTGCGCCTGGGGGCCCGCTACGGCTTCGAGGTCGAGGCCGTCGAGGAGTTCCCCGCCGAACACGGGGCCGAGCCGGAGCGCCGCTGCTCCTCGACCTGGGTGCGGGAGGCCCTGGCCGCGGGCGACGTCGCCCAGGCCGCGGCCGTGCTCGGCCGGCACCACGTGCTCGCCGGCGAGGTGGTGCACGGGTTCGCGCGCGGCCGCGAGCTCGGCTTCCCCACGGCGAACCTCGAGACGGATGTGCAGGGCATGATCCCGGCCGACGGCGTCTACGCCGGTTGGGTGCACGACGCGCACGGCGGCGTGTGGCCGGCCGCGATCTCCATCGGCTCGAACCCCACGTTCGAGGACGTCTCCCGCGTGGTGGAGGCGCACGTGATCGACCGCCATGACGAGCGGGTGGAGGACTTCGACCTGTACGGCCAGCACATCGAGGTCGAGTTCGTGGCCCGGCTGCGCGGGATGGTCGCCTACGAGGGCGTCGAGAAGCTCGTGGCGCAGATCACGCAGGACGTGGACGAGGCCCGGGCGATCCTGGCCACGACCCCCTCCGACCGGTGAGCGCCCCGGAGCCGGGCGCTCCCCCCGCTGTGCCGAACCTGCCGGGGCGCCCGGCCCGGGCCCGTCGGGCCGGGCCCAACCCCTTCGAGACCGGCGGGGAGCACTACGACGCCGTCCGCCCCTCCTACCCGGCCGCCGTGGTGGACCGCGTCCTGGCGGGCATCGCCGACGGCGCGGAGGTGGTGGAGCTCGGGGCCGGGACGGGACTGTTCACCCGGCTGCTCGCGGCCCGCCCGGCGGACCGGGTGCGGACGGTGACGGCCCTCGAGCCGTCGGCGTCGATGCGCGCCGTCCTGGAACGCGAGGTCGCGGCCGGCACGGGCGGGCGGGTGCGCGCCGTGCCGGGCACGGGCGAGGCCACGGGCCTGCCGGCGGCGAGCGCCGACGCCGTGTTGGCGGCCCAGGCATGGCACTGGATGGACCCGGCCGCGGCGAGCGCGGAGGCCGCACGGGTGCTGCGCCCGGGTGGGCGCCTGGCCGCGGTGTGGAACCAGCTCGACACGGCGGTGCCGTGGGTGCACCGTCTCACCCGGATCATGCACGCCGGGGACGTGCACGCCGCCCGGCCGGAGCAGCGCCGGTTCGCCGCCCCGTTCGGGGCGGAGGAGCACGCGCGCTGGGCGTGGACGCAGCCCATGACCGCGGCGGGGCTGCACGGACTCATGGCCTCGCGCTCGTACTGGCTGCGCGCGGACGAGCGGATCCGGTCCCGGATGACGGCCAACCTCGACTGGTACCTGCACGAGCACCTGGGCCATGCGGCGGACGCGGTCCTGCAGGTGCCCTACGTGACGGTGGCCTGGTGGGCGGCGCCGGTCAGGGGCGGGCGCCCACGGTGACCGGGACCGTCCGGGCGATCCCGGCCCGCCGCGCCTGCCAGAGCAGCAGCGCCGTGGCCACCGCGACCACCGCCACCGAGAGCAGCGTGGCCGCCGGGGAGCCGGCGGTCTCCGCGCCCACGTAGCTGTCCTCGACGGTGCCCACGAGCGTGCCGACGGCGATGATCACCACGTTGTTGACCACGTGGAGGGCGACGGCGGCCTCGAGCCCGCCCGTGCGCCACGTGAGCAGGACGGCGGCGACGGCGAACGCGGCGAGGTCCAGCAGGATCCACGGGTCGAGCGAGCCGTGGGCGAGCGAGAAGGTCGCCGCCGAGAGCACCGCGGTGACCGCAGCGGCCACGACCGGCCGGCGGATCCACGTGCCGACGGCCAGCAGCAGCCACCCGCGGAACAGGTACTCCTCGCCCGCGGCCTGGAACGGGGTGAGCACGAACGCCATGACGAGCAGCCAGACCCAGTCCTGCGCGCGCGGGGCCGTGGGGGCGCCGTCGAGGGCCCACGCGCCCAGCACGTAGGCGAGGAACAGCGGCGTCAGCACGACGACGCAGCGCGCCAGCCAGCGCCAGCGCACGCGGCCCTCGACCGAGTGGACGAAGCGGGCGGCGACGGGGTGGCCCAGCGCCACGGCCAGCAGCGCGACCCCGATCAGCGCGGCGAGCAGGAGGTTGTTCAGCAGCACCATGGGCGCGGAGTACAGGTCGAGGTCGGTCACGTCCGTCGGGTCGGCCGCGCCGAGCAGCGCGGGCCCGGACGTGGCGATCAGGGCGAGAGCGCCCAGCACGCCCCCGAGCACGAGGAGGCCCACCAGGCCGGCCAGCACGAGGCCGAAGGACGCGAGCGGGTTCCACCATCGGGCCCGCGGCGTGCGCAGCAGCGCGGGGTAGCCGTGGCCGATCAGCGGCAGATCCAGGGGCGGCGCGGGCGGCCGGAGGGGGAACGACGACGGGGCCGGGGAGTGGGGGACCGGTGGGGTGCTCACCGGGCCAGGGTAGGCGATGCGGTAGACTCGACCCTCGGCCTCCCTGCAGTCCGCGGTGGGGTGGGCCCCGCGTCGTCCGCCCCGGCGGGGCGCGGCCCGTGTTCGCGGTACCGAAGTGAAGGAGGCCCACCATGGCCCTGGATCCCGCTGTCAAGCAGCAGATCATCAAGGAGTACGCCACCCACGAGGGCGACACCGGCTCCCCCGAGGTGCAGATCGCGGTCCTGTCCCGCCGCATCAAGGACCTGACCGAGCACCTCAAGGAGCACAAGCACGACCACCACACCCGTCGCGGCCTGATGGCCCTGGTCGGTCGCCGTCGTCGCATGCTCGGCTACCTGCAGAAGGTCGACATCGAGCGCTACCGCGCGCTGATCGAGCGCCTCGGCCTGCGCAAGTGACCTGAGGAGGCGGCGCCGGAGCCCGCGGGAGACCCGCGAGCGCCGGCGCCGCCTTTCGTCTGCCCCCGGACGCACGTAGTGTGTCCCGGGGGGAGACCGCCGCAGCCTGCGGCACTCCGGCGCGCCATGGCGCGCATCCCCGCATCATCGACACACCCGACGGCTCCGCGCCCATCGCCCGCGGTCCTCGACAGTGGCTCCCGGACCCCGCCGCACGGCGGGACGCCGAGGGCCTCGATCGAAGACCAGGGGGACAGGGACGCCTGCGGCGCCGTCCACCTGAAAGGAGGCCCTCATGGAGGGTCCTGAGATCACCTTCGCCGAGGCCGTCATCGACAACGGCTCGTACGGCAAGCGCACCGTCCGCTTCGAGACCGGGCGCCTCGCCCAGCAGGCCGCCGGCGCCGCCATGGTCTACATCGACGAGGAGACGTCGATGCTGTCCGCCACCACCGTCGGCAAGTCGCCCCGCGAGGGCTTCGACTTCTTCCCGCTGACCGTGGACGTCGAGGAGCGCATGTACGCCGCGGGCCGCATCCCCGGCTCGTTCTTCCGCCGCGAGGGCCGCCCGTCCACGGACGCGATCCTCACCTGCCGCCTGATCGACCGCCCGCTGCGCCCGGCGTTCGTCAAGGGCATCCGCAACGAGGTCCAGGTCGTCGTGACCGTCACCTCGATCGCCCCGGACGAGATCTACGACACGGTGGCCATCAACGCCGCCTCCCTGTCCACGCAGCTGTCCGGCCTGCCGTTCTCCGGTCCCATCGGCGGCGTGCGCATGGCCCTCATGGACGACGGCTCCGGCACGCGCCAGTGGGTCGCGTTCCCGAAGCACTCCCAGCTCGAGGGCGCCGTGTTCAACATGGCCGTGGCCGGCCGTGTGGTGGGCGACGACGTCGCCATCATGATGGTCGAGGCCGAGGCGACCCCGGACTCCTGGACCCTGGTCAAGGAGCGCGGCGCGCAGGCGCCCACCGAGGAGATCGTGGCCGAGGGCCTCGAGGCCGCCAAGCCCTTCATCCGCGCCCTGTGCGAGGCCCAGGCCGACCTGGTCAAGCGCGCCGGCAAGGACCCGGTGGACGTCCCCGTGTTCCAGGACTACCAGGACGACGCCTACGCCGCCGTCGAGAAGCTCGCCACGGACCGCCTGACCGAGATCTTCTCCATCGGCGACAAGCAGGAGCGCGAGTCGGCCTCGGACGCCTACCTGCTCGAGGTGCTCGAGGAGCTCGCCGGCGAGGGCAAGGACTTCGCCGAGCGCAAGGGCGAGATCGCCAAGGCCTACGGCTCCCTCACCAAGCAGATCGTGCGCCGCCGCATCCTCACCGACCAGGTGCGCATCGACGGCCGCGGCCTGACGGACATCCGCAAGCTGACCGCGGAGGTGGAGGTCCTGCCCCGCGTGCACGGCTCCGCCATCTTCGAGCGCGGCGAGACCCAGATCATGGGCGTCACCACGCTGAACATGCTCAAGATGGAGCAGCAGATCGACTCGTTGGCGCCGGAGACGGCCAAGCGGTACATGCACCACTACAACTTCCCGCCGTACTCCACCGGCGAGACCGGCCGCGTGGGCTCCCCGAAGCGCCGCGAGATCGGCCACGGCGCCCTCGCCGAGCGCGCCCTCGTGCCCGTGCTGCCGGCCCGCGAGGAGTTCCCCTACGCGATCCGCCAGGTCTCCGAGGCCCTCGGCTCCAACGGCTCGACGTCGATGGGCTCCGTCTGCGCCTCCACCCTGTCCCTGCTGAACGCGGGCGTGCCGCTGCGTGCGCCCGTGGCCGGCATCGCCATGGGCCTGGTCTCCGCCGAGGTGGACGGCCAGACCCAGTACGCGGCCCTGACCGACATCCTCGGCGCCGAGGACGCGTTCGGCGACATGGACTTCAAGGTGGCCGGCACCGCGGAGTTCGTCACCGCGATCCAGCTGGACACCAAGCTGGACGGCATCCCGGCCTCCGTGCTGGCCGCCGCCCTGACGCAGGCCCGCGAGGCGCGCCTGCACATCCTGTCCGTGCTGAACGCCGCCATCGACGCCCCGGACGAGATGGCCCCCACCGCCCCGCGGATCATCTCCGTGCGCATCCCGGTGGACAAGATCGGCGCGGTCATCGGCCCCAAGGGCGCCATGATCAACCAGATCCAGGACGACACGGGCGCGGACATCACCATCGAGGACGACGGCACCGTGCTGATCGGCGCCACCGACGGCGCCTCGGCCGAGGCCGCGCGCTCCGCGGTGAACGCGATCGCCAACCCGCAGGTCCCCGAGGTCGGTGAGCGCTACCTCGGCACCGTGGTGAAGCTGACCACGTTCGGCGGGTTCGTCTCGCTCACCCCGGGCAAGGACGGCCTGTTGCACATCTCCGAGCTGCGCAAGCTCAACGAGGGCAAGCGCGTGGACGACGTCGAGGACGTGCTCGGCGTGGGCCAGAAGGTCCAGGTCGAGATCACCAAGATCGACGACCGCGGCAAGCTGTCCCTCTCCCCGGTGGTGGCGGAGTCCGACGCCCTGGCCGAGACCGCGGACGCGATCGAGTCCTCGCAGATCGAGGCCTGATCCGCCCCGCCCGGCCCGGTGACCACGACGGCGCCGCACCCTCCCCGCGAGTGGTGCGGCGCCGTCGTCGCGCATGGGCGAGAATGGCCGTCATGAGTGTTCACCGTGAGATCCCCCTGGACTTCGACGGCGTGCTGGCGGACGAGGGCAACGGTTCCGTGGTGCGCCGCTCCGTGCTGCCCGGCGGCGTCCGCGTGCTCACCGAGGCCATGCCGGACCAGCGCTCGGTGACCATCGGCTACTGGGTGGCCGTCGGGTCCCGTGACGAGTCGCCCGAGGGCTACGGCGCCACGCACTTCCTCGAGCACCTGCTCTTCAAGGGCACTCCCACGCGCACCGCGATGGACATCGCGGCCGCCTTCGACCGCGTGGGCGGGGAGTCCAACGCCGGCACGGCCAAGGAGTCCACCGTCTACCACGCCCGCGTGCTGGACGAGGACCTGCCGATGGCCGTGGAGGTCCTCACGGACATGCTCACCTCCTCCCTGATCGACCCGGACGAGCTCGAGACCGAGCGCGGCGTGATCCTCGAGGAGCTCGCCATGGACGCGGACGACCCCGTGGACGTGGCCCACGAGAAGCTCGCCGAGGTCATGCTGGACGGCCACCCCCTCGGCCGGCCGATCGGCGGCACGCCCGAGACGATCCGGGCCGTCACCCCCGACCATGTGGTCGGGCACTACACGCACTGGTACCGCCCGGACGAGCTCGTCGTCACCGCCGCCGGCCACCTCGACCACGACGAGGTCTGCCGCCTCGTCCTCGCCGCCCTGCGCGCCTCGGGCTGGGAGCTCACCCCGGGAGCCCTGCCCGCCCCGCGCCGTGCCGTGGACACCGCCGGGGCCGCGGCCTCGCGGGTGCGGACCGGCACGCACACCGTCACCAAGGCGGTCGAGCAGGCCAACGTCCTCGTCGGCGGCCGCTCGCTGTCCACCACGGACCCGGACCGCTTCGCCCTGGGCGTCATGCAGTCCGTCCTGGGCGGGGGCATGTCCTCGCGGCTGTTCCAGGAGATCCGCGAGCGCCGCGGCCTGGCCTACAACACCTACTCGTTCTCCGCCGGGTACTCCGACGCCGGCTACTGGGGCCTGTACGCGGGCTGCCAGCCGGACCGGGTGGACGAGGTGGCCGCGCTGATGGAGGCCGAGCTGGACCGGATGGCCGAGGCCGACGTCACCGGGGAGGAGCTCGCGCGCGCCCACGGGCAGATCTGCGGCGGCACCGTGCTGGGCATGGAGTCCACGGGCGCCCGCATGTCCCGGCTGGGACGGGCCGAGCTGGTCACGGGGGAGTACGTGGACCTGGCGGCCTCCCTCGCCCGGGTCCGCGAGGTCGACGCCGGCCAGGTCCGGGCCGTGGCCGCGCGCCTGGCCGCGGGGGACCGGGCGCGCGTCGTCGTCGCCCCGGCCTGACCTCGGCCACGGCCGCCGGGGCGGGCCGCGTAGGCTGGAGGCCATGACCGAGACCCGCACCCCCTCCGCCGTGTCCGCTCCCGACGACGTCCCGCGCGTCGCGATCCTGGGCGCCCGTGGCCGCATGGGCCGCCACGCGGTGCCCGCGGTGCGAGCGGCCGAGGGGCTGGAGCTCGTGGCCGAGCTCGGCTCGCAGGACCGCCTGGACGCGGTGCTCGACGCCGGCGCCACGCACGTCCTGGACCTCACGGTGCCGGACGCCTCGCCCGAGAACGTGGCCTTCGCCGTGGAGCACGGGCTGCACACGGTCGTGGGCACGTCGGGCTGGGTGCCCGAGCGCCGCGCGCGCCTCGAGGCGCAGCTGGCGGAGCACCCGGGGGTGGGCGTGCTGATCGCCCCGAACTTCTCGGTCGGCTCGGTGCTGGCCTCGGCGTTCGCCGCGCAGGCGGCGCGGTACTTCGAGTCCGTCGAGCTCGTCGAGCTGCACCACCCGGACAAGGTGGACGCCCCGTCGGGCACGGCCGTGCGGACCGCCGAGCTCATCGGCGCGGCCCGGGAGGCGGCCGGCGTGCCCGTCTCCCCGGACGCCACCGAGCACGACCCGGACGGCGCGCGCGGTGCCGTCGTCCACGGCGTGCACGTGCACGCGGTGCGCCTGCGTGGCCTGGAGGCGCACCAGGAGGTGCTGCTGGGCGGGCCGGGTGAGCAGCTCGTGGTCCGGCACGACGCATTCGACCGCGGCGCCTACATGCCCGGCGTCGTCCTCGGCCTGCGGACCGTGGCCTCCCGCCCGGGTCTGACCTACGGACTGGATGGATACCTGGACCTTGGCTGAGCCCTCCCGCATCCCCGACGACGGCGCCGTGGGCCCGACCGAGCACGCCGCCCGTGCCCGCCGCTCGACCGTGATGAGCAAGGTGTGGGTCGGCTTCGTGTCCCTGCTCGTGCTGCTGTTCGCCGGGTTCGCCCTCAACGCGTCCGTCGCGCTGGTGCGCGCCCCGCAGCCGCTGGCCAAGGCGATCGGCGCGGGCGTCATCCTCGTGGTGCTGGTGACCGTGGCCGTCCTGGCCCGCGAGGTGTGGTTCGGGCGCCAGACCGAACGCCTGGCCGACCAGCTCGAGGCCGAGGGCGGGCTGCCGGAGGACGACCTGCCGCGCTCGCCCGGCGGCCGGATCGACCGGGAGGCCGCCGACGCCCAGTTCGACCTGTACCGCGTGGAGGCCGAGGCCGCACCGCGCGACTGGCGCGCCCGCTACCGCCTCGCCCTGGCCTACGACGCCTCGGGCGACCGCCGCCGCGCCCGCGAGGCGGCCCGGGAGGCCGTCCGCCTGCACCGCGCCGGCTGACGCGGCCCACGCCTCGCTCAACGCCCTGCGACGGCCCGTTCCCCACCCGCCCGGGAGAGCCGGGCCATCACGGCTTCGAGCGGACCCCGTCGGCCGCTGAGCTCGGCGGCCAGCCCGGCCGCGAGGCTCAGCACGACGAGGGCGGCGAGCAGTGCCCCGTCGGCCGGGTCGAGTCCGGTCGCGTCCACGAGCGCGAGCACCACGAGGTGCCCCACGTAGAGCGTGAGCGGGATGCGCCCCGCACCCACGAGCGGGCGCAGCGCGGCGTGCCCGACCAGCGGCCGGGCCAGCAGGCAGGCGCCCAGCACGGCGCAGGCCCAGCCCGCCGCAAACACGGCGGCCACCACGGACCCGGAGTGCGGGGTCGGCAGGGCGAGCCACAGCGGATCCGGGATCAGCAGCGCGAGCCGCGGCTCGCCCGTGCGCAGCGTGAGCGCCGTCTCGACCGGGTCCGTGCCGATCGCCGCGGCGACCCGCCCGACCGTGCCCCGAGCCCGCAGCACCGCCGCACCGACGACGCCGGCCGCCGCCCACGCCGCGGCCCCGCCGCCGAGGATCCCGGCGGCCACGCGGGGCCGGTCCAGCGGCAGCCGCCCCAGGGCCAGCCCCAGCACGAGGAACGCGCCCCAGGACAGGACGGGGTAGTAGCCCGTGAGCGTCAGATCGGCCAGCAGCAGCCCGGGACGCAGCAGGTCCGCGGGGCCGGGGGAGAGCCAGAGCCGCCCGCCCACGAAGAACTCCTGGCGCCCCACGACGGCCTGCACGGCCGCGACCACCGCGAACACCAGCACCGGCCCGAGCACGAGCCACGCCCCCGCGATCACCCCCAGGGTGCGGGCACGCAGGCCCAGCAGGGGCAGCGCGAGCAGGAAGAGCAGGGCGTAGTGGCACAGGATGACGGCCACGGGGACCCCGAGCGTCCCGCACGCGAGCCCGAGCACGAACAGCAGGCCCGCGCGTCGGGCGATCCGGCGGCGCAGCGTCGCGCGCCGGGCCCCCGTGGCCGGCGTCGCGCCCCCCGTGGACAGGGCCAGCCCGACGCCGGCCAGCAGGACGAACAGCACCGAGGCGCGTCCGGCGAAGGACAGGAACGCCGGGTGCGGCGCCCCGTCCGCCGTCGCCGGGTCGAGGACGTGGACGGTGATCATGCCGAGCAGGGCGATTCCGCGGGCCGCGTCGACGCCGGGCAGCCGGCGACGCGCGGGCCGGTCCGGGCGGACGGCGGCGGGGGGCGGGGCGGGACGCAGGGCGGGCTCCTCTCGAGTCGCCGCGCGTCGCGGAGGGGCCACGGACGGCGCGGGCCCCCAGTCTCGCAGGTAGGGTGGGGCCCATGAGTGCCGTCCGTTCCGCCGTCATCCCCTCCGAGCTGCTCTTCGGCACGGTCGTGCCCGCCATGGTCACCCCCATGACGGACGAGGGCGCCGTGGACCTCGAGGCGGCCGCCGCGCTGGCCGAGCACCTGGTGGACCGCGGGGCCGACGGCCTCGTGGTCACCGGCACCACCGGCGAGACCTCCACGCTCACGGACGACGAGAACGTGGCGATGTTCCGCACCGTCGTCGAGGCCGTGGGGGACCGCGCCAGGGTCGTGGCCGGCACCGGCACCAACGACACGGCGCACACCCTCGAGCTGTCCCGCCGCGCGGCCGAGACGGGCGTGGACGGGCTGCTGCTCGTCACCCCGTACTACAACAAGCCCAACCAGGCCGGCATCCGCGCGCACTTCGAGGCCGTGGCCGACGGCGTGGACCTGCCGATCATGCTCTACGACATCCCGGGCCGCTCCGTGATGCCGATCGAGCCCGAGACGATCATCGCGCTCGCGCAGCACCCCAACATCCGTGCGCTCAAGGACGCGAAGGGGGACCTGCAGTCCACCACCACCGTCCTGGCGCACACAGACCTCGACCTCTACTCCGGCGACGACGGCGCGACCCTGCCGCTCATGGCGCTCGGCGCCGTCGGGGTCGTCTCGGTGGCCGCGCACGCGGCCCCCGAGCTGTACCGCCAGCTCGTGGACGCCGTCCACGCCGGCGACCTGGCCGGTGCCCGTGATCACCACTTCGCGCTGGACCCCGTCCAGCGCGGCATCATGACCCACGTCCAGGGCGCGGTGGCCGCGAAGGCCGTCCTCGCCGCCCAGGGCGTCATCCCGTCCGCAGCCGTGCGGCTGCCCCTCGTCCAGGCCACGCCGGACGAGCTCTCCGTCATCCGAGCCGACCTCGCGGAGGCCGGCATCACCTTCTAGAAGGGACCCGTTCCATGACCGCAGGCACCCGCCTGTCCACCCCGCCCAAGCTCAAGCGGGGCACCTGCCGCATCGTCCAGCTGGGCGGCCTCGAGGAGGTCGGCCGCAACATGGTCACCTTCGAGATCGACGGCAAGATCCTCATCGTCGACTGCGGCGTCCTCTTCCCCGAGGAGCACCAGCCCGGCGTCGACCTGATCCTGCCGGACTTCGACTACATCCGGGACCGCGTGGACGACGTCGTCGGCATCGTCCTGACCCACGGCCACGAGGACCACATCGGTGCCGTGCCGTACCTGCTGCGCCTGCGCGACGACATCCCCGTGATCGGCTCCAAGCTGACCCTCGCCCTGATCGAGGCCAAGCTCGAGGAGCACCGGATCAAGCCGCGCACCCGCGTGGTCAAGGAAGACGACATCGTCGAGTTCGGCCCGTTCGAGTGCGAGTTCGTGGCCGTGAACCACTCGATCCCGGACGCGCTCGCCGTCGCCATCCACACGGACGCCGGCACCATCCTGCACACCGGCGACTTCAAGATGGACCAGCTGCCGCTCGACGGCCGCATCACGGACCTGCGCGCCTTCGCCCGTCTCGGCGAGGAGGGCGTGGACCTGTTCATGACCGACTCCACGAACGCCGAGGTCCCGGGGTTCACCACCACGGAGGCGGAGATCGGCCCCACCCTCGAGCGCTACTTCGCCACGGCGAAGCGCCGCATCGTGGTGGCCTCGTTCTCCTCCCACGTGCACCGCGTCCAGCAGGTCCTCGACGCCGCCCACAAGCACGGTCGCAAGGTGGCCTTCGGCGGGCGCTCCATGATCCGCAACATGACCATCGCGGCGAAGCTCGGCTACCTCAACGTGCCGAACGGGATCCTCGTGGACATCCGCAAGGTGGACAAGTACCGCGACGACGAGATCGTGCTCATGGTCACCGGCTCCCAGGGCGAGCCGATGGCGGCCCTGTCCCGCATGGCCAACGGGGACCACCAGGTGCAGCTGGAGGAGGGCGACCTCGTCGTGCTGGCCTCCTCCCTGATCCCGGGCAACGAGAACTCCGTGTTCCGCGTGATCAACGGGCTCATGAAGCTCGGCGCGACCGTGGTGCACAAGGGCATGGCCAAGGTGCACGTCTCCGGCCACGCCTCCGAGGGCGAGCTGCTGTACTGCTACAACATCGTCGAGCCCGAGTTCGTGATGCCGGTGCACGGCGAGACCCGCCACCTGATCGCCAACGGCCGGATCGCGGAGAAGACCGGCGTGCCGGCCGAGAACGTCATCCTGGCCGGCAACGGCACCGTGGTGGACATGACCGACGGCCTCGTGAAGGTCGTCGGCGAGGTGGAGTGCGGCTACGTGTACGTGGACGGCTCCTCCGTGGGCGAGATCTCCGACTCGGACCTCAAGGACCGCCGTGTCCTGGGCGAGGAGGGCTTCCTCTCGATCATCACCGTGGTCAACCGGCAGACCGGCACGATCGTGTCCGGCCCGGACGTCCACGCCCGCGGCGTCGCCGAGGACGAGAAGGTGTTCGAGGAGATCAAGCCGAAGATCGTCCGGGCGCTCGAGGAGGCCGTGCAGTCCAGCAAGGACCACACCGCCCACCAGCTCCAGCAGGTGGTCCGCCGGACCGTCGGCACGTGGGTCAACCGCAAGCTGCGCCGCCGCCCGATGATCATCCCGGTGGTCCTGGAGGCCTGACCCCTCCGGGTCGCCATGCCTGCCGTGTCCGCGGTTCGCGGTAGTTTGGTGGGCATGGCGACCCGTACTTCCCCCACGCGTTCGTCGTCCTCCTCCGCCACGTCCCGCTCCGGCTCCGCCGGACGCCGAGGCTCCGGACGGAAGGGGTCGACCGCGACCGTCCCCGAGGCCGACCGGCCCGCCGCGCCCCTGCGCGCCCTGCACACCCTGTGGATGGGGTTGGCCACACCGGTCGGCGCGGGCTTCCGCAAGCTCGGCCCGGACGTGCGCATCGACCGCGAGGAACGCCGTGACGGCACCGGCCTGCTCCTGCTGCTGCTCGCCGCGCTGATCGCGGCCGTGGAGTGGTGGGGCCTGCGCGGCACCGCCGTCGGCCGCGTGGTGCACGGGGTGGTGGGCGGCACCGTCGGGTGGTTCGCCCTCCTGGTGCCGATCGCCCTGCTCGTCGTGGCCGTGCGCTGCTTCCGCCACGCCACGGACCATCGCGCCAACGGGCGCATCATCATCGGCCTGCTCATGGCCACGGTCGCCGGCTCCGGCATCGCCCACCTCGTGGGCGGCGTGCCCTCGGCCGCCGAGGCCTTCGAGGACATGCTCGGCGCCGGGGGCATGGTCGGCTACCTGGCGACGGCGCCGCTGGCCTCCCTGCTGACACCCGTGCCCGTCTGGGTCCTCATGATCCTGCTGGCCTTCTTCTCGGTGCTCGTGCTCACCGCGACGCCCGTCGGCTCGATCCCGCAGCGGATCGCGGGCGGCTACGACTGGCTCACGGGCCAGGACCCCGAGGGTGCCTCCGAGCAGCGGGCCGCCCGCCGTGCCGAGCGGCGCCGGGCCCGGGAGGAGCGCCGCGAGGCCGAGGACCTCGCCACCCCGCTCTCCGTGGATGCGGAGACCGGGCGCACCCACCCGGACCACGACCAGTCCTACCTGGACGGCCCGGCCGCCGGCGCCCACGCCGCCGGGGCCTCCCGCCCCGGCCTGTTCGCGCGCCTGTTCGGCGGGCGCCGGGCACGCGAGGAGCAGGCCGCCGACGCCGCCCCGGAGCACACCGCCAGCACCGCCTACGACTCCCCGGTGATCCACGAGGCCGAGGCCGGCTCCCACGCCGCCCCCGAGGCGGAGACCACCCAGGTCCTGCCCCGGCCCGCCCCCCGGCGAGCCGCTCGCGGGGAGCAGGGCGTGTTCGACGCCGAGCAGGCCGCCGCAGACGCGCGTGACCCGCGGGACGCGGACCAGGACGCCTCGGACGACTTCGACCCGTGGGTGGACGAGGACGACGCGCCCGAGGACGCGGACGCCGAGCCGCAGCCACCCGCCGGAGTGCGCCGGCCCACGGCCGCGGACCGTGCCCTCGAGCAGGTGCGCGAACACGCCCGCGCCCAGCGTGAGGCCGCCGCCCCGGCCGCCGCATCCCTGGAGGAGGACGCGGGGGAGGACACCCCGTTCGCCCTGGACGACGCCCCAGGTCAGGGCTCCGGGACCGCCGCGTCGTCGTCGTCCTCCGCCGTGCCCGCCAGCACCCCCGCGCCGGTGCCGCCGGTGACCGCCGAGCCGGCCCGCGGCACCCAGTCCGAGCTGGGCGGGGACGTGTCCTACACGCTGCCGCAGTCTGCCCTGCTCCCCGCCGGGCCCCAGCCGAAGGAGCGCTCCGAGGCCAACGACCGGGTCGTCGCCGCGCTGACCACCACGTTCACCGAGTTCAAGGTGGACGCCCAGGTCACCGGGTTCTCCCGCGGGCCGACGGTGACGCGGTACGAGGTCGAGGTCGCCCCCGGCACCAAGGTGGAGAAGGTGACGGCGCTGGAGAAGAACATCGCGTACGCGGTGGCCTCCTCGGACGTGCGGATCCTCAGCCCCATCCCGGGCAAGCGCGCGATCGGCATCGAGATCCCCAACACGGACAAGGAGGTCGTGGCCCTCGGCGACGTCCTGCGCTCGCAGGCCGCCCAGCGCACCGACCACCCGATGGTGATGGGCGTCGGCAAGGACGTGGAGGGCGGCTACGTGGTGGCCAACCTCGCGAAGATGCCCCACATGCTCGTGGCGGGCGCCACCGGCGCCGGCAAGTCCTCGTTCGTGAACTCGATGATCACCTCGATCCTCATGCGCTCCACCCCGGACGAGGTGCGCATGGTGATGGTGGACCCCAAGCGCGTCGAGCTCACCGCGTACGAGGGCGTGCCCCACCTGGTCACCCCGATCATCACGAGCCCGAAGAAGGCGGCCGAGGCGCTGCAGTGGGTCGTCAAGGAGATGGACACCCGCTACGACGACCTCGCGGCGTTCGGCTACAAGCACGTGGACGACTTCAACAAGGCCGTCCGGGCCGGCCAGGTGAAGCTGCCGCCGGACTCCAAGCGCGTGCTGCGCCCGTACCCGTACCTGCTGGTCATCGTGGATGAGCTCGCGGACCTGATGATGGTCGCCCCGCGCGACGTCGAGGACGCGATCGTGCGCATCACCCAGCTGGCCCGGGCGGCCGGCATCCACCTCGTGCTCGCCACGCAGCGGCCGTCCGTGGACGTGGTCACGGGCCTGATCAAGGCCAACGTGCCCTCGCGCATGGCGTTCGCGACGTCGTCGGTCACGGACTCGCGCGTGGTCCTGGACCAGCCCGGCGCGGAGAAGCTGCTCGGCCAGGGCGACGCCCTGTTCCTGCCGATGGGCAAGTCCAAGCCCATGCGCGTGCAGGGGGCGTGGGTCAACGAGTCCGAGATCCACGCCGTCGTGGAGCACGTGAAGTCGCAGATGCAGGTCCAGTACCGCGAGGACGTGATCCCCGAGAAGACCGAGAAGGTCATCGACGAGGACATCGGCGACGATCTGGACCTGCTCCTGCAGGCCGTCGAACTCGTGGTCACCACGCAGTTCGGCTCCACGTCCATGCTGCAGCGCAAGCTGCGGGTGGGCTTCGCGAAGGCCGGCCGCCTCATGGACCTCATGGAGTCCCGCGGCGTCGTGGGCCCCTCCGAGGGCTCCAAGGCCCGCGACGTGCTGGTCAAGCCCGACGACCTCGCGGACGTGCTCGCCACCATCTCCGGAGACACCCCACCCTCGGCCGCCTCCGGCGACGGCGACGCCTCGGCGTCGGCCGCTCCGCGCGACCTGGTGCAGGAGGACCTGGACTCGCGCCCGGCCGCCGTGGACTGGAACGATGAGGACGACGACGAGGGATCGGAGGACGCGTGGCAGCTGACGGGCAGATGAGCGCGGCGGGCGGGGCGCAGCGCGTGTCCGCCTGGAACCTGCCGAACATCCTGACCTCGGTGCGCATCCTGATGGTGCCCTTCTTCGCCTGGGCGCTGTGGGCCGGCGGGCCGTGGGGCGGCGACTCGCTCGTCGCCCGCTGGGTCGCGCTGGCGCTGTTCGCGGCGGCCATGTACACCGACAAGCTCGACGGGGACATCGCCCGCGCCCGCGGGCTGATCACCGACTTCGGCAAGATCGCGGACCCCATCGCGGACAAGCTGCTCACGGGCACGGCCCTCGTGCTGTTCTCCCTGCTGGGGGAGCTGTGGTGGTGGGTGACCATCGTGATCCTGGTGCGTGAATGGGGCATCACCCTGATGCGCTTCGTGGTGATCCGCTACGGCGTGATGCCGGCCGGCCGCGGCGGCAAGCTCAAGACCGTGCTGCAGACCGTGGGCATCGGCCTGCTGCTCCTGCCCCTGGCCCCGCTCGTGGGCGGCTGGTGGCCGTGGGCCGGCTGGGTGGTCATCGGGGCCGCCACCGTCCTGACGGTGCTGACCGGTCTGGAGTACGTCAAGGACGCGTGGGTCCTGCGGCGGGACGCCTTCGCCGCCCAGCGGGGGGCCTGAGGCGATGACCACGGCGGCGGCCCGGGGCGTGGTGCACGCGCTCGCGGACGCGGGCCTCACGGTGGCGACGGGGGAGTCCCTCACCGCCGGTCTGGTGGCCGCGCGCCTGGCCGACGTCCCCGGGGCGTCGGCCGTGCTGCACGGTGGCGTGGTGGCCTACCAGAACGCCGTGAAGACCGGCCTGCTGGGTGTGCCCGAGGACCTGCTCACGCGGGTCGGGGCGGTGGACGCGGACGTGGCCCGACGGATGGCCCTCGGCGCCCGGGCGGCCCTGGGCGCCGACGTCGGCGTGGCCACCACGGGCGTCGCCGGGCCCGAGCCCCACCAGGGCCGGCCGGTGGGCACCGTGTGGCTCGGCCTGGCCGTGCCCGACGCGGACGCGAACGCGTTGGACGTGCTCGGCGGCGAGCGCGACGGCGCGGCCACCGCGATCCTCCTCCGGCTCGACGGCGACCGGGCCGCGATCCGGGAGGCCACCGTCGCCGCGGCGCTGCAGGCCCTGACGCACCTGCTCGCCGGCCCCGGCCACTGAGGCTGCATGGGGGCGCCGACCGACCCGCCTCGGCGCCCCGTCCCTGGTGCCGGCCCGCCCCGCCGCGTAGGTTCGGCGCGATGGAGACCGCATCGCCTCCCACCCCGCCCGAGCATGCACCGCAGGACGGCGACGACGCCCCGGGCCCCCGCGTCATCGGCCTCGTGGCCGACCCGGGCACCCCGTGGGCTCTCGTGCGCCGCATCGCCGGGGACGTCGAGGACCGGCTCGACGAACGCCTGCCGCAGCCCGGCGGCTGGCGGGTCGAGACGCGGCAGGAGTCGCTGCCGGTCGGTGCGACCGGGGGCATGGTCCTGGAGGAGCCGGTCCGCTCCCTCGCAGACGGGCAGGGATGGGACACGGTGGTCGCCGTCGTCGACCTGCCCCGGTTCGACGACCGGCGCGGCGTGGTGGCGGACGTCGTGCCGCAGCTGCGGGTCGGCGTCGTGTGCGTCCCGGCGCTGGGGGTCATCACCCCGGCCCGCCGGCTGCGGGAGACGGTGCTGCGGATCGTCGAGCACATCGACACCGCCCCCCACGTGGACCCGCCGGACGGGGAGCTGGACGTGCAGTCCTCCGACGAGTCCGGCGAGGTGGAGGAGGACGACGGCCCGTCCCCGACGGACGAGCCCCCCGAGCCCGACACGGCCGCACTGCGGGGCATCGCCCCCCTGGTCGACGTCGACGCGGACGTGACCACGACCACCCGGATGGGCGGCGGGTCCCGGCGCACGTCCACGGTGTACGTGAAGGGCTGGACGGGCACGCTGCGTCTGCTGGCCGGGATGGTGATGGCCAACCGGCCGCTGCTCATGCCGCGGGACATGACGTTCACGATCGCCTCGGCCAGCGCGGCCGGTGCCTACGGCGTGTTCTTCGGCTCCATCTGGGTGCTCTCCAGCGTGATGTCCCCGGTGCGGCTCGCGGCGGTCAGCGTGCTGTCCGTGGTGCTGCTGGTGGCGTGGCTGGTCACCACGAACGGCCTGTGGACGCACGGTGCGACCCACCGGCACAGCTCGCGGCTGGACAACCTCTCCACCGTGCTCACCGTCGGTCTGGCCTGCACCGTCGTCTACGTGCTGCTCTTCGTCACGCTGCTGCTGGTCGCGCTCATGATCATCCCCGTGGAGTATCTGGAGGAGGAGCTCGACCAGCCCGGCGGCGTGCGCGACTACGTGCGGCTCGTGTGGCTCGCGGCGTCGATGGGCACGATGGCCGGGGCCGTCGGCTCGAGCCTGGACGACTCCGACCGCATCCGGAACGCCACGTACTCCCTGCGGGAACGACATCGGCGCTCGGAGCGGCACGAGGGCGACGGGGCCGCCGAGGGCCCGACGGCGGAGGAGACCATGTCTCGGGAATGAACGCGACCCCGCCCGACGTTGAATGTAACGAGTCAAGAAGAGTGCCCCGGCGGGATCAGGCCCGCGGCCCGGCGCCCTTCAGGAAAAGTCCAGGAGCAGGCGATAGACATGATGCGACATCCCGTCCATTCCCACGGAATCACGCGCTGGGTCGATGACCAGCCCCGTCCCCGCGCGGCCGCCCCCGACATCAAGGAGCGCAGCATGCCCCTCCTCCGCCACGAGATCGGCGACGTCCTGCGCGACGTCCGGCAGCTCCAGGGCCGCACCCTGCGCGAGGTCTCGCACGACGCCCGTGTCTCGCTCGGCTACCTGTCGGAGGTGGAGCGCGGCCAGAAGGAGGCCTCCTCCGAGCTGCTGGCCTCGATCTGCCAGGCGCTGGACATCCCGCTGTCCTACCTGCTGCGGGAGGTCTCGGACCGGCTCGTGGAGCAGGAGGGCATGGTCGTCCCGGACACCCTGCCGGACGACCTCACGGACCCCAGCCTGGGCTCGCTGGCCGGCCGCTGACCCCGCCACACCCACGGCGCGGGCGCCCCGTCTCGGGGCGCCCGCGCCGTCTGCGTCCCCGTCCCTGACCCCGCGACCGACCACAGAGAGGACCGCCCGTGCGCGAGAGCGAGTTCCGCCGGCTGATGGACGAGGAGTTCGGCCCCGCCCGGGCCGGCCTCGTGGCCGACTCCCTGCACCTGCCCGGCCTGGACACCACCGCGACGGCGGCGCTCGCCGCCGGCGTGGACCCGCGGCGGGTCTGGCTGGCGGTCTGCGACCTGCATGAGATCCCCCAGGAGCGGCGTCTCGGTCGGGACGTGCCGCCGAAACGCTGACGCCGCGACGCGCTGGCGGGGCACTGCCCCTGTTCGAACACGTGTTCGAAGAATGCGGTAGAGTCCTGCACAGCAGTGCGACGGGGTGATCTCGTGCACAGGCGGGGCCGGCCACGCTTATCGTGTCCGCCGCCCCCCGTAGATTCACGGACATGACCGAGGCGGGCGCTCCAGCGTCCGCGGCAGCACCACCAGAGCTAGGGGTGAAGGATGAGCAAGGTGACGGATCGCGAGAAGGCCCTCGAGGCCGCTCTCGCCCAGATCGACAAGCAGTTCGGCAAGGGTTCCGTCATGCGGCTGGGGGACCAGACCCAGGCACCCGTCGAGGTCATCCCCACGGGCTCGGTGGCCATGGACGTGGCCCTGGGCATCGGCGGCCTGCCGCGCGGCCGCGTGGTGGAGATCTACGGCCCGGAGTCCTCGGGCAAGACCACCCTGGCCCTGCACGCGGTGGCCAACGCGCAGCGCAACGGCGGCATCGCGGCCTTCATCGACGCGGAGCACGCCCTGGACCCGGTCTACGCCCGCCAGCTCGGGGTGGACACGGACGCCCTGCTGGTCAGCCAGCCGGACACCGGCGAGCAGGCCCTGGAGATCATGGACATGCTCGTCTCCTCGGGCACCCTGGACATCGTCGTCATCGACTCCGTGGCCGCGCTGACCCCGCGCGCCGAGATCGAGGGCGAGATGGGCGACTCCCACGTCGGCCTGCAGGCCCGCCTCATGTCCCAGGCGCTGCGCAAGGTGACCGGCCGCCTGCACCAGACCAAGACCACGGCCATCTTCATCAACCAGCTGCGCGAGAAGATCGGCGTGTTCTTCGGCTCCCCGGAGACCACCACGGGCGGCAAGGCGCTCAAGTTCTATGCGTCCGTGCGCATCGACGTCCGCCGCATCGAGACCCTCAAGGAGGCCGGCAACCCCGTCGGCAACCGCACCCGCGTGAAGATCGTCAAGAACAAGATGGCCCCGCCCTTCAAGCAGGCCGAGTTCGACATCCTCTACGGGGTCGGCATCTCCCGCGAGGGCGGCCTGATCGACATGGGTGTCGAGGAGGGCATCGTCAAGAAGTCCGGCGCGTGGTTCACCTATGACGGGGACCAGCTCGGGCAGGGCAAGGAGAACGCCCGTCGCTTCCTCCGGGACAACCCGGACCTCGCCAACGAGATCGAGGAGCGCATCCTCACGAAGCTCGGCATCGGCGTGGCCCCGGAGGCCGAGGACGACGAGGCCCCGGCCCTGACCGCGGTTCCGGGGGACACCGCGGCCGGATGACCCGATCGCGCAGGAACGTCGGAGGCGGGGCCGCCCACCGGTCGGAGACGACCGGCCGGAGCGGCTCCGCCTCCGGTGCGTCCGCGTTCGACGACGCCCGGGACTCGGACGTGGGCCGGATGTGGCTCGACCTGGCCGGCGCACCGGAGCCGACGTCGTCCGACGCGGACGCCGCGCGGGACGCCGTGCCCGCGCGCGACGCCGGAACCCCCGCGGGGGACGTCCCGGACCCCGCCCCCGGCGCGGCACCGGATCTCGGGGCCCTGCTGACTCGCGCGAGCGACCTGCCCAGTCCCGCGCCCGGCGCCGGGCCCCGTGCGCTGCCCTGGTCCGGGCGCGAGGACACCCGGGCGGACATCGAGCGCCGGGGCCGGAAGCGGGCCACCACGCCCCCGCGGCGTGGCCGTCCTCGCGACGAGGGACGCCCGGCCGTGGATCCCCGCCCCGCCGTCGAGACCGACCGCCCCCGACGTCGCCCCGGCCCGGCGCCCCTGCCCACCGCACCGCGTGAGCGCGAGGAGGCCGCACGCGAGGTCGTCCTGCGCCAGCTCGCCCTGGGCCCCCGCTCCCGCGGCCAGCTCGAACGCAAGCTCGCCGAGCGCCAGGCCGAGCCCGAGCTGATCGAGCGCGTCCTCGACCGCTTCGAGGAGGTGCGCCTCGTGGACGACGCCGCCTTCGCCGAGGTCTGGGTCCGCAGCCGTCACCGAAGCAAGGGCCTGGCGCGCCGTGCCCTCGGGCACGAGCTCCAGCAGAAGGGCGTGGACCGGGAGATCGCCGCCGAGGCGCTCGAGGCCATCGACGGCGAGGACGAACGGGCCGCCGCCCTCGACCTCGTGCGCCGACGGCTGCGGGGCCGCACCGTCCCCGGCGGTGCCTCGCCGGAGGCCCGGGCCGAGCGGGACAAGGTGACCCGCCGCCTCGTCGGCATGCTGGGACGCAAGGGCTACGGCGGCGGCCTCGCGTTCGCCGTCGTGAAGGAGGTCCTCGCCGAGCACGAGGAGTGAGCGGACCCGGGCCGCGCCCGGAGTTCCTAGAATGGTGCGGTGACTCTGACGGACCCCACCCCCCGCACCACCCCGCTCGCGCAGGACGGCGCCGCCGCGCGCCCGCACGAGGGCCTGACCTATGAGGTCCGCACCTTCGGCTGCCAGATGAACGTGCACGACTCCGAGCGCATCTCCGGCCTGCTCGAGTCCACCGGCTACGCCCCGGTCGCCGAGGACGCCCAGGCCGACCTCGTGGTCTTCAACACGTGCGCGGTCCGCGAGAACGCGGACAACCGCCTGTACGGCAACCTCGGCAACCTGCGTGCGGTGAAGGACGCGCACCCGGGCATGCAGATCGCCGTCGGCGGGTGCCTCGCCCAGAAGGACCAGGCCGCCATCCAGCGCAGGGCCCCGTGGGTGGACGTCGTCTTCGGCACCCACAACATCGGCTCCCTGCCCGTGCTGCTGGAGCGCTCGCGCCACAACGCCGAGGCCGAGATCGAGATCCTCGAGTCCCTCGAGGTGTTCCCCTCCACCCTGCCCACCAAGCGCGACTCCACCCACTCCGGCTGGGTGTCCATCTCCGTGGGCTGCAACAACACGTGCACGTTCTGCATCGTCCCGTCGCTGCGCGGCAAGGAGAGGGACCGCCGCCCCGGGGAGATCCTCGCCGAGGTGCAGGCACTCGTCGACGCCGGCGCCGTCGAGGTCACGCTGCTGGGCCAGAACGTGAACACCTACGGCGTCGAGTTCGGCGACCGCGGCGCGTTCGCCAAGCTGCTGCGCGCGTGCGGGGAGATCGAGGGCCTCGAACGCGTCCGCTTCACCAGCCCCCACCCGGCCGCGTTCACGGACGACGTCATCGACGCGATGGCCGAGACCCCCAACGTCATGCCGCAGCTGCACATGCCCCTGCAGTCGGGCTCGGACAAGGTGCTCAAGGACATGCGCCGCTCCTACCGGTCCGCGAAGTTCCTGCGGATCCTGGAGAAGGTGCGCGAGCGCATCCCGCACGCCGCCATCACCACGGACATCATCGTCGGCTTCCCCGGGGAGACCGAGGAGGACTTCGCCGAGACGATGCGGGTGGTCGAGGCCTCCCGCTTCTCCTCCGCGTTCACCTTCCAGTACTCCATCCGCCCGGGGACCCCGGCCGGGAAGATGGACCACCAGGTGCCCAAGGCCGTCGTCCAGGAGCGCTTCGAGCGCCTCGTGGCACTGCAGGACCGGATCTCGGCCGAGGAGATGGCCACGCTCGTCGGCACCCGCCAGGAGCTGCTCGTCACCGCCGACTCCGGCTCCAAGGCCGCGGAGCGCGGCCGCCTGTCCGGGCGCGCACCCGACAACCGGCTCGTGCACTTCTCCGTGCCCGCCGGCGCCGAGACCCCCCGCCCCGGCGACTTCGTCACCGTGACGGTCACCGAGGCCCACCCCTTCTTCGCCGTCGCCGACCCGACCGCACAGGACTACGTCCTGCGCCGCTCCCGCGCCGGTGACGCGTGGGACCGCGCCCAGGCCGAGTCGTGCGGCGCGCCCGCCCCCGGCACGGCGGGCGGCTCCGGGGCCACGAGCCTCGGCATGCCGACCCTGCGCCCGCGGTCCTGATGTCCGCCGCCGCGGCCCGCCCGCCCGTCGTCGCCGTGGTCGGGGCGACGGCGACGGGCAAGTCCGCCCTCGCCGTCGCCCTGGCGCACGCGCTGGACGGCGAGGTGGTCAACGGGGACGCCCTGCAGTTCTACCGGGGGATGGACGTGGGCACGGCGAAGGTCACCCAGGCGGAACGCGAGGGCGTCCCGCACCATCTGCTGGACGTGCTCGACGTCGGCCAGGAGGCCTCGGTGGCGGCCTTCCAGTCCGCGGCCCGCGGCCTGTTCGACCAGATCCGCGCGCGGGGTCGGACCCCGATCCTCGTGGGCGGCTCCGGGCTGTACGTGCGGGCGGCGCTGGACGTGCTCGAGTTCCCGCCCACGGACCCGGCGCTGCGGGCCGAGCTGGAGGCGCGCGCGCAGCGGGAGGGCCTGGCCGGGCTGAGGGCCGAGCTGGCCGCCCTGGACCCGGTCTCGGCGGAGCGGCTGCGGGACGCCCGCCGCATCGTGCGCGCGCTGGAGGTGTGCCGGCTGACGGGCCGCCCGTTCTCCGCGTTCATGCCGGAGCGCAGGTACGCCCCGGAGGTCGCCCCCGTGGTGCAGCTCGGCCTGCGCCTGGACCGGGCCGAGCTGCACCGGCGGATCGCGGCCCGGGTGGAGCGCATGCTGGCCGAGGGCCTGCTGGACGAGGTCCGCCGCCTCGACGTCCCCGGGCCGGAGGGGCTGCGGCAGGGGCCGACCGCGTCCCGCGCGATCGGCTACGCCCAGATGCTCGCCGTCCTCGACGGCGAGCTCACCGAGGCGGAGGCGGCCGAGCAGACCGTCGTGGCCACGCGCCGGTTCGCCCGACGCCAGGAGACCTGGTTCCGGGCCGACCCGCGCGTCGTCTGGCTCGACGCGCAGGGCGAGGACGTCGTGGCGGAGGCGCTCGCCGTCGTCGCCGGGGACGCCACCTAGACTGGGCCCATGACCGAGCAGCCCGCGGCGCCCGCCGCCCAGGACCCCCTCCACGCGAGCGCGCCGCGCGTGCCGTTCACGAAGGGCCATGGCACGGGCAACGACTTCGTGCTGATCGCCGACCCGGACGGCAACACGCAGCTCGACGCCCAGCGCGTCGCACGGCTGGCTGACCGGCACCGGGGGGTCGGCGCCGACGGCGTCATCCGCGCCGTGCGCTCGGCACGCCTGCCGGAGGGTGAGGCGCTGCTCGCCGAGCACCCCGAGGCCGAGTGGTTCATGGACTACCGCAACGGCGACGGCTCGATCGCCGAGATGTGCGGCAACGGGGTGCGCGTCTTCGTGCACTTCCTGGTCGAGAAGGGCTTCGTGGACCTGGCCCCCGGCCGGGCGATCACCATCGGCACGCGCGCCGGCGTGAAGGCCGTGACCCGGCTCGAGCACGGCTACGCGATCGACATGGGCCCCTGGTCCTACCTCGACCCCGAGCTGGCGGAGGAGGCGGCGTCGGACTCGATGGTCCGCGCCCACGGCCTCACCGATCCGCGTCCGGCGCTGAGCGTGTCGCTGGGCAACCCCCACACCGTGGTCCCGCTGGCCTCCTTCGCCGACCTCCAGGGCCTGGACCTGGGCCGCGCCCCCGAGGTGGACCCCGCTCCGCCGCTCGGCACGAACGTCGAGTTCGTGGCCGCGCACGAGCCGCTCGTGCGCGAGGGCGTCGGCCGCGTGCGGATGCGCGTGCACGAGCGCGGGGTGGGCGAGACCCAGTCCTGCGGGACGGGCGCGTGCGCGGTGGCCGTGGCGATGCGCGCGTGGTCGGGCGACCAGGGCACCGACTCGTGGCTCGTCGAGGTGCCCGGCGGCGTGCTGGCCGTGGATGTCGTGCCGGGCCCGGAGGGGGCCGAGCACGTGGTCCTCTCGGGCCCGGCCGAGCTGGTCTTCGACGGCGAACTCACCGCCTGACCGCTGTCGTTCGGGAAACGGCAGGCCACGGACCGCTGTCGTTCGGGAAACGGCGCCTCAGCGCGCCCGCGCCACCCGCAGGATCCGGAAGCCCTTGACGCTGTTCGCCCGCTCCGCGGTGAACCGGCCGGGCGCGCGCGCCTCGAGCATCCGGCCGATCCACGGCAGCAACGAGTCCGCGCCGAGGTTCTTCTGCACCACCAGCCAGGCCTCGCCGCCGGGGGCCAGGCGTGGCAGCCACCGCTCCAGCAGGGCGTGCAGCGCCGGCTTGCCGATCCGGATGGGCGGGTTGGACCAGATGAGGTCGAACTCCGCGCCCTCGGGGACGTCCTCCGGCCGCAGTGCCACGACATTGCCGAGGCCCAGGGCCGCGGCGTTGTCGCGGGTCAGCTGCAGCGAGCGGTCGTTGACCTCCACGGCGGTCACCTCCGCCTCGGGCGACCGCAGCGCCAGCGTGAGGGCGATCGGTCCCCAGCCCGCGCCGACGTCGAGGAACCGGCCCGTCGCCGGCGGCGCGGGCACGGCCGAGAACAGGGCCGCGGTGCCCTTGTCCAGGCCGTCCGGGGAGAAGATCCCGTTGGCCGTCTGGACCTCGACGTCGCGGCCGCCCAGGCGTGTCCGCACGGTGCGCCGCCGCTCGGGCGCGGAGGGGTCGGCGTCGAAGTAGTGGGATGCGGAGCTCACGGCGACCATGGTAGCCAGCGGGTCGTGGCGGCCCTCAGCCCGATGCCGGCCCGGCCAGGTCCGCGAGGATCGCGCGCACTGCGTCGCGCCCGGCGCGGTTGGCCCCGACCGTGGACTGGGAGGGCCCGTAGCCGAGGAGGAACAGGCGCGGCTCGTCCAGGGCGCGCCCGCCCGCCACGCGGATGCCGCCGGCGGGCGTGCGCAGCCGCAGGGGAGCGAGGTGCCGGATCGCCGGCCGGAAGCCGGTGGCCCAGAGGATCACGTCCGCCGGTTCGAACGAGCCGTCGGGCATCCGCACCCCGTCCGGCTCGACGGCCGTGAACATGGGGTGGCGCACCAGCACGCCTCGTGACTCGGCCTCGCGCACCCAGGACGAGCGGTGCATCCCGGTCGCCCCGACCACGGAGCCCGGCGGCAGGCCCGCACGGGTCCGTTCGTCCACCCCGCGCACCGACTCGGCCAGGGCGCCGGGCGCGGCCGAGTCCTGCCACTGCGGCTCGCGGCGGGTCACCCACAGGGTGTCCGCGACCGTGGAGATCTCGGCCAGCAGCTGCGTCGCCGAGACGCCCATGCCCACGATCACCACCCGCTGCCCGGCGAACTCGTCTTTGGACACGTAGTCACGGGTGTGCAGCTGCCGGCCGCGGAACGAGCGCATCCCGGGCACGGAGGGCCACCGTGGGGACGTCCAGGTGCCGGTCGCGTTGGCCACGAAGTCCGCCCGCCACGTGCCCGGCGCCCCGTCCGTGCGGACGAAGAACCCGCGCGCACGTCCCGGCTCGCCGATCCGCTCGACGCGCCTCACACGCACGGGCCGCCGGATCGGCAGGGCGAACCGTGCCTCGTAATCGGCGAAGTAGGCCGGCAGCAGGGTGTTGGCGTGCGCGGCCGGGTCGGCCGGCGGCACCGGGTCGCCGGGCAGCTCGTGGATGTGGTTGACGGTGGCCATCGTGAGCGAGTCCCAGCGGTGCTGCCACGCGCCGCCCGGGGCGGTCTCCGCGTCGAGCACCACGAACGTGCCGGGGGCGTCGTCGGGGACGCCGGCGGCGCCGTCGTCGTTCGGACCCAGCCCCACGAAACCGCGGCGGCGCAGGTGGTAGGCGGCGGACAGCCCCGCCTGGCCCGCGCCGATCACGACGACGGTCGCCCGGCCCGTCCGGCCGGGCCGCGGCGGGGCGGGGGAGGGGGACGCGGTCATGCCCGCAGGATACGTGCGCGTCGTCAGCGGACCGGGCGCCGGGGCCCCTGTCGCCCACACGCGCCGCCCGGTACACTCGACGCCCATGTGGATCTTCCTGCGCTGACGCCCCCGCGTCACTGCCCGCCCCCGCCCCCTCGCGCGCCCGCCTCGGATGAGGCCGTCGAGCGCGCCCCGGCACCTGATGGAGATCCCACCATGGACGATGTGGTCCGTCCCTGCACGCCCGCCGACGAGACCTCGTGGCTGCGGTGCCGCGTGCTCACCTTCCCCATGCCGACGGAGCCGCCGCGAGATCGTCGCAGCGCGGCGCCGACCTCCGCCTAACCGGCCGTGCGCGTCACCCGCCACGTCCGCCCCCTGCGGACAGCCGCCTAACGCGTCCGCCGACCCCTCTACCCTGAGACGATCGGGTCGCCCGACCGCGGCGGCCCAGAGGAGACCATGACTGAGAAGAACCAGCACACCCCCGGCCCCCAGGGCGCCCACGGCTCCGAGGACGAGATCCAGGCCGTGATCGACCGCATCCTGGCCGCCGATGACGCTCGCCGCGCCTCCGAGCGCGAGGCGACCGGGCGCGGCTCCGCGGACGGCGCCGCCGCCGAGCACCGGGACGCCCCCGACGCCGGCACCCCGGACCGCTCCGGCGCGCTCGCGGGCCGTGCACTCGCCCTGGACGAGGGCGAGGACGGGCACACGGACGCCGACGGTGACCAGGACGAGCTCGCCGCGCGCCACTCCCTCAAGCGCGTGCAGGGTCTGTCCACCGAGCTCGAGGACATGACCGAGGTCGAGTACCGCCAGCTGCGCCTGGAGCGCGTGGTGCTGGCGGGCGTCTGGACCGAGGGCTCCGCGGAGGATGCGGAGAACTCCCTGCGGGAGCTCGCCGCGCTCGCCGAGACCGCGGGCTCGGAGGTGCTCGACGGCGTCATCCAGCGCCGCGCCACCCCGGACCCGGCCACGTTCCTCGGCAAGGGCAAGGCGCAGGAGCTCGCCGAGATCGTGGCGCTCTCCGGTGCGGACACCGTGGTGGTGGACTCCGAGCTCGCCCCGTCTCAGCGTCGCGCGCTGGAGGACGTGGTGCGGGTGAAGGTGATCGACCGGACCGCGCTGATCCTGGACATCTTCGCCCAGCACGCGAGCTCGCGTGAGGGCCGCGCCCAGGTCGAGCTCGCGCAGCTCGAGTACCTGCTGCCGCGCCTGCGCGGCTGGGGCGAGTCCATGTCCCGGCAGGCCGGCGGCCGTGCCGCCGCCGGCGAGGGCATCGGCTCCCGTGGACCCGGTGAGACCAAGATCGAGCTGGACCGCCGCCGCATCCGCACCCGCATGGCGAAGCTGCGCCGGGACATCGCCGGGATGAAGCCGGCCCGGGAGGCCAAGCGCGCCAACCGTCGTCGCAACCGGGTGCCGTCCGTGGCGATCGCCGGGTACACCAACGCCGGGAAGTCGTCCCTGCTCAACCGCCTCACCCACGCCGGGGTGCTCGTGGAGAACGCCCTGTTCGCCACGCTGGACCCCACCGTGCGCAAGGCCATGACGCCGGACGGCATCGGCTACACCCTCTCGGACACGGTCGGCTTCGTGCGGAACCTGCCCACGCAGCTGGTCGAGGCGTTCCGCTCCACCCTCGAGGAGGTCGCGGACGCGGACGTCATCCTGCACGTCGTGGACGGCTCGCACCCGGATCCCGAGGGCCAGATCGCCGCGGTGCGCTCCGTGTTCGCGGAGGTGGACGCGCACCGGATCCCCGAGATCATCGTGCTGAACAAGGCGGACGCCGCGGACCCGGCCGTCGTCGCCCGGATCCGGTCCAAGGAGCCCCACGCCGTGGTGGTCTCCGCGCGCACCGGCGAGGGCATCGACGAGCTCGAGCGCGCCATCGCGGCCACCATCCCGCGGCCGGACGTGCGGCTCGAACTGCTGATCCCGTTCACCCGGGGTGAGCTGGTCTCCCGCCTCCACTCGGCGGACGCGGAGATCCTGGCCGAGGGTTACGAGGAGGGCGGCACCCGCCTGTCCGTGCTGGTCCGTGAGGACATCGCGCCGGACTTCGCCGAGTTCGTCGTGGAGGCGGACGCGTCGTGAGCGAGGAGGAGCAGGAGGCCGGGGCGGGCGGCGCGCAGCCGCGCACGGAGCACGAGCGCGAGGCGCTGCGCCTGCTGGATGCCGCGGTCCAGGCCACCGGCGGCCAGCACCGCGCGGGACAGCGGGAGATGGTGCTGCAGGTGGCGCGCGCCCTCGAGTCGCGCCGCCACCTGCTCGTGCAGGCCGGCACCGGCACCGGCAAGTCCCTGGCCTACCTGATCCCCGCGATCCAGCACGCGATGACGCAGGAGGACCCCGTCGTCGTCGCCACGGCCACGCTCGCGCTGCAGGCCCAGATCATGAAGCGGGACGCCCCCCGGCTGGTCGAGGCGCTCAAGGACGAGCTGCCCCGCGAGCCCGTCGTCGCCCTGGTCAAGGGCCGCTCCAACTACCTGTGCCGCCACAAGGTGGACGGCGGCTACCCCGGGGACGAGGGGGAGGAGGCCCTCTTCACGGTCGCCGACGACGGCGGGGTGATCGGCTCCGCCACGGACGGCGCCGCCGGGCCCTCCTCCCTGTTGGGCAAGGAGGTGATGTACCTGCGGGCGTGGGCGGACCAGACCGAGACCGGTGACCGCGACGACCTCGAGGTCCCCGTCACCGACCGCGCGTGGCGGCAGGTCTCCGTCTCCGCAGTCGACTGCCTCGGCGCGTCCCGCTGCCCCCAGGCCGAGGAGTGCTTCTCCGAGCGGGCCCGCGCGGACGCGGCGGACGCGGACGTCGTGGTCACCAACCACGCGATGCTCGCCATCAGCGCCTTCGAGGGGCTCGCGGTGCTGCCGGCGTACTCGGCCGTTATCGTGGACGAGGCCCACGAGCTCCAGGACCGGGTGACCGGTGCGGTCACCGGGCAGCTGTCCGGGTCGATCGTGCACGGCGCGGCCACCTCGCTGCGCCGCCACACCACGGTGGCCGTGGAGGATCTGATCGAGGCCGGGGCGGCCCTGGACCGCGCGTTCACGGACACCCCGTCCGGCCTGATCGCCGCCGGCCCGGACGAGGTGCAGGAGCAGGCCCTCACCGGCGTCCTCACGGCCGCGCGCCAGTGCCTGTCCGACCTCGGCCAGGACAAGGACAAGGAGGCCGACGCCGACGGCGGACGGCAGATGGCGCGCTCGCGGATCCTCGAGGTCCTCGAGGTGGTGGAGCGCATGCTCGCGGCCCGGCCCGAGGCCGACTTCCCCGAGGTGCTGTGGGCCACCCGCCCCGGCCACTTCGAGCCCGGCGTGGGCTGGCAGCCGGGGGACGAGACCGACCCGCCCCAGCTCTACGTGGCCCCGCTCTCGGTGGCCGGCAAGCTGCGGGAGGGCCTGTTCGGCAAGGCGACGACGGTGCTCACCTCCGCCACGCTCACCGTGGGCTCGGGGGAGCGCCGGTTCGACTCGGTGGCCGGCGACGTAGGCCTGGCCGGCCCGGACGCCCCGAAGTTCGAGGCCCTCGACGTCGGCAGCCCCTTCGACTACCCGCGTCAGGGGGTGCTCTACGTGGCCCGGCACCTGCCCCGGCCCGGCCGGACGGCCTCGCCCGAGTCCCTGGATGAGCTCGAGGCGCTCCTGAGTGCGTCGCGGGGCGGGGCCCTCGGCCTGTTCTCCTCGCGCCGGGCGGCCGAGGACGCCGCCGCCGAGATGCGCCGTCGGCTCGGGCCGAAGACCACGATCCTGTGCCAGGGGGACGCGACCCTCTCCGCCCTCGTGCGCCAGTTCGCCGAGGAGCCGGACACGTCCCTGTTCGGCACCATGAGCCTGTGGCAGGGCGTGGACGTGCCGGGGAACTCGCTGCGGCTCGTGGTGATCGACCGCATCCCGTTCCCGCGGCCGGACGACCCGCTCTCCCAGGCCCGCACCCGGGACGTCGCCCGGAACGGCGGCAACGGGTTCATGCGGATCTCCGCCACGCATGCGGCCGTGCGCATGGCCCAGGGCGCCGGGCGCCTCGTGCGCTCCGTGACGGACCGCGGCGTGGTGGCCGTGCTGGACCCCCGCCTGGCCACCGAGCGGTACGGCGGCTACATCACGAGCGCCCTGCCGGACTTCTGGCGCACCACGGACCGCGACGTCGTCCGCGGGGTGCTGGCACGGCTCGCCTCGGGCGATTGACCTCGCTCGGCCTCGGGCCGTCGGCCCGGCCGGAGGGAGCGGGTCAGAGCGAACGCAGGACCGTGACGACCCGCCCCATCACGGTGGCGTGATCGCCGAGGATGGGCTCGTAGGCCGTGTTCTGGGGGAGGAGCCAGGTGTGCCCGTCGCGGCGGCGGAAGGTCTTCACGGTGGCCTCGTCGTCGAGGAGGGCCGCGACGATGTCGCCATTCTCCGCCGTGTCCTGCCGGCGCACCACCACCCAGTCGCCGTCGCAGATCGCGGCGTCCACCATCGAGTCGCCCGTGACGCGCAGCATGAACAGCTCGCCCTCGCCCGTGAGGCGTCGCGGGATCGCCATGACGTCCTCGACCTGCTGCTCAGCCAGGACCGGGCCGCCCGCCGCGATGCGGCCGACCCAGGGGACCGGCACGCTGTCCGCCTCGTCTGCGCCGGTGTGCCACGCGGGGATCGCGGAGACCCGCGACGACGGCGCAGCGGTGGGGGAGGCGGCCTCGCCCAGCGGGGTGCCGTCCACGTCGAGCAGCACCTCGAGGGCACGCGGGCGTCCGGGGTCGCGCCGGATGTAGCCGTGCCGCTCGAGACGGCCCAGCTGGTGCGTGACGGAGGAGAGCGAGGCCAGGCCCGCGGCGTCGCCGATCTCGCGCATGGAGGGCGGGTAGCCGTGGTCGGCGATCGCGTCCCGGATGGTCTGCACGATCCGCCGCTGGCGGTCGGTGAGCGGCGCGCGCGCCGCCGGCTGATCGTCGGTGGTGCTCATGGCTGCCGTCCGTTCTCCCGGGGTGATGGTGGCCGGACTCGTGTTCCGGCGTCCGGCTGCCGTCCGGACGCTTACCGTGTCCGCCCCCGCTGGTTGCCTGTGTCTTGGCGGTCCCGGGGCGTTCCGGGGCGTCCGTGCATGGCCTCGAGCCTAGAGGAGAGCCGCCTCTCCTTCAAAGATATGTTCGATCTCGTCGTGGCATGTCTCGAACACCTGTGCTAGAAAGGCATTCGAACGGATTCGAACACATGTTCGATCACCTGGAGGGCATCCGCCCCGGAGGAGGACACCATGACGCTCACCACCGCCCAGTTCGCCGGCTCGCCCGCGACGGCGCGGCCGCGTCCGGCCACCATCCGTCTGACCCGCCGCGGCCGCCTCGTGCTGCGGGGGATCCCCGTGATCGCCGCGGCCGTGGCCGCCACGCTGGCGGCCGCCTTCTTCCTGGGTGTGCTGCTGTCGCCCGCCGCGGTGTCCGCGGACACCGCGGGGCCCGCCACCCAGTCCGTCACGGTCATGCCCGGGGACAGCCTGTGGACCATCGCCACCACGGTGGCTCCGGAGGCGGACGTCTACGAGGTGATCGCCACGATCGACGAGCTCAACGGGCTCGAGGGCCGGGCCCCCGCGCCGGGCGAGGAGCTGTTCGTCCCGGCCACGCGGTGACGCACGGCGGGCCTCGCCCTCCACGCTTCCTAGACTGGCGGCCATGACCGACCTCAGCTCTCTGCCCCTGCGTGAGAACCTCCGCGGCCTGAGCCCCTACGGCGCCCCCCAGCTGGACGTGCCGTACATGCTCAACACCAACGAGAACACGCATCCGGTGCCGGAGGAGGTCGCCACCGCCATCGCCGAGCGGGTCGCGGCCGTCGCCGGGGGGCTGAACCGCTACCCGGACCGCGAGTTCACGGGGCTGCGACGTGCGCTCGCCGGCTACCTCGGCCACGGCCTCACGGCGGACCACGTGTGGGCCGGCAACGGCTCCAACGAGATCCTGCAGCAGATCCTCCAGGCCTTCGGCGGCCCCGGGCGGACACTGCTGAGCTTCCTGCCCTCGTACTCCATGTACCCGCTGCTGGCCGGCGGCACGGACACCGTGTTCGTGGACGGCGGCCGTGCCGAAGACCACACCCTCAGCGCCGAGCACGCGGCGGCCATGGTGCGGGAGCACCGTCCGCACGTCGTCTTCCTGGCCTCGCCCAACAACCCGACGGGCACCGCCCTGGACCTGGCGACCATCGAGGCCGTGTACGCCGCGCAGGCGCAGAACGAGGCCGCCGGCGGGCCCGGCGCCATGGTCGTCGTGGACGAGGCCTACGCGGAGTTCGCCCTCGCCGGCACCCGCTCCGCCCTCACCCTCCTGCCCGGCCGTGAGCGGCTGATCGTCACGCGCACCATGTCCAAGGCGTTCGCCCTGGCCGGCGCGCGCCTGGGCTACCTGGCCGCGGACCCCGCCGTCGCCGACGCCCTGCGCCTGGTGCGCCTGCCGTACCACCTCTCCGCGGTCACGCAGGCCACGGCGGAGGCCGCCCTCGATCACGTGGACGCGCTGCTGCGCACCGTGGAGGACATCAAGGCCCAGCGCGACCGCATCGTCTCCACCCTGCGCGGCCTGGGACTGAGGCCCTCGGTGTCCGACTCGAACTTCGTCTTCTTCGGTCACCTCGAGGACGCGTCCGACGTGTGGCGCCGCCTGCTCGACCGCGGCGTCCTCGTGCGGGACGTCGGCATCCCGCACCACCTGCGCGTCACCGCCGGCACCGAGGCGGAGACGACGGCGTTCCTCACCGCTCTCGCGGAGGTCCTCGGCGAGACCGGGGACCGGTCCTGAGGCGTCACCGGAGTCTCGGCGTCCGCCCGGCTCCCTAGGATAGGGACAGCGCGCGCGGCGCCCCGGCCCGCCGGCACCGGCCGCGCGCACCCGCATCCCCCCGCACCCGTCCCGGACCGGTGCGGACCCAGCCCGAGGAGGACCCGTGGCAGCCGAGTTGATCTCCGGACGCCGTGCGCGCATGACGCGCACCACGAGCGAGTCGGACGTGTACGTCGAGATGGATCTGGACGGCACCGGCCGCGCTGAAATCTCCACCACCGTGCCGTTCTACGACCACATGCTCACCGCGCTGTCCCGGCACTCCCAGATCGACCTGACGGTCCGTGCCACCGGGGACACGCACATCGACGTGCACCACACGGTCGAGGACGTCGCCATCACCCTGGGCGAGGTGCTCAAGACCGCGCTCGGGGACAAGTCCGGCATCCGCCGCTTCGGCGAGGCGTCCGTGCCGCTGGACGAGGCGCTGGCGCGCGCCGTCGTCGACGTCTCCGGCCGGCCGTACCTCGTGCACGAGGGCGAGCCCGAGGGCCAGCAGTACCACCTCATCGGCGGGCACTTCACCGGTTCCATGACCCGCCATGTGTTCGAGTCGATCACGTACCACGCGGCGATCTGCCTCCACATGGACGTCGTGCGAGGCCGGGATCCGCACCACATCGTCGAGGCGCAGTTCAAGGCCTTCGCCCGCGCCCTGCGCGCCGCCGTCGAGGACGACCCCCGCATGACCGGCGTGCCCTCCACCAAGGGCGCCCTCTGATGGCCCGCCCCACCACCGTCCCCGGCGTGCGGCCGCGCGTCGCCGTCCTGGACTACGGCTCGGGCAACGTGCACTCGGCGCTGCGTGCCGTGGAGCGGGCCGGCGCGGAGGTCGAGCTCACGCGCGATCCGCAGGCCGTGCAGGAGGCCGACGGGCTGCTCGTGCCCGGCGTCGGGGCGTACGCGTCCGTGATGCGGGCACTGACCGAGGTCGGCGGCACCCGCTGGATCGGCCGCCGCGTGGCCGGGGGCCGACCCGTCCTCGGCATCTGCGTGGGCCACCAGATCCTCTTCGACGCCGGCGTCGAGCACGGCGAGCGCACCGCAGGCATGGGGGAGTGGCCGGGTGTCGTCGCCGAGCTGCCCGCCGAGGTCCTGCCCCACATGGGCTGGAACACCGTCCGGCCGCCCGAGGGCAGCGCCCTCTTCGCGGGCATCGAGGACGAGCGGTTCTACTTCGTCCACTCCTACGGCGTGCTCGAATGGGAGTTCGACCAGACGATCTCCGCCATGCGTCCGCCCCAGGTCACCTGGGCGCACCACGGCGCGGACTTCATCGCCGCCGTGGAGAACGGCCCCCTGTCGGCCACGCAGTTCCACCCCGAGAAGTCCGGGGACGCCGGGCTGCAGCTGCTGCGCAACTGGCTGGAGACCCTCTGATGCCCTACTGGTCCGTCCTCTACCTCGCCCTCGGCGGGCTGCTGCTCGGCGCCGCCTGGTCCATGCGCACGCAGAAGGCGCCGCTGTGGGCCATCGTGATCGTCCTCGTGCTGGCCGGCATGGCCATCGCCGCCTCCTTCCTGACCGTCGGCGCCTGACCGCGCCGGCCGCCCCACCCGAGAGGAACCCCATGACCCCGAACGCCCCCGCCCTCGAGCTGCTGCCCGCCGTCGACGTCCAGGACGGCCAGGCCGTCCGCCTCGTCCAGGGCGAGGCCGGCAGCGCCACCTCGTACGGCGACCCGGTCACCGCCGCCCTGGACTGGCAGCGCGCCGGCGCGGAGTGGATCCACCTCGTGGACCTGGACGCGGCCTTCGGTCGCGGTGACAACCGCGAGGTCATGCGCCGTGTGGTGGAGGAGATCGGCGTGAAGATCGAGCTGTCCGGCGGCATCCGCGACGACGCCTCGCTCGAGAACGCCCTCGAGATGGGTGCGGCGCGCGTGAACCTGGGCACCGCCGCCCTCGAGGACCCGGACTGGACCGCGCGCGTCATCGAGCGCTTCGCCGACCGGGTGGCCGTGGGCCTCGACGTGCGCGGCACCACGCTCGCCGCCCGCGGCTGGACCAAGGAGGGCGGCGACCTCTGGGAGGTGCTCGCCCGCCTCGAGGATGCCGGCTGCGCCCGCTACGTGGTCACCGACGTCACGAAGGACGGCACGCTCAAGGGGCCGAACACGGAGCTGCTCGCCCAGGTCTGCGCGAAGACCGCGAAGCCGGTCGTCGCCTCGGGCGGCATCTCCTCCCTCGAGGACGTTGCCGCGCTCGCGGCCATGACCGGCCAGGGCGTCGAGGGCGCGATCATGGGCAAGGCGCTGTACGCCGGCCGCTTCAGCCTGGAGCAGGCGCTGGCCGTCGCCGGCGGCGCCACGGTGGAGCAGGCGCGCTCCGAGCAGCCCGGCCCGGTCGCCCCGTGACGGGCTCGCACGACGACGGCGGCCTGGCCCGCGACGACGGGCTCGGTCCGATCGACGAGACGGTCGCGGTGCCGCATCCGGCGGCCCGGGAGCTGCCGGGGCACATCCGGGCCGCACTCGACCGCATGCGGGAGAAGACCGCGGGCGAGAACACCGCGGACACCGCGGGCGTCCCGTGGCAGGGCCGTGACCTCTCCGGCCCCGGCGTGGACGGCTCCGCGAACCCGTTGCACGTGTTCGACGAGGACGACGGCACCAGCCCGGCCGAGTGGACCGCCGTCATGTCGGCCCTGACGGACGGCTCCGCCGGTGAGCGGGAGGTGACGGAGGTGCTCGCGCGCATCCGCGTGTTCGCCGCCGTCGTGCCCACCCTTGCCGTGGACGAGGACGACGTCCACGACCACGCCGACCACACCGGTCACGAGCACGACGTCGCGGCGCACGGGGACAAGGCCGCGGACGTGGCCCTCGTGACCATGCGCGCGCCGGACGGCCGGCAGGCGCTGCCGGTGTTCACGAACGTGCCCGCGCTGACGGCATGGAACCCGGTCGCCCGACCCGTGGCCGTGTGGCTGCCGCGTGCCTGCCTGTCCGCCGTGGACGAGGGCTGTGAGCTCGTCGTCATCGACGCCGGCGCCGAGCACACGTACGTGGTGCGACGCCCGGCCGTGTGGTCGCTCGCCCAGCAGAGGGAGTGGACCCCCGCCTATCGGGACCAGGAGATCGCGGACGAGATCGCCGAGGTCGCCGACCTGGTCCCGAACCTGCTCAACCTGGGCCTCGCACCCGGGTCGGGGGTGGCCACGCACACGGGCTCCGGCGCGGTGATGAACGGAGGCGGGGCCGGGCCCGAGCTGCAGATCGTCGCGATGCCCACCCGGGACGCCGACGCGGCCGGGGTGCGCCTGATGACGGCCACGCTCAAGACCCTCCTGGCAGACCTGCCGCTGCTGGCCGAGCGGGCCGACTCCGTGGAGATCACGGTCCGCCGACCCTGATCGGTCGCCCGGCCTGTCCGGTACCGTTGAGGGGGAGGGGAGGGCCCGTGGTGGCCCCACCCCATCCTGGAGGCCGTGCGCCGCGCGCCGGCCCCATGCCTCCCATCCTCCGAGGAGTACCCATGAGAACCAGAACCTTGACCGGCGTCGCCACCGCGGCGCTGGGCGCGGTGGTGGTGGCCGGTGCCGGCCCCGCCCTCGCGCAGACCACGCTCACCCAGGGCTCGGCGATCACCGCGCCGGCCGGGGCGTGCAGTCTGACCATCGTCGACGACGCCACCGCCTACACCGCGGCCCACTGTGGTGCGGGCCAATGGCAGATCGGCTCGACCGTCCGCGACGTCGACGGCACCGCGATCGGCACCGTCTCGGCACTGCCCGGCGATTCGGGCGTGGACGCGGTCCGCGTGGCCCTGGCCGACGACGTCGACGTCGTGGGCGACTGGTCCACGCGGCCGGCCTCGTCCATCGGTGTGGGCGAGACCGTCTACACCCACGGCTCGTCCGTGCCGCTGGGCGCGCCGAACACCGTGTCCCACACGCAGACCTTCGAGGCCGCCACGGTCTGCGACGACGCGTACGCGGATCAGGTTGCCCTCGACACCGCCTCGACCTACGCCGGCGACTCGGGCGGGGCCGTCTATGACGCCCAGCAGCGGGTGGTCGGGGTCATCTCGGGCATCGCCCCGGTGACCTTCGACGCCGAGGGCAACGTGGTGGGCTGCGACGCCCAGGCGATGTCCTCGATCATGGTCCCGGTCGAGTCCCTCGACGCGCTGGACGCCTCCGCGGCGCCCGCCGCCGAGACCGCCGCGGCCGCGGAGACCGCTCCGGCCGCCGAGACCGCCCCGGCGATCGCCGACGTCGCGGGCCCCGTGGCCGACGAGGACCTGCCCACCGGCGGCGAGCCCGCCGTGGACGAGTCCGAGCTGACCGAGTTCACGCCGGCTGAGGAGGAGGCCATCGCGGCCGAGCTCAAGGCCCGCGCCGAGGCCGCCGCGGAGGAGGAGGCCGCCGAGGCGGCCCCCGCTGCTGAGGCCCCGGTCGCCGAGGCCGCTGCGCCGGGCGTGACCGACGTCGTGGCCGCGCCCGCCGAGGGTGTCGCCTACGGCACCCAGGTGGTCGCGCAGACGGATCAGGGCGGCTTCGCCTCCGTCACCGTCACGGCCTACGACGCCGACGGCACGGTCCTCGGCCAGGACGGCCTGGACCTCACCGGCGAGTACCGCGCCTGGCTGCCCGTGCCGGCCGAGGTGCCCGCGGGCGGCTCCGTGGTGGTCACCGTGGTCGACGCCGCCGGCGCCGCCACGGACGCCACCGTGACCCTGGGCGGTCAGCTGGTCGGCTGATCGATTCCGCCCCGAACGACACGACGAGGCCCGGTGATCCCGCACGGATCACCGGGCCTCGTCACGTCCCGGGGCGGCCCCGGCCAGGTGGGGACGCGGTCAGCACAGCCCCTCGAGCCGCCGCCCCAGGCGGGAGAAGATCCGGGTGAGGGACTCCGCCTCGCCCGGCGCCAGGTCGCCGAGGAAGAGCTCGTCCACCTGCCGGGCGTGCTCGATCGCGGCGCGCCGGAAGGCGGACCGGCCCTCGTCGGTGAGGACGGCCTCGAAGCCCCGCCGGTCACAGGCCACCGGGCGGCGGTCGATCAGGCCGCGGGCCACGAGCGTCTTCACCTGGTAGGTGATGCGCGACGGGGAGAAGACCATCCGGGACGCCAGCTCTCCCAGCCGGAGCCGGCCCTCGGGGGACTCGTAGAGGAGCAGCAGCAGGTTGTAGTCGGCCAGCGACATGCCGCAGTCCTGCTTCAGGCGGCGCTCCACCACCTCCGTGAGCATCTGGGTGGCCTCGAAGTAGGCGCGCCAGGCGCGCTTGGGCGGGTCCACCGGGCGGTGCGCCTCCGATGCGGAGCCGAACCAGCCGCCGTCGGGCTCCGCCGGCGCCGCGTCCTGCGCGGCGGGCTCAGGGGCCGGGGTTGAGGAGCTGCTCAAAGGGGGTCACCTCCAGGTCGAGGTCCGCGGGCGCGGCGGCGCGTGCCCGCGGGGGGCGGCTCAGGGTGATCTCGGCCAGGTCGCGTCCGGCGGCCCGGATGCGGGACTGCAGCGGGTCGGTCCGCATCGAGGCCTGCACGCCGGCCGCCTCGCCCCAGTCGTCCGAGGCCGCGAAGACCGCGGTCGGCACGATGCGGGCCTTGAGGTAGGCGAACAGCGGCCGCATGGCGGTGTCGATCATGAGCGAGTGGCGGGCGGTGCCGCCGGTGGCGCCGAGGAGCACGGGCACCCCGACGACGGACGTGGGCTCCGCGAGGTCCCAGAAGGACTTGAACAGGCCCGAGTAGGAGGCCTTGTACGTGGGCGAGACCGCGATGACGGCGTCGGCCTGGGCGACCTCGTCCAGGGCGGCGCGCAGGGCCGGGGAGAATGCGAAGGTCACCAGGGCCTGCGCGATGTCCACGGCGAGCTCCCGCAGCGTGATCAGGTGGATCTGCGGGACCACGCCGTGCTCGGAGAGCGCCGCCGAGGCGGACTCCGCCATGCGTTCGGCGAGCATGCGGGTCTGGGACGGGTCCCCGGACCCGCCGGAGACCACGGCGAGGTGCCGGGCCTGCGGCGTGAACGGGTCGGAGGCATCGAAGGCGCCGGGGGTGGTCACTTCGCGGCACCGCCCTTCGCGGCATCGGCGGCGGCGCGCTGCTCGGCGGCCGCAGCGCGGTCGAGCTGGGCCGGCGATCCCTCCTTGCCGCCGGGCACGGGAGCCTCGCCGCGGCGGGCGCGCGCCACGAGGAACTCGTGGGTCGGGGCCGCCGGGACGTCGTCCGGCTTCAGAGCGTCGAACTCCTTGCGCAGCACGGGCAGGACCTCCTCGCCGAAGAGGTCGATCTGCCGCAGGACGGTGTCCGTGGGCAGGCCGGCGTGGTCGATGAGGAACATCTGACGCTGGTAGTCGCCCACCCAGTCGCGGAACGTGAGCGTGCGCTCGATGACCTGCTGCGGCGAGCCGACCGTCAGGGGCGTCATCCTCGAGAAGTCCTCGAGGGACGGGCCGTGGCCGTAGACCGGCGCGTTGTCGAAGTAGGGGCGGAACTCCGCCACGGCGTCCTGCGACTTCTTCGCCATGTAGGCCTGGCCGCCCAGGGCCACGTACGCCTGATGGGCCTTGCCGTGGCCGTAGTACTCGTAGCGCTGGCGGTACAGGCGCACCATCTGGATGACGTGCTCCTTGTTCCAGAAGATGTTGTTGTGGAAGTAGCCGTCGCCGTAGTAGGCGGCCTGCTCGGCGATCTCGGGGGAGCGGATGGAGCCGTGCCACACGAAGGGGGCGACGCCGTCCAGGGGCTGCGGGGTGAGGGTGAAGTCCTGCAGCGGGGTGCGGTGCGTGCCGCTCCAGTCCACGGTCTCCTCATGCCACAGGCGGTAGAGGAGGTTGTAGTTCTCCACGGCGAGCTGGATGCCCTGGCGGATGTCCTTGCCGAACCACGGGTACACGGGGCCGGTGTTGCCGCGGCCCATCGTCAGGTCC
The DNA here is from genome assembly GCF_003315015.1 of Micrococcus sp. KT16. NCBI lineage: Bacteria > Bacillati > Actinomycetota > Actinomycetes > Micrococcales > Micrococcaceae > Micrococcus > Micrococcus sp. KT16. The sequence goes on along the minus strand of NZ_QNRG01000002.1, from coordinate 171,776 downwards.
ACGCGACCGTCGGCGAGGTGCTGCAGGTACGCGTAGTCCTCGGCCAGACGCACCGGGTCCATGGTGGTGATCAGGGTCGTCGCCGTGGAGAGCTGGAGGGTCTCGGTCTGCGCGGCCAGGTAGGCCAGCAGCGTGGGCGGGTTGCCCGGGGCCACGAAGGGCGGGTTGTGGTGCTGGCCGGTCGCGAACACCTCGAAGCCCGCCTGCTCGGCGTGGCGGGCGATCTTGACGGTGTCCTTGATCCGCTGATGCTCGGTGGGGGCGGTCCCGTTCGTCGGATCGGCGGTGATGTCGCCGATCGTGAAGACGCCGAACTGCATGGTGTGCTCCTCAGTGTGCCCGGGGGCGGGTCTCACGGTGCCGGCCGCGCCGTCGCCGTGTTCTTCAAAAATGAACTATACCGCACAACGAGCCGCCCCGTCCTGAATATTCCGCAGGGCCCGACACGGCAGACTGGTCCCATGAGCCCCGCCTTCGACGCCGGTCGCCTCGCCCACACGGACGTCCTCATCCTGCAGCAGGTGACGAGCTTCCTGTCCAACGACATCCGAGTGACGGACCCGGACGGGCGCACCGTCGTCTCGGTGGTCACTACGGGCGGAGGACTGGGCCGAATGCTGATGGGGAACCGCAGCTTCGACGTGGTCGACGGTGACGACGGCCGCGTGCTCTTCCGCCTCGCCGACCCGGCCACGTTCGGCCGCGACCGCTTCGCGATCCTGGACGCCGACGGGCTGCCCCTGGCCCACCTCGTCCGCCAGTTCGCGTTCCTGCGGACGTCCGTGAACGTCGAGGTCGTGGACGGCACGTGCTTCGCGGTGACCGGCGACCTGTGGGACCACGACTACGACATGACCGTGGGGCAGCAGCCGATCGCCCGGGTGACCGCGCGGTTCGGAGGGGTCATGAACGCCCTGGCCGGGCGCTCGCGGTACGAGATGCGCCTGGACCCCGGCATGCCGCCCGTGGTGCGCTGCGCCGTGCTCGGCACGGCCATCGCACTCGACCTGATCCGGGCCAAGGACCGGCGCAGCAGCAGCTGAGTCCGCCGAGCGCGCGGCCGTCTCGACGGCGCCTCCGGGGCGTGCCTTGACCCCTCCCGTAGGATTCGACGGTGGACTTCGGAGCGTACGGACGGCTGTTGCAGGACCCTCGGATCCGCCATCTGCTGGCGGTGGGGTTCATCGCCCGCTTCCCGCACACCGCGGCCGGGGTGATACTCACCCTCCACGTGGCTCTCACGCTGGGCCTGGGCTACGGCCAGGCCGGCCTGGCCGGGGCGGCGATGACGCTGGGCATCGCGGTGGGCTCGCCGTGGCGGGGCCGCGTGGTGGACGCGAAGGGGCTGCGCCGTGCACTGCTGCCTTCCGTGATCGCGGAGGCGGTGATCTGGCCGATCGTCCCGTGGCTGCCGTTCTGGCCGATGCTCCTGGCCGTGTTCCTGGGCGGCGTGTTCTCACTGCCGATCTTCTCCGTCGTCCGGCAGGGACTCGGCGTGCTCACCCACGGCAAGGACCGGCAGACGGCGTTTGCCCTGGACTCCATCGTCACGGAGACGATCTTCATGATGGGCCCGGCGCTGGGCGCCGTCGTCGCGGCCACGTGGTCGAGTGCCCTCGGCCTGACCATCGTCGGCCTCTCCAGCGCGCTGGGCGGCATCCTGCTGATGTGGTTCAACCCGCCGACACGGTCGAGTCAGCTGGCCGTCGTCGGACCGGCGACCGAGGATCCCTACACCGAGGAGCAGGACCGTCAGGAGGCGATCGCCCAGGCGGTGACCGCCGCGCCCATGCACGTGGAGATGGCCGCCCCCAGCCTGGCCACCGGCGCGCTGCCGGCCATTACGGAGGCCATCCCCCTCGTCACCGGGTCGCTGCCCGTCATCGCCGCGGACGGCTCCGGGCCGACGACGGCGCCGCGCAGGGCCCGGGCCGAGCGGCTGCGGCAGTGGCGGCGGAGCCACTTCTCCTGGGTTGGGTCGGAGGTGCTCGGCGTGCTCGTGGTGTCGATGGCGGCCGGGATCGTCATGGTCGGCACCGAGGTCTCGATGGTGGCCGAGCTGGAGTCGCAGGGCGCCGCGGCGTCGGTGGGTCTGGTGTACGCGTTCTGGTGCGGCGCCTCCGCCGTGGGCGGGCTCTTCTATGGGGCCTGGGGCCGCCAGGTGCACCCGTACCTGCTGATGGCGCTGTTCGCCGTGGCGACGGTGCCGCTCGCGCTCGTGGACGGGGTGTGGGCGCTCGCCCTGGCCTCGATCCCCTCGGGTCTGCTGACGGCGCCGACCCTGGCCTCGGCCTCGTCCCGGCTCTCGCACCTCGTAGTGGAGGAGCGGCGGGGCGAGGCGATGGGCTTCTACGGCTCGGCCATGACCGCGGGCGCCGCGATGGGCGCCCCGCTGGCCGGCGTGTTCATCGACGGCGTCGCCCCGTCCGCCGGCTACGTGTTCGCGGCGGCCGCGGGCTTCGTGCTCGTGCTGCTGGCCGCCCTGGCGACGGTGGCGCGCGGGCGGCGCCCCGCCTGAGCCGGACCCGCTCGGCGCCTCAGGCCAGGAGCTCGTGGATGCGGCGGACCAGCACGGCGGTGAGGTCCGCGTCGAAGTCCGCGGTGGAGGAGTCCATGAACAGGTGCCGGTCCGTGTCGTACTCGAAGAGGTCGGCGGGGCGGTCCGGGTGCTCGGCGGTGGCCGCGTAGGAGCGGGCGGTCTCGAGGTCGCCCTCGAGGGCCCAGGGGTCGCGGGCGCCGAGGTGGATCTGCAGGGCGGTGTGGGGCTGCCAGAGCGGGGCGTAGGCGTCGAGGGCCTCGGCGCCGGCCATGGCGATGCACGCGCGGAAGCCGGGGACCACCTGGGCGGCACGCCAGGCGGGCATCACGCCCATGCTGATGCCCGCGACGACGGAGGCCTCCTGGTGCTCGGCACACGCCCGCATCCCGCGCCGGCCGATCTCCTCGAAGCCGATGTGCTGGGCGTGGGCGACACCCTCGTCCACGGTGGCGAAGGTGCGGCCGTCGTAGAGGTCCGGGGTGTGGACCGTGTGACCGCCGCTGGCGATCTGGTCGGCGAGCGCGCGCACGCCGTCCGTGAGACCGAGGGCGTGGTGGAAGAGGATGATCTGCGCCATGGGTCAGAGCGTAGACCGCGGTGGGCGGCTTCCCCAGAGTGCGGGTGGGTGAGCGGGGGCGAAGAAGTGAGGTGGCTCCGTCTTCAGCCGCGGGCGAGTTAGCGCTCATTGCGTGGAGGGCAAGCGCAGTGCTTCCCTGACCGGTGCCCTGGGTTCTCGTCGCTGTGACCCCAGGACAGCACCGTCTCAGTCTTCACGTCGCGCGGGCGGAGACTGCGCGGGCGAGCGGCGAGGAATCTTCTGCATGAGTGCCGAGCCACTCGTGCGATCGGTCACGGGGCCGCTCGAGGTACGAGCGGGCAGCGGCCTCCTCGCCCCATCCGTCCTGCGACCTCCAGGACGTCATCGCCGGACGATGCCGCGGCCGCTTCGGACGTACGGCGACGAAGGGGCGCCATGTCTGGCTGCTCCCGGTGCGCTCGCCCGTGACGTCCACGCGGCATCGCCGTCAGTGCGGTCACGCCGGGGCGGGAGACGCGAGCTGGCAGGGCATGCCGGGTTCGGGGACGGCGGGACTGATGTGCACGGCCCGCCCCGGCAGGGGCTCGACCTCGGTCAGCCGGGGCCAGACGAGCCGGTGCTCGGCGTTCGTCCCGGCCGGCACGAAGAATCGATGGGGCAGGTGCAGCAGCAGCCGGCCCGTCGCCAGCTCGCGGCCGCCGAACACCGCCAACCGCAGCCCGGCGGCCGCCGGACGGCCGAGCCAGTCGTGCACGTCCTCCTCGACCGTGCGGTAGGTGTCCCCGACGCGCAGGCCGGACCACGCGTTCCAGCCCGTGATCACTGCCGTGCCGCCGGCGGCCGCGAGCTCGCGCAGGCGGGCCAGGACGGCCTCCCCGGCACCCTCGGAGTCCGGGGTCAGCACCGGCCACCCGGACCGTGCGGCCGCCGCGGCCTCCCCGGTGCCGTCCAGCACGGCCACCGGCCGGCCGCTGCGCATCGCCACCTCGACGACGGCGGCCAGCGTCTCCGCGCGACCGCCCGCGGCCTCGACGATCCATGCGGTGCGTCCCTCCGCGCCGGTCGGCCACCGCCAGGGACGGTGCCGGCCGTGGGCCGCGTCGTCGAGCAGGGCCAGGGCCGTGGCCTCCGCCCGGCGAGCGCGGTCCGGCACCCAGCGCTCCGGCAGGGCGGGGGTGACCACGGGCGGAGGTGTCGGCCAGTCACCCGCCGCGTACTTCTCCACCAGGACCGAGACGACGGCCTCCCAGGGGGCGACGGCCGGGGCGGCCGCGGCCTCGCCCAGCGGTCGCCACACGGGCGTGCCGCCGTCGACCGTCCACTGGGACGCGCGGAAGGGGACCGGCGGGCGCCCCGCCGTCGAGAGGATCGCGGAGCCGGGGCGACGCGGGTCGAGCCGGGCCGCGGCGGCCGTGCCCACCAGGTCCCACGACTCCTGCTCCGTCGCGGTGCGCAGGGCGATCGTGCTGCCCAGGTTCGAGCGCAGGTCCGAGCCCACCGCGCCCGTGGCCCGCTGCGTGGCCAGGATGAGGTGGAAGCCGAGGGAACGGCCCGTGGCGGCCAGACGCTGCAGGACGGCGGCCGCGTCCGGGTGGTCGTCCACGAGCACGCGCAGTTCGTCGATCGCCACGACGAGCCGAGGCAGCGCCGCGTCCGGATGGCGGCGACGGAAGCCGGGATAGTCGCTGACCCCGGCCTCCGCGAAGAGGGCCTCGCGGCGATGCAGCTCCGCCCGGATGGCGCTCAGCGCCCGCAACGAGGCCGTTCCCACGTGGTTGGTCTCCAGGCTCATCGTGTGGGGGAGCGCACCCAGCGGACCGAACGACGCGCCGCCCTTGAAGTCCAGCAGCAGGAACGCGACCTCGGCCGGCGGGTGGTGCGCCGCAGCCCCCAGCAGGAGGGACAGCAGGAGATCCGACTTCCCGGATCCCGTGGTGCCCGCGATGAGCAGGTGCGGACCGTCGGCGGCCAGGTCCATCTCGACGACGCCCGTCTCGTCGCCGCTACGGGCGAGGGTCACGGTGAGCCTGTCGACGGCATCGCGGGCGCCCACCTGCCCCGGGGGTGTGAGCGTGCCGTCCCCGTCGTCGGTGGGCAGCATGCCGAGGTCCACGACGTCGTCGGCCAGCTCGGTCAGCCAGGCGACCAGGGTGCCGTCGGCGAGGCCGTCGGCGGTCACGTCCTCGAAGCGCTGTTGTTCCGCCGGGACCACGACGGTGCGCCCGCGCAGGTCGACGACGGCGTCCCCCGGCGCAGGCGACGGCCCGGTGAAGTCGTACCGCGTCCAGGGTAGATCCGTCCGGGCCGTGGGCGTCGTCCCCGCGTCGTCGCCGATGGCGGCCCGCCACGCTCGCCACGCCGGATCCAGTGCCGCGTCCTCAGGAGCCGACACCAGCAGCCGCGGGCCGGACCCGCCCGACCACCAGGTGCGGCGGACTCCACCGGCCTCCACCACGAACGCGCCATCGGCGGCCACCGCGTGCCGCAGGAGCTGGAACACCGCCCACCGGCAGGCCCCGGCCACATCGCGCGGCGGCCCGACCACGACGACGCGCGACTCCGGCGGTGACGTCGTCATCACGGTGCGCCGCGACGTGACGGCCTCCACCCATGCCTCGTCCGGGTCGTCCCGCGACAGGGACAGCGCCCCGACGCCGGAACCCCACGAGACCGCCACGGCCTCGTCGGCCCCCGCCGTCAGCCCGAAGCGGTCCGTCGCGCCGGAGCGGACGGCGCGGGCCACCCCACCGGGGCTCAGTGCCGCCCGAGCCCGCCGGCGGACGACCGCGTCCGCGCGGGCGGCGAGCAGCCGCGCATGCCGCAGCCGGGTACGGCGCTGCATCGCCAGCATGACCAGCGCCACCGTCACGGACAGCACACCGAACAGCAGGAACATCGGGTTGCCCATCATCAGGACCAGGGCGACCCCGAGCACCAGCGGGCCCAGGGCCGCCACCAGCGGGATCACGACGGACTGCCGGGCCGGTGGGGATCCGAGGTCGACGGCGGGCGGCTCCGGCGTGATCGGCCGCGGCAGGGCGGACCCGGGCCCGCGGACCAGGCCCAGGGCGGTCCGGCCCACAGGGAGCGGGCTGCGGCCGTCCCACAGGCGTCCGGTGTCCCGAGGACCGTCGTGGACGTGCAGCCCGGTGGGCGCGAGCCGCAGACGCATCGGCCGCGACGGGGCAGAGGGGTCGTCCAGCAACAGCCGCGCCCCGCCGCGTCCCACGCTCAACCCGCCCTCCCCCAGAGGGACGAGGCGGCCGGCGTCGGGTCCGTGCTCGGTGACCACCGCGAGCTCCGGCCCCCGGGCCGGTGCACTCCCGACCCGTTCCGCGTACGTCACGCTGCGCGGCCCGGCAGCGCACCGGTGCAGCGACCGGGCGGGAAAACGTTCCCGCACCGCCCGGTCCTGCTCGTCCGCGTCGGCGGGGAAGTGCTCCACCCGCCATGTCTCGGGAGCGGCCCCGCCCAGGATCCGCACGCTCCAGGCCATCCCCGCCCCTCCCTCCTGAGACCGGCGACCGGCCCGTCCGGCCGCCTGGGGACGACCCTGCCACGGCCTGATGGCGGCTCGGGCGGCCTGTGGACAACTCCCCGTCGAACGGGACCGCCGCCACGTTGTCCACAGTCATGGTGTCCTGGACCACACGCATCGACGGAACGGGGTATCTTCCTGATCGAGACATGTGCGGCGCTGGGGATGGCGCCGAATCGGGCACAGGAGGGACACATGGATGCGGTGCGCATTCTCGAGGACGAGATCCGGGAGATCGTCCGGCGGCAGGGCATCGACCCGCAGCGTGAGCACGCCCGGGTCCTGACGCTCATCCAGGAAGCGGCCGCGGACTACGAGTCCCGCGCGATGGTCAGCTCGCTGCCGGACCTGGAGGATCCCGTGGCGGCGCGGCAGGACCTGTTCGACCGCATCGCGGGCCTCGGGCCGCTCCAGCGGCTCATGGACGATCCCTCCGTGGAGGAGATCTGGCTGAACGCGCCGGACGCCGTCTACTGCGCGCGGTCCGGCCGCTCCGAGCTGACGGGCATCGTCCTGACCGAGGAGGAGGTCCAGGACCTCGTCGAGGTCATGCTGAAGTCCTCGGGCCGGCGGCTGGACCTGTCGATGCCGTTCGTCGACGCGGCCCTGCCAGACGGTTCGCGCCTGCACGTGGCCATCCCCGACATCACGCGGCGGCACTGGGCCGTGAACATCCGGAAGTTCATCGCCCGGGCGCGCCGGCTGGACGACCTCGTCCGGGGCGGTTCCCTCACTCCGACGGCGGCCCGCTTCCTGGACGCGGCCGTGGACGTGGGCATGAACATCCTCGTCAGCGGGGCCACCCAGGCGGGCAAGACCACCCTGCTCAACTGCCTGGCCTCGGCCATCGGCCCGCGGGAGCGCGTGATCACCGTGGAGGAGATCTTCGAGCTGCAGATCCCGGTGCGCGACGTCGTCGGGCTACAGTGCCGCCAGCCGAACCTGGAGGGCCACGGCGAGATCCCGCTGCGCCGCCTCGTCAAGGAGGCGCTGCGGATGCGCCCGGACCGCCTGATCGTCGGCGAGGTGCGCGAGGCCGAGGCACTGGACATGCTCGTGGCGCTGAACTCCGGCCTGGCCGGCATGTGCACGATCCACGCGAACTCGGCCGCGGACGCGCTCACGAAGCTCTGCACGCTGCCGCTGCTGGCCGGGGAGAACATCTCCCGGGACTTCGTCGTTCCGACGGTCGCCACGTGCATCGACGTCGTCGTGCACTGCGAGCGCGACCGTCAGGGCCGCCGGCGGGTGCGGGAGATCCTCACCGTCGGCTCACGGGTGGAGGGCGGGGTCATCGAGACGTCGGCGCTCTTCCAGCGCGACGCCGAGGGCGACCTGCGTCTCAACGAGGGTGCGAACCTGGAGTTCGAGGCGCTCGCCCGTCGCGGCGTGGACGTCCACGAGCTGGTGGGGCTGCGCTGATGGCCGCGCTGCTGGGGCTCGCGCTCGGCTGCGGCCTGTTCCTGCTGTGGTGGTCCCTCTGGTCCCCTCCCACGGAGAAACCCGGGGCCGCCCGCACCGACTCCCGCCTGCGTGTGCTGATCGCCCAGTCCGGCATCCAGCGTCTCAGCCCGGCCGGCGTCGTGTCCGCCATGGCCGTCGGCGGTCTCGTGGTCGGGCTGCTCGTCCTGTCGCTGACCAGTACGTGGACCATCGCCGCGTGCTTCGCCGTCTTCGGCGCGGCCGTGCCCTGGCTGCTGTTGTCCTGGCAGGCCCGCCGGCGCTCCACGGCACTGCGCGAGCTGTGGCCGGACGCGATCGACCACGCCCGGTCGGCCATCCGCGCGGGCCTGACTCTCCCGGAGGCGCTCATCCAGCTCGGGGAGACCGGGCCGGAGGGGCTGCGCGAGCCGTTCCAGCAGTTCGCCCGGGACTACCGGGCCGGAGCCCGCTTCGTGGACGCACTGGACCGGCTCAAGGCCCGGATGGCCGACCCCGTCGCGGACCGCCTGGTGGTCTCGCTGCGCCTGACCCGCGAGGTCGGGGGCGCCGACATCGGCCGTCTGCTGCAGACCCTCTCCGAGTTCCTCCGGCAGGACGCCCGCATCCGCGCCGAGCTCGAGGCCCGGCAGTCGTGGACCGTGAACGCGGCCCGGTTGGCGGTGTGCGCCCCGTGGCTCGTGCTCCTGCTGCTGGGGACCCAGCCCGCCGCGGTCGCGGCCTATCGGTCCGCCGCCGGCGGGGCCGTGCTCCTCGCCGGCATGGTGGCCTCCGTCGTCTGCTACCGCGTCATGCTCCGCATCGGCGCGCTGCCCCGGGAGAAGCGGGTGTTCGCATGACGTCCGCGCTGATCTGGGCTGCGCTCCTGGGCCTCACCCTCGGGGCGGGACTGCTCCTCATCCTGGTCACCCAGCCGGTGGGCTGGCGCCCCAGCCTCGAGCAACGGGTCGAACCGCAGCTGCGCCACCACATCCCGGCCTCCCGCCTCCTCGAGGAGGAACGTGCGGGCGCCTCGCCCTGGGGAGCGTGGGGACGCATCCTCGATCCCGTGGTGCAGTCCGGAGTCGGCTGGGTCCAGCGCATCTCCCCGGGCGGGGCGGCGCTCGACCGCAAACTGGCCGCCGCGGGGCTGGCGGTCACGTCGACGGACTTCCGTGCCCAGCAGGTCCTGAGCGCGGCCGCGGGGGCCGCTGTGGCGGCCGTCCTCGCGCTCAGCCTCACCGTCACGGGCCGCGTGCCGGTGATCACGGGGGTCGCCCTCGTGATCGCCGGCGGCATGGCCGGGTTCCTGCTCCGGGAGCAGCTGCTCTCCCTGCGGGTGCGACGGCGGCGCGAGGCCATCCTCTCCGAGTTCCCGTCCGTGGCCGAGCTGTTCGCGCTCTCGGTGGGCGCGGGGGAGAGCGCCGCCGGAGCGCTCGAACGCATCGCGGGGACGGCGCGCGGGGAGCTGGCCGGCGAGTTCCGCACCACGCTCGCCGACATGCGTGCCGGGGCGTCGCTGTCCGCGGCGCTCAAGGCCATGGGACGGCGCGTGCAGCTGGCCCCCGTCGAACGGTTCATCGGCGGCGTGCTCATCGCGCTCGACCGCGGCACGCCCCTCGCCGACGTCCTGCGCGCGCAGGCCCAGGACGTGCGTGAGATGGGTCGCCGCGAGCTCATGGAGGCCGCCGGCCGGAAGGAGATCCAGATGATGGTCCCCCTCGTGTTCGGCATCCTCCCGCTCACGGTGATCTTCGCCGTCTTCCCCGGCATCTCCCTGATGCGCCTGGGGTTCTGAAGACCCACAACTGAATAGTCCATCCATCCACCCACCATCACCATCCACTCCGGCCGCACGGGCGGCCGGCCACCCGAGGAGGGGACCATGCTCCACCACCACGCCATCACCGTCCTGGCCGCCCTGCGCGCCCTCATCCACGACGACGTCCGCGACGAGCGCGGCGACGTCCCCGGCTGGGTGATGATCACCCTCATGTCCGCCGTGCTCGTGGCCGGCCTGCTGGCCCTCGCCCTGCCGGCGCTCCAGGGACTGTTCAACCAGGCCATCTCCCAGGTGTCCCAGGGCGGCTGAGCATGCCCCGGGGTGCTGTCCACGCCGTGCCGGTGCCCCGTGGCGTCCACATGGGCGTCCGCTGGCGGGACGACCGGGGCGCCGCGGTGGCCGAGTCCACCATGGTGATGACCCTGGTCGTCCTGCTCTTCGCGGCGCTGCTCCAGGCCGGCGTCGTGATCCACACGCGCAACGTGATGATCGACGCCGCGTCCGCCGGCGCCCGGTACGGGGCGCTCGCGGACCGGAGTCCCGAGGACGGTGTCCAGCGGGCTCGAGAGCTGCTCTCCTCCGGCGTGCCCGGCCAGTCCGGGGCCGACGTCGCCGCGGAGCTCACCAGCCAGGACGGGGTCCCGGTCCTGCGCGTCACGGTCTCGAGCTCGCTGCCCGGCCTGGGGTTCCTGCCGGGCCCGATCCCCGTGGAGGTGAGCGGTCATGCGTTCCGTCAATGACGTCCGCGACGAGCGGGGAGCGGCCACGGTCGAATTCCTGGGCCTCACCCTCGTCCTGCTGATCCCCGTGGTGTACCTGATGATCTACGTCTCCCAGGTCCAGGCCGCGGCGTTCGCCTCGGTCGCCGCCGCGGACCAGGCCGTCAAGGCCGTGGTCGCCGACGCCGATCACCCCAGCGCAGGCGCTGCCCATGCCACCGTCGAGCTCACGCTCGCCGACTACGGCGTGGGCGCCGGCCAGTACGACCTGACCGTCGGCTGCGACCAGGGTGGCTGTGGCACGCTCGAACCGGGCGAGGTCGTCGCCGTGCGGGTGGACGTGGCGGTGACCGTCCCCCTCACGCCGGCAGCGTGGTCGCTGACCCCCGTGACGGTGGGTTCCGACGCCCGGCAGACGGTGCCGAGGTTCTGATGCGCCGCCGCCTCACCGCTCGCCTGGGTCACGACGACGGGCAGACCACCGTCCTCACCGTCGGCCTGTGCGCCGTGCTCGTGGCCCTCATGCTGGTCATGCTCGCGGTCACCACCGTGCAGTTGCAGCACCGTCGCCTGCAGTCGCTCGCGGACTCGGCCGCCATCGCCGGGGCAGAGGAGCTCGGCTTCCGGCTGGGGGAGGACCCGGGCGTCGTGCTCTCCGACGACGACGTCGCCGCCTCCGCCAGCGCGCACCTCGCAGCCGTCGGCGCCCGCGAGGCCGTCCCCGGGCTCGGCGGGATGAACGCCCGCGTGGCCGAGGACGGCAGCACCGTCGTCGTCACCCTCAACGCCCGGGCCGATCTGTTCGCCATGACCGGCCCGTTCGCGGGGACACTGCCCCTGTCGGTCCCTCTCGAGGCGACGGGCAGCAGTCGCACTAGCCTGGCCCGGTGATCCGCTTCCTCCACGGCATCGGTGGCCGACCCGCCCACTTCCAGCCCCTTGCCGACGCCCTCGGCGCCGCGGCCGGCCTCGCCGCCTCGCCCGCCCTGCCCGGCCACCCGGGCATGGACGCCGGCGGTCAGGACCGCCCCCGGGCCGCACGGCCGGCGACCGATGCGGACCCCGTCCTCGACGCCGCCCGCACCTGGACAGCACAGGCCGGCCCCGTGCCGGGGCTGCTGATCGGCCACAGCACGGGCGGGGTCATCGCGCTGCGCGCCGTCGCCGACGGGCTGGTGCGACCCCGCGCCCTCGTGGTCATCGACTCGAACGTCCCGGTGACGGACACCGCCCTGGCCGCCCGGGCAGACAAGGCCCGCCTCGCCGCCCGCCCCGACTGGCGGAGCGTGCTCCGCGCCTCGCTCGCATGCGACCTCCTCGTCCCGGAGCCGTGGCACGAGCGGATCCTGGCCGACCTGGACGCCACGCCGGACCATCCGATGCGCGAGCTCTGGGCCGCCGTCCTCGCCGCGGACACCCGTGCCCTGTGGTCCTCCCTCACCGTCCCGACGCTGTACGTGCGCAGCACCCGGAACGTCCACCAACGGGACCTGGACGCGGTCACTCAGCACGCCACCGTCGTCGACGTCGGCCCGGGCCACTGGCCGCACGTCACGGAGCCCGAGGCCGTCGCGGCGGCGATCCGCCGCTGGCACACGACCGGCGTCCACCCCACGCGGTAGGCTGGCCGAATCATGGCTGACACTGACTTCTCCGCGGAGATCGACTCCCTGCGCCACACCCTGGCCTCCATCGAGCAGGTCTCGGACCTCGACCGCATCAAGGCGGACATCGCCGAACTGGAGCAGCAGGCCTCCGCACCGGACCTCTGGGACGACCCGGAGGAGGCCCAGAAGGTCACCTCCAAGCTCTCCCACCGTCAGACGGACCTCAAGCGCATCACCTCCCTGGAGGGCCGCATCGAGGATCTGGAGACCATGGTCGAGCTCGCCGCGGAGGAGGACGAGCCCTCCCTCCTGGACGACGCCAACCAGGAGCTGACCTCCATCCGCAAGGCCCTGGAGGAGCTCGAGGTCGTCACGCTGCTCAGCGGCGAGTACGACCAGCGCGACGCCGTCGTGACCATCCGCGCGGGCGCCGGCGGCGTGGACGCGGCCGACTTCGCCGAGACCCTCATGCGCATGTACCTGCGCTGGGCCGAGCAGCGCGGCTGGTCCACCAAGGTCATGGACACCTCCTACGCGGAGGAGGCCGGCCTGAAGTCCGTCACCTTCGAGGTCAACGCGCCCTTCGCGTTCGGCACCCTCTCCGTGGAGGCCGGCACGCACCGCCTCGTGCGCATCAGCCCCTTCGACAACCAGGGCCGCCGCCAGACGTCCTTCGCGGCGGTCGAGGTGGTGCCGCTGATCGAGTCGGACGACTCCATCGAGATCCCCGAGTCCGAGATCAAGGTGGACGTGTTCCGCTCCTCGGGCCCCGGCGGCCAGTCCGTGAACACCACGGACTCCGCCGTCCGCATGACGCACCTGCCCACCGGCATCGTCGTGTCCATGCAGAACGAGAAGTCGCAGATCCAGAACCGTGCCGCCGCCCTGCGCGTGCTCCAGTCTCGCCTGCTGCTGCTGCGCAAGGCCGAGGAGGACGCGAAGAAGAAGGAGATGGCCGGCGACGTCAAGGCGTCCTGGGGCGACCAGATGCGCTCCTACGTGCTGAACCCGTACCAGATGGTCAAGGACCTGCGCACGGGCCACGAGGAGGGCAACCCCTCCTCCGTGTTCGACGGCCACATCGACGATTTCGTGGACGCCGGGATCCGCTGGCGCGCCGAGCAGGTCAAGGCCGCCCAGGAGGACTGAGTCCCGCGGCGCGGCCCCGCCGCCCGGGCCACCACGACGCCGGCCCGCACCTCCGCAGCGAGGCGCGGGCCGGCGTCGTCGTTCAAGCCCCCGCAGGGGCCTCGGGCCTGGCCCGGGAGACCGGCCCGGTGGGATGCTCGAAGCACCGGGCAGGCGCCCCCGCGCGCCGGTCCGGCAGCCGACTCCATTCCCACCCAGGAGGTCAAACAGCATGACCATGCGCGCCGCCCGTTGGCACGGCAAGAAGGACATCCGCATCGAGGAGATCGACTCGCCCACGGCCGGTCCGGGGCAGGTCCTCGTGGACGTCGCGTGGTGCGGCATCTGCGGCACGGACCTGCACGAGTACCTCGAGGGCCCGATCTTCATCCCGCCGGCCGGGCACCCGCACCCGATCTCCGGCGACGCCGCCCCCGTCACGCTCGGCCACGAGATGTCCGGCACCGTCGCCGCCCTGGGCGAGGGCGTCACGGACCTCGAGGTCGGCCAGAAGGTCGTCGTGGAGCCGTACATCGTGCGCGAGGAGGACCGGGACCGACCGGACTACAACCTCGCGCCGGACATGAACTTCATCGGCCTGGGCGGCGACGGCGGCGGACTGGCCGAGCAGATCGCGGTGCAGCGCCGCTGGGTCCACCCGGTGGCCGACTCCGTGCCTCTCGACCAGGCCGCGCTCATCGAGCCGCTCTCCGTGGCCCACCACGCGTGGGTGCGGGCCGGCTCTCCGACGTCGGGCGTGGCAGTGATCGGTGGCGCCGGCCCCATCGGCGCGCTCACGGCGGCCGTGCTCAAGGGCAAGGGCCTGACGGTGTACGTCTCCGAGCTCTCGGAGCTGCGCCGCCAGAAGGTGCTCGAGGCCGGCGTGGTAGACGAGGCATTCGACCCCCGCGAGGTGGACGTGCCCGCGAAGATCCGCGAGCTGCACGACGGCCAGGGCGCGGACGTGGGCTTCGAGTGCACCTCGGTGGACGTGGTGCTGGACATGCTGCTGGACGCGGTGCGTCCCGGCGGGGTGATCGTCAACGAGTCCATCTGGGGCCACGAGCCCGCCGTGGCCCTGCACAAGCTGGTGATGAAGGAGATCGACCTGCGCGGCACCATCGCGTACGCGAACGACCACGCGGACACCATCCGCATGGTCGAGGACGGCGCCGTGGACCTCGCGCCGTTCATCACCGGCAAGATCGGCCTCGACGACCTGGTCGACCAGGGCTTCGAGACCCTCATCCACCACAACGAGACGGCCGTGAAGATCCTCGTCTCGCCCACCGGCCAGGGCCTCTGAGGCTCCGGCCCGATCCCCGGACGTCCCGACGACGGCCCGCACCCGCGCGCTGCGGGTGCGGGCCGTCGTGGTCCCTGTGCCGCGGCGCGCCGTCACAGACGCGTCGCTCCCTGGCGCGCCTGTGACCGGGGTCATAGACTGCATTTGAGTGAATCGTGATGAACCGAGTTGAACGTCCCAGGAGGACCGCATGACCGCCGAGCTGCCCCAGCCTCAGCCCACCGATGCCGTGATCGTGGGCGGTGCCCGCACGCCCTTCACCCGGCTGCTCTCGCAGCAGGCCGACCTGCGCGCCGTGGACCTGGGCGCCCACGCGATCACGCACGCGCTCGAGCGCGCCGGCGTGGCCCCCGAGGACGTGGACATGGTCTACATGGGCCAGGTCGTGCAGGCCGGCGCGGGCCAGAACCCGGCCCGCCAGTCCGCGCTCGCCGCGGGCATCCCGTTGAACGTCCCGGCCATGACGATCAACAAGGTGTGCCTGTCCGGCCTCACCGCCGTGATCGACGCCGCCCGTCTCATCCGCCTCGGCGAGGTGGACGTGGTGGTGGCCGGCGGTCAGGAGTCCATGACCAACGCCCCGCACCTGCTGCCCGGCGCGCGCAAGGGCTTCAAGTACGGCCCGGCCACCATGCTCGACGCCGTCGCGTGGGACGGCCTCACCGACTCCCTGAGCCACGAGGCCATGGGCGAGCTGACCGAGTCCGGCAACGGCGAGCGGAACATCGCCCGCGCCGAGCAGGACGAGGTCGCCGCGGCCTCGCACCAGCGGGCCGCCCGGGCCCAGTCCGAGGGCGTCTTCGAGGGCGAGATCGCCCCGGTGGAGATCCCGCAGCGCAAGGGCGACCCGCTGGTCGTCTCCCAGGACGAAGGGGTCCGCCCGGACACGACCGCCGAGTCGCTGGGCGCCCTGCGCCCGGCGTTCGCGAAGGACGGCACCATCACGGCCGGCAACTCCTCGCCCCTGTCCGACGGCGCCGCCGCCCTCGTGGTGACCTCGCGGGCCTTCGCCGAGGAGAAGGGCCTGACGATCCTCGCCACGGTGGGCGCACCCGGCCAGACCGCCGGCCCGGACAGCTCGCAGCTGCACTCGCAGCCTTCGGACGCGATCGCCGCGGCGGTGCGGAAGCAGGGCTGGGACGTGGCCGACCTTGACTTCATCGAGATCAACGAGGCGTTCGGCGCGGTGGCCGTGCAGTCCCTGCGCGACCTCGGCTACCCGCACGAGAAGACCAACATCCACGGCGGCGCCATCGCCCTGGGCCACCCGATCGGCGCCTCCGGCGCCCGGCTGGCCCTGCACGCCGCCCTCGAGCTCGACCGGCGCGACGGCGGCCGCGCGGCCGTCTCGCTCTGCGGCGGCGGCGGCCAGGGCGAGGCCCTGATCCTCTTCCGCTGACAGACCGCCCCTGACAGAAAGGACCCCGGACATGGCTCTCGACAAGACCGTGGCCACGCCCGCCGAGGCGGTGGCGGACGTGCCGGACGGCGCGTCCCTGGCCGTCGGCGGCTTCGGGCTCTCCGGCAACCCCGTGCAGCTCATCGAGGCCCTGCTCGAGCAGGGCGCCACGGACCTGTCCGTCGTCTCCAACAACTGCGGCGTGGACGGCTGGGGCCTGGGCATCCTGCTCGGCGCGCGCCGGCTGCGGAAGATGACCTCCTCCTATGTGGGGGAGAACAAGGAGTTCGCCCGCCAGTACCTCAAGGGCGAGCTCGAGGTGGAGCTCGTCCCGCAGGGCACCCTCGCGGAGAAGCTCCGCGCCGGCGGCGCCGGCATCCCGGCGTTCTACACCCGCTCCGGCGTCGGCACCCAGGTGGCCGAAGGCGGCCTGCCCATGCGCTACGACGCGGACGGCACCGTGGTGAAGTCCTCGCAGGCCAAGCCCACGGACACGTTCGTGCTCGGCGAGGGCTACCTCAGCCAGACCCCGGACGAGCCCGAGACCTATGTGCTCGAACGCTCCATCGTCACCGACTTCTCCCTCGTGCACGCGTGGAAGGGCGACCGCCACGGCAACCTCGTGTTCCGCAAGGCCACCCGCCAGTTCGGCCCGCCCGCGGCCATGGCCGGCCGCGTGTGCATCGCGCAGGTGGAGGAGCTCGTCGAGCCCGGCGAGATCGACCCGGATGACGTGCACCTGCCCGGTGTCTTCGTGCACCGGATCGTGGAGGTCGGCACGGACATCGAGAAGCGGATCGAGAAGCGCACCGTGCGCGCGTCGGGGGAGGGGCGGGCATGAGCGAGCAGACCACCGGGCGTCCCCAGGGCCTGAGCCGCGACCAGATGGCGGCCCGCGCCGCGCAGGAGCTGCCGGACGGCGCCTACGTCAACCTCGGCATCGGCATGCCCACGCTGATCCCCAACCACATCCCCGCCGGGCGGTCCGTGGTGCTGCAGTCCGAGAACGGCATCCTCGGCACGGGCCCGTACCCCACGGAGGACGCCGTGGACCCGGACCTGATCAACGCGGGCAAGGAGACCGTCACCGTGAACCCGGGGGCGTCCTTCTTCGACTCCGCGCTGAGCTTCGGCATGATCCGCGGCGGCAAGATCGACGTCGCCGTCCTGGGCGGCATGGAGGTCTCCGCCGCGGGCGACCTGGCCAACTGGATGGTGCCCGGCAAGATGGTCAAGGGCATGGGCGGTGCGATGGACCTCGTCCACGGCGCCGGCCGCGTGATCGTCATGATGGACCACGTGTCCAAGGACGGCACCCCCAAGATCGTCGACCAGTGCACCCTGCCGCTGACCGGCCGCGCCGTCGTCGACCGCATCATCACGGACCTGGCCGTGATCGACGTCGTCGGCACCCCGGAACAGCCCCGCCTGGCGCTCGTGGAGACCGCGCCCGGCATCACCGAGGAGCAGGTCCGCGCGCTCACCGGCGCGCCGCTGGACTGAGCCGACGACGCCGCCCCGCGGCCCCGGCGCACCGCCTCGGCGGGCATCGGGCCGGCACGGGATAGACTGGACGGCCGCGCCCTGATCGGGGCGCGGCCGTCGCCGTGGACGCTGGAAGGACGTGAGGCCATGGGCAAGAACAGCAAGGGCAAGGCCGCCAAGCAGCCGGCCCCCGGCGAGCGCCAGGTGATCGCCAACAACAAGAAGGCGCGCCACGACTACACCATCCTCGACACGTACGAGGCCGGCATGGTGCTCACCGGCACCGAGGTGAAGTCGCTGCGCGAGGGCAAGGCCTCGCTCGTGGACGGCTTCGCGGTCTTCTACCGGGACGAGCTGTGGCTCGAGCAGGTCTACATCCCGGAGTACCTCAACGGCTCGTGGACCAACCACGCCGCCCGCCGCCGCCGCAAGCTGCTGCTGCACCGCGCCGAGCTGACGAAGATCTCCCGCCAGATCCAGGATCCGGGCCTGACCATCGTGCCGCTGTCCCTGTACTTCCTGAACGGGCGCGTGAAGGTGGAGATCGGCGTCGCGCGCGGCAACCGCGAATACGACAAGCGGCACAAGCTGCGCGAGCAGCAGGACAACCGCGAGGCCCAGCGGGCCATGCGGATGCGCAACCGGCGCGCCGGCGTGGCCTGAGCGCGGTGGACCCCTTGGGAATGCCTCGGGGGCGTGCTACGTTGTATCTCTCGCAGGGCCGGTTTCAGGACCGGCGGGCCTCGCGCCCTCCGCCTGCAGTGGTGATTGACAACCTCATAGAGGAGTCGCCCCCATGGGGCCGATCGGTTTCGACGGTGTGTGTCGCGTCGGGAGAAGCGGGCCGAGGATGCAGAGTCATCTCGTCAAACGCTCTCTGCAAACCAATAAGTGCCGAATCCAAGCGCACTGACTTCGCTCTCGCTGCCTGATCAGTGATCGAGTCCGTCACCCCGAGGTCGCTGTCGCCTCGGATCGTGGCGTCAGCTAGATAGCCACTGGGCGTCACCCTCGCCGGGGGTCGTGACGCCGACATCAATCCGGCTGGGTCCGGGTTGGCCGCCCGTCTGCGGGACGGCCAGGACCGAGCAACACCCACAGCAGACTGCGCCCGGAGAAGACCTGGCAACACCTCATCGGACGCGGGTTCAATTCCCGCCGGCTCCACTCACCACCACGGGAAGGCCCCGGAATCACCCCGATTCCGGGGCCTTCGTCGTGTCCATGCCGGTGTGCGGCGGCCCGCCCCTCAGCCGGCCAGGACGGCGTGCAGGCCCAGGCCGGCGCCCCAGCCGACGACGACGGCCACCAGCCCCAGCCCCAGATGCGCGGTCCACAGGCGGGCGGCTGTGCCCCATCGACGGGCGAGCGCGGCGTCAGCCGCCTCAGCGGCCACGGTGGACCACGTCCCCAGGGCGAGGCAGAACCCGGACACCACGGCGGACACCGCCGCGACGAGCACGAGCCCCTGCCCGTCGCCCCAGCTCTCGGAGGCGTACACCAGCTCCGGCACGGCCAGGCCGACGGTGACGCCGAGGAGCAGGGCCGCCGTCGTGTTGGCGGTGAGCAGACCCCGGGGGCCGAGCCGGTCGGTCAGGCGCCGGCGCACCAGGGCGCCGAGCGCCCCGCCCGCCGCGAGGCAGGCCAGGAGGGCCACCTGGAGGAGAGCGAAGACCTCGTATCCCGCGCCGCTCATGCGTCCTCCGCCGAACGATCCGTCCCGACCGCGCGCGACCCCGGGGCGCCACCGGCGCGCAGGCCGAGCACGGCCGCCGCCGTCGAGAGTGCAGCCATCAGCGCGAGCACCAGCAGCACCGCTACCGCCGCGGCGAGGACGCCACCCGCCCCGGACGCCGCGGCGCCCAGCCGCACCGGCCACAGCACCAGGGCGACGGCGCTGGAGATGGTGGTGAACGCACCGAGGAAGCCGGTTCCCAGCCCCGCCACCAGGCGTGGACGCCAGTCCGGCCCGCGGCGTCGCGAGGCCGCCCACAGCAGGCCGAGCAGGAACGAGCCGAGCACGTTCACCACGAACAGCGGCAGGGCCTGGACCAGCACGTCGACCGCCCCGAACGCGGCGCCGAACGTGCCGCGGAAGTTGGGCGCCCCGGCCAGCGCGGTCACCGCGTTCATCACCCCCGCACCGCACAGCACGCCCGCGGCACCGCCGAGGGCCACCGCACCCGCAGTGCCGGGCCGGCGATCTGTCCCGCGCCCGCCCCTCCGGTCGGCCGTCGTCTCCCCCCGCACTGCTATCAGGCGCCGCCCTCGGTCTCGTCACCCGCGCGGAGGCGGGCGAGGACGTCGTCGTGGAGCAGGCCGTTCGTGGCCAGCGCGTGCCCGCCGAACGGGCCGTCCTCGCCGTCCAGCGAGGTGAAGCGGCCGCCGGCCTCGCGCACGATCGGCACCAGAGCGGCCATGTCATGCAGCTCGAGCTCGGGCTCGGCCGCGATGTCCACGGCGCCCTCGGCGACGAGCATGTAGGACCAGAAGTCGCCGAAGCCGCGCACGCGCCACACGTCCGAGGTGAGCTGCAGGAACGCGCGGATCGAGCCGCGTTCGCGCCAGCCCTCGATCGAGGAGAAGGACAGCGACGCGTCCTCGACCCGGTCCACGCCGGACACGGTGATCCGCTGAGCACGCGTGAGCGAGGTGCCCGCGAAGGCGCCCTGGCCGGCCGCGGCCCACCAGCGACGGTGCAGGGCGGGGGCGGAGACGACGCCGACGACGGGCTCGCCGTCGATCAGCAGCGCGATGAGGGTGGCCCACACGGGCACGCCGCGCACGAAGTTCTTGGTGCCGTCGATGGGGTCGACCACCCACTGCCGGCCGGAGCGGCTCAGAGATCCGCCGAACTCCTCACCCACGATGCCGTCGCGCGCCCGGGCACGGGACAGGGTCGAGCGGATGGACTCCTCGGCGGCGCGGTCCGCATCCGTGACAGGGGTGAGATCCGGCTTGGTGCTGACCTCGAGGTCCTGGGCCTTGAACCGGGACATCGTGATCGAGTCCACGTTGTCCGCCAGCATGTGGGCCAGCCGCAGGTCCTCCGTGAGGTCGCGGCCGCGGGTCGCAGGGTTCTCAGGTCGCTCCATGCCGCCCACGCTATACCGCGCGGGCCGCCTCAGTCCTCGGACGACGCCGCGTCCTCCGCCCCCGAGGGGGCCAGCCGGTTGCCGAGCAGACGCCGCAGCGAGGCCAGGCGTGCCGCTCCCGAGGGGCCGGCGTGGCCCGCGGCCACCCATGCGTCCAGGCCGCAGCCGGGGGAGTCGGCGGTGTGGGTGCAGCCGCGCGGGCAGTCCGCCAGCCCGCCGGCGAGGTCGTCGAACGCCTCCACCACGCGGTCCGGCTCGACCCAGCCCAGCCCGAAGGACCGGATGCCGGGGGTGTCCACTACCCAGGTGTCCGGCAGGGGGGCGCCGTCGTCGCCCGTCAGCGGCAGTGCGAGCGCGGACGAGGAGGTGTGCCGGCCCCGGCCGGTGACGGCGTTGACGTGGCCGGTGGCCCGTTCCGCGCCGGTGAGCGCGTTCAGCAGCGTGGACTTGCCGACGCCGGAGGGCCCCACGAACGCGCTCGTGTGCCCGATCAGCCGCTCGGCCACCCGGGCCACGAGCGAGGCGTCCAGGGCGGTGTCCCCGGTCTCGGCCTCGAAGGTCGCCGCACCGGAGGTCATCACCTCCAGGTCCAGGGCCTCGTAGTGCGCCACCAGCGCGGCCGGATCACGCAGGTCGGTCTTCGTGATGAGCAGCACCGGGTGGATGCCGGCGTCGTAGCAGGCGACCAGGGCGCGGTCGATGAAGCCGGTCCGGGGCTCCGGATTGGCCGCGGCCACCATGATCACCAGCAGGTCGGCGTTGGCCACCACCACCCGCTCGACCTCGTCCGAGTCGTCCGCCGACCGGCGCAGGACCGTGCTGCGCTCCTCGACACGGACGATGCGTGCGAGCGTGCCCTCGTCCCCGGAGAGGTCCCCGACGACGGCCACCCGGTCGCCCGTGGCGATCGGCGTGCGGCGCAGCTCGCGGGCGCGCATCGCCGTGATCCGCTCGTCCAGGCGATCCGGCAGCACCACGGCGTACCGGCCGCGGTCCACCGTGGTGACCATGCCGACCTGCGCATCCTCGTGCTTGGGCCGCTCCTTGGTGCGCGGGCGGGTGCCGCGTTTGGACGGGCGCACCCGGACATCGGACTCGTCCCACGCGGAGGGATCGAGGCGCCGGGCCATCAGCGGGCCTCCTCGGCCGCATCGCCGGGTGCCACGAGCGCGGTCCACAGTGCGGGGAAGTCCGGCATCGTCTTCGCGGTGGTCGCCACGTCCACGATGCCGGTCCCCGGCACGCGCAGGCCGACGACGGCGGCGAAGGTCGCCATCCGGTGGTCGTGGTAGGTCTCGAGGGCGGCGGGCGACAGCGGCCCCGACGCGTCCGTCCCCGGGAAGCCGAGCGACGTCTCGTCCTCGTCCACGGTGATCCCCAGGCGGGCGGCCTCGGCGGTGAGCGCGGCGAGCCGGTCCGTCTCATGGCCCCGCAGATGGCCGATCCCCGTCAGGCGGGTGGGCCCGGAGGCCAGCAGGGCGAGCGCGGCCGCGGTGGGGGCGAGCTCGGCCGTGTCCGCGATCTCACCGGCGCCGGTGATGCGGGGCGCGCCGTCGTCGTGGACCGCCCCCGTCACCGTGAGCCGGCCGCGGGAGCGGTCCGTGCGGTCGACCGTGAGGGCCACGCTCGCCCCGAACTGCGGCAGGATCCGCCGCCAGCGGTCGCCGATCTGCGTCGTGCGGGTGGGCCAGTCCGGCACCGTCACGGAGCCGCCCGTGGCCACGGCGGCGGCCAGGAAGGGGCCTGCGTTGGACAGGTCCGGCTCGACGGTCGCCTCGTGTGCCGGGATGCGCCCCGGGGCCACGGTCCACGCCCCGGGACCCGTCTCGGCGACGTCCACCTCGAGCGCGCGCAGCACCCCGACGGTCATCGCGACGTGCTCCGGACTCGGCACGGTCTGCCCGGTGTGCCGCAGCCGGAGGCCGCGCGGCATCCCCGCGGCCGCCAGCAGCGCGGCGGACAGGAACTGGGAGGAGCCGGAGGCGTCGACCGCGACCTCCGGCACGTCGCCGTCGGGGGCCACCGTGGCCGCGTCCGCGCGGGTCGTCATCGTGAAGGGCAGGCGACCGGGCTCGCCCTCCTCGTTGACGGCCACCCCGAGCTGGCGCAGCGCGTCCAGGACCGGGGCCATCGGGCGCAGGCGCGCGCCGGCGTCGCCGTCGAAGCGGACCCGGCCGGGCCGCAGCGCGGCGACGAACGGGACGAAGCGCATGACCGTCCCCGCCAGTCCGCAGTCCACGGCGACATCCCCGGCCAGCGGCTCGCCGACCGGCATCGGATGCACCCGCAGTCCGCCGTCGGACAGGGGCTCGAACCGGGCCCCGAGCGCTGTGAGCGCCGTGCGCATCAATGCCGTGTCCCGCGACTCGAGGACGCCGTGCAGGACGCACGGACCGTCGGCGAGCGCGGCGAGCACGAGATGCCGGTTCGTCAGCGACTTCGATCCCGGCAGCCGCACCTCTCCGCGCACCGGGCCGCGCGCCACGGGCGCGGGCCAGGTCTCGGCGGCGTCGGGACGGGGGGCGGGGGAGTGCGCGGCGGCACGCGTGGGGCGGGTCACCGGACCAGCCTATCCGGCGGCTGTCGGCCGGGGTCGGCCTGTCGCGGGGGAATACCTGGAACGCTCCTGGCGCTCCACTGGACGACCCCGTACCCGTGTCGGCGCACCGGTCCCGCTCGCCGCGGACCGCAGCCGGAGAGGAGCCCCGCATGAGCGCCGCCCTGCTGACGCATCCCTCCCGGACCGTAGACTGGCCCGCGATGAGCACTGACAACAGCCGGCCGGAATTCGCCCGGCCCGAGGACGCCCCCGAGCACGACCGCGCCGACATCGACGTCGCCGCCGAGTCCGAACAGCAGCGCCGTGCCCGGTTCGAGCGTGACGCCCTCGAGTTCGTGGACCAGTTGTACTCCGCTGCGCTGCGCATGACGCGCAACCCGCAGGACGCCGAGGACCTGGTCCAGGAGGCGTACACGAAGGCCTACTCCTCGTTCCACCAGTACCGGCCCGGCACCAACCTCAAGGCCTGGCTCTACCGGATCCTCACGAACACGTACATCAACCTCTACCGCAAGCGGCAGCGCCAGCCCCTCGAGGCGGACAACCCTGAGGTGGAGGACTGGCAGATGGCCCGGGCCGCCGAGCACACCTCCGGTGGCCTGCGCTCGGCCGAGACGGAGGCCCTCGACCGGCTGCCCGACTCCCAGGTGAAGGACGCCCTGCAGGCGATCCCGGAGGAGTTCCGGCTCGCCGTCTACTTCGCGGACGTGGAGGGCTTCGCCTACAAGGAGATCGCCGAGATCCTCGACGTGCCGATCGGCACCGTCATGTCGCGGCTGCACCGCGGCCGCAAGCAGCTGCGCGAGCGCCTCGCGGACTACGCGGCCGCGCGCGGCATCAAGGCCCAGCCGAAGAAGAAGACCGGGCGCGGCGGCACGAAGCAGACCGAGACGAGCACGAAGGAGGCCACGCGATGACCGCGGACCAGCACGGCCATGAGTGCCGCGTCGCCCAGGACGCCTCCCTGGAGCGGCTGTACCAGTACCTGGACGGCGCCCTGACGCCCGAGGACATCGAGCAGGTGCGCGCCCACGTGGCGGAGTGTCCGGACTGCCGGCACCAGAAGGAGCTCGAGGAGCTCATCCGCTCGGCGGTGCGTCGGTGCTGTCAGGAGAAGGCGCCCGCGCAGCTGCGGGCCACCATCATGACCCGCATCACCCAGATCTCGACGACGACCGTCACCTGGGGCTGACACCGCGACATGCGGACCCGTGGGCACCCGATCGGGCGCCCCGACGATGACGAAGGGCCGTCCCCTGAGGGGACGGCCCTTCGTGGTCTCTGCGGTCGCCGGGTGGCACCCGGCCGGTCCGCGACGCCGATCAGCGGATCAGGCGTTGGGACGCTTGCCGTGGTTGGCGCCGTTCCTGCGGCGGTCGCGACGCTTGCGTGCACGCTTGCTCATGACGTCTCCCTTCAACGAGTCGGTCGGTGGTCCATTCTGTCACATCAGGCCGTGGGCTCAGGCAGACCGAGCCACTGGTACCAGCCCCGGTGCAGCACGAGCCACGCGATGAGCCCGTGGCCCGCCTGGCCCGGCCGGCCCTGGCCGGAGGCGAGGTCCGCGCGCCACTGCTCGTGTCCCACCAGCGGGGTGAACGTGTCCACGTACACGTGGTTGCGCCGGTCGGCCACATCCAGGTAGGCGGCGTTGAGCTCGGCGAGCCGGGCGTTGCGCTGCTCGTCCAGGGTGGGCGTGGGGCCCACCACGAGCACCGGGATGTTCCGCTGCGAGGCGGTGTCCAGGACGTTGGCCAGGTTCAGCCGCGAGCGGGCGGTCGAGGTGGCCTCCAGGTCCAGGTCCGCGTCGGACAGGGCCACGACGAGGCGGTTCTCCGTCTCCTCGGAGAAGCGCCGCGAGGCCTCGCCCCACCAGCGCTCGTTGAGGTCCTCGGTGGTCTCGTGCGGCACGGCCAGCACGTAGTTCTCCAGCTCCACGTCGGGGGCCTGGGTGCGGGCGAGCACGCGGCCCCACCAGCCGATGGCGCGGGCGTCGCCCGCACCGGCCAGCAGCTGGTCGCCGACGGCGGCGATCCGGATCCGGCGGTTGTGCACAGTGTGTCCTTTCGTCGGCCGATCCGGCGCCGCCGCCGCACCGGAGGGTGCGGCGGCGGCGCAGGGTCGGTCCGGGTCAGCGGCCGAAGGCGGCGTCCAGCAGCGTGCTGAGCTCCTGGTCGTGGCGGCCCTTGGTGCCCGCGGAGGTCGCGGCCGAGGCCGGGCGGGACACGAGGGTCACGGGGCCGTCGAGCTGCGGCACGAGGTTCAGTGCCATGAACGGCCACGGGCCCTGGTTCGCGGGCTCGTCCTGCACCCAGGTGACGTCGGCGACCGGGTAGGCGCGGAGCGCCTTGCGGATCTCGTCGAGCGGCAGCGGGTAGAGCTGCTCCACCCGCACGATCGCGGTGGACGTGTCACCGGACTTCTCGCGGCGGGCGAGCAGGTCGTAGTACAGCCGGCCGGAGACCAGCACCACGCGCGTGACGTCCTTGGCGTCCACCCCGGCGTCCGGGATGACCGGCTGGAAGCCGCCCTCGGTGAAGTCCTCCACCGAGTTCGCGGCGGCCTTGAGGCGCAGCAGCTGCTTCGGGGTGAACACGATGAGGGGCCGACGCGGGCGGGCGTAGGCGTGCTCGCGCAGCAGGTGGAAGTGGTTCGCGCCCGTGGAGGGGTTGACCACGCGCATGTTGTCCTCGGCGCACATCTGCAGGAAGCGCTCGATGCGGGCGGAGGAGTGGTCCGGCCCCTGTCCCTCGTAGCCGTGGGGGAGGAGCAGGACCACGGACGAGGTCTGCGACCACTTCTGATCGGCCGAGGAGATGAACTCGTCGATGATCGTCTGCGCGCCGTTCACGAAGTCGCCGAACTGGGCCTCCCACAGCACGAGGGCGTCGGAGCGCTCCACGGAGTAGCCGTACTCGAAGCCGAGGGCGGCGTACTCGGACAGCAGCGAGTTGTAGACCCAGAACTTCGCCTGGTCCTCGGAGAGGTGCCTCAGCGGCGCCCACGTGTCGCCGGTGATCCGGTCGTGGAACACCGAGTGGCGCTGCGTGAAGGTGCCGCGCTGGGAGTCCTGGCCCGCCAGGCGGACCGGCACGCCCTCCATGAGCAGCGAGCCGAAGGCCGCCAGCTCGGCGAAGCCCCAGTCGATGCCGCCGTCGACGGCCATCTTGGCGCGGCGCTCGAGCAGGGCCGCGAGCTTGGGGTGGACCGTAAAGCCCTCGGGCACGTCGATGTGCGCCTGCCCGATGGCCCGCAGCGTCTCGGCCGAGATGGCCGTGGACGCCGGCGCCTCCGGGGCCGCGTCCCGGTCCTCGGCCGGGCGGAGGCCCTCCCCGCCGGAGGCGGGCGCGTCCTCGTGGGTCTCCGCGAAGACCCGCTCCAGCTGCTGCTGGTAGTCCTTCAGGGCGCTGTCCGCCTCCTCCTGCGTGATGTCGCCGCGGCCCACGAGGGACTCGACGTACAGCTTGCGGGTGGAGCGCTTCTGCTCGATGAGGTTGTACATGCGCGGCTGCGTCATCGACGGGTCGTCGCCCTCGTTGTGGCCGCGGCGGCGGTAGCAGACGAGGTCGATGACGACGTCCTTGTTGAACCGCTGGCGGTACTCGAAGGCGAGCTGGGCCACGTGCACCACGGACTCCGGCTCGTCGCCGTTGACGTGGAAGATCGGGGCCTGGATGGTCTTGGCCACGTCGGTGGAGTACACCGCGGAGCGCGCCTGGGTCGGCGGCGTGGTGAAGCCCACCTGGTTGTTCACGATCACGTGGATCGTGCCGCCGGTGCGGTAGCCGGGCAGCTGCGAGAGCTGCAGGACCTCGGTCACGACGCCCTGGCCCGCGAAGGCCGCGTCGCCGTGCACGAGGATCGGCAGCACGGAGAAGGAGTCCGGGCGCTGGCCACCCAGATCGAGGCGGTCCTGCTTGGCGCGCACGACGCCCTCGAGGACCGGGTCCACAGCCTCCAGATGCGAGGGGTTCGCGGCGAGATACACGCGGGTGCTGTTGCCGGCGTCGGACACGAAGGTGCCCTCGGTGCCCATGTGGTACTTCACGTCGCCCGAGCCCGAGGCGCCGCCCGGGGTGGCCCCCTCGAACTCGCGGAAGACCTGGCTGTAGGTCTTGCCGGCGATGTTGGTGAGCACGTTCAGGCGACCGCGGTGCGCCATGCCGATGGCGACCTCGTCCAGTCCGGCGTCGGCGGCGTCGCCGAGGATGCCGTCCAGCAGCGGGATGAGGGACTCGCCGCCCTCCAGGGAGAAGCGCTTCTGGCCGATGTACTTGGTCTGCAGGAACGTCTCGAACGCCTCCGCGGCGTTGAGGCGGCCCAGGATGCGCAGCTGCTCCTCGCGGGTGGGCTTGGCGTACGGCTGCTCGAGCTTCTCCTGGAACCAGGCGCGCTCGGCCGGGTCCTGGATGTGCATGTACTCGACGCCGATGGTGCGGCAGTACGCGTCACGCAGCACGCCGAGGATCTTGCGCAGGGTCAGGCTGCTCGCCCCGCCGAAGCCGCCGGTGGGCCACTGACGGTCCAGGTCCCACAGGGTGAGCCCGTGCTCGCGGATGTCGAGGTCCGGGTGGTAGGCCATCGAGTACTCGAGCGGGTCCACGTTGGCCAGCAGGTGGCCGCGGTCCCGGTAGGCGTGGATGAGCTGCTGGATGCGGGCGACCTTGCCGACCTGCTCCTCCGGGTTCACCTGCACGTCCTGGGCCCAGCGGACGGGCTCGTAGGGGATGCGCAGGGAGTGGAAGACCTCGTCGTAGAAGCCGTCCTCGCCCAGCAGGAGGCCGTGCACGATCTTCAGGAACTCGCCCGAGCCGGCACCCTGGATCACGCGGTGGTCGTACGTGGAGGTGAGGGTGATCGTCTTGGAGATCGCCAGGTCGTGCAGCGTGGACTCGGCGGCGCCCTGGAAGGCGGCCGGATAGGTCAGCGCGCCGACGCCGATGATGGCGGCCTGGCCCTGGGACAGGCGGGGCACCGAGTGCACGGTGCCGATGCCGCCCGGGTTGGTCAGGGAGACCGTGGTGCCGGCGTAGTCGTCCATCGTCAGCTTGTTCTTGCGGGCGCGCTGGACGAGGTCGTCGTACGCCTTCCAGAAGCCGCGGAAGTCGAGGGTCTCGGCGGCCTTGACGTTGGGGACCACGAGCGCGCGGGTGCCGTCCGGGCGGGGCAGGTCGATGGCGAGGCCGAAGTTCACGTGGGCCGGCTCCACCATGGTGGGCTTGCCGTCGCGCTCCTCGTAGGTCACATTCATCGAAGGCATGGCCGCGAGCGCGCGGACCACGGCGTAGCCGATGAGGTGGGTGAAGGAGACCTTGCCGCCCCGGGTGCGGGCCAGGTGGCTGTTGATGACCACGCGGTTGTCGATCAGCACCTTGGCCGGCAGGTCGCGCACGGTGGTGGCGGTGGGCATGGACAGGGAGGCGTCCATGTTCGTGGCCACGGCCTTGGCCATGCCCTTGAGGACGGTGGCCTTCTCCTGCTTCTCGTCCGCGGTGGTGGCGGTGGTGTCGGCGGGCTCGGAGGGCACGGCCTGGGCCGCCGGGGTCTTCTTGGGCTTGGGGCCGGTGCTGACCGAGGTCTCCTTGGGCTGCGCACCCCGGGCCGGGGCGGTCGCCGCCTTCGGCTCGGTCACCTTGGCGGAGGCCTTCGGCTCGGCCCGGGCGGCGGTCTTCGGCTCGGTCTTGGCGGCGGCCTTCGGCTCGGCCTTGGCGGCGGCCTTCGGCTCGGCCTCGGCGGCGGGGGCGCTGGCCTCGAGACGGGCGAAGATCTGTGCCCACTGCCGGTCCACGGAACCGGAGTCCTCGCGGTACTTCCGGTAGATCTCGGCCACCAGCCGTTCGTTCCCCGGGAACTCCTGTGCGAGCCGGTCCGACGTGAGTTCTGGCACTGTGTAACGCCTCTTCCTGAGCCTTGGGATGCGATGTGCTGCGCCGGGCCACCCGCGCGGCGCGCGTGGGGCCGGGAACGCCTCGAGACATCATAGTTCTTCGACGCCCCCGGTCGGAATGCCGCGGCCTCGTCTCGACTCCGCTCCCGGCGGACGCGCGGGGCCCCTCGGCGTCCGCCTCGTCTGGGAGACTGACGCCATGCGCTTCCTCACCGACCCGGCCGTCGACCTGACGTACAACGACGTCTTCCTCGTGCCCTCGCACTCGGACGTCGCCAGTCGCATGGACGTGGACATCGCCCCGGATGACGGCACGGGCGCCACCATCCCCCTGGTCTCCGCCAACATGACCGCCGTCACCGGGCGCCGGATGGTCGAGACCATGGCCCGGCGCGGCGGTCTCGGGATCCTGCCGCAGGACATCCCGGCGGACGCGCGGGGCCCCTCGGCGTCCGCCTCGTCTGGGAGACTGACGCCATGCGCTTCCTCACCGACCCGGCCGTCGACCTGACGTACAACGACGTCTTCCTCGTGCCCTCGCACTCGGACGTCGCCAGTCGCATGGACGTGGACATCGCCCCGGATGACGGCACGGGCGCCACCATCCCCCTGGTCTCCGCCAACATGACCGCCGTCACCGGGCGCCGGATGGTCGAGACCATGGCCCGGCGCGGCGGTCTCGGGATCCTGCCGCAGGACATCCCGGCGGACGTGATCCGGGACGTCGTGCGTCGGGTGAAGGTGGCCCACCCCGTGGCGGACACCGCCCTGACCGTCGGGCCGCAGGACACGGTGCTGGACCTGCTCCACCTCGTGGACCGCCGCAACCACGGGGCCGTCTGCGTGGTGGACGCCCACGGCGGGCTGCTCGGCGTGGTCCGCCCCCAGGACTGCGAGGGCGTGGACCGCTTCGCCTCGGCCGCCTCCGTCATGCACCCTCCGGCGGTGACCCTCACGCTCGCCGAGCTCGGCGGCACGGACGGGGCCCCGAGCAAGGAGGCGCTGCAGGCGGCCTTCGAGCGCCTCCA
This sequence comes from Micrococcus sp. KT16, assembly GCF_003315015.1. Lineage (NCBI taxonomy): Bacteria > Bacillati > Actinomycetota > Actinomycetes > Micrococcales > Micrococcaceae > Micrococcus > Micrococcus sp. KT16. Next base: position 141,745 of record NZ_QNRG01000002.1, on the reverse strand, counting down.
CGCCGCGCGCCAGGAGATGGCCCCCGTCGTGGACCCGGCGGTGGGGACCGCCGCCCCCGTGCTGCGCGGGGTCGTCACCGCGGCGGGCCTGCTGCGCTCGTCCCTGTTCACGCCCGGTCTCGACGACGACGGACGGCTCCGCGTCGGCGCCGCCGTCGGCATCAACGGGGCGGTGGGGGAGAAGGCCGCCGTCCTGGTCGAGGCCGGCGTCGACGTGCTCGTCGTGGACACGGCGCACGGTCATCAGCGGACCATGCTGGACGCGCTCGCTGCGGTGCGGGCCCTCGACCCCGGCGTGCCCGTGGTGGCCGGCAACGTCGTCTCCGGCGACGGCGTCCGGGACCTGGTCGCGGCCGGCGCGGACATCGTGAAGGTGGGCGTGGGCCCGGGCGCGATGTGCACCACGCGCATGCAGACCGCGGTGGGCCGGCCGCAGTTCTCGGCGGTCCTGGAGTGCGCCGCCGCGGCCCGCGAGCTCGGGGCACGCGTGTGGGCGGACGGCGGGGTGAAGCACCCGCGGGACGTGGCGCTCGCGCTGGCCGCCGGAGCCAGCTCGGTGATGATCGGCTCGTGGTTCGCGGGGACGCTCGAGTCTCCGGGCGACCTCGTGCACGGTCCGGACGGTCGGCGGTACAAGGAGAGCTTCGGCATGGCCTCGGCCCGCGCGGTCCAGCACCGCACCCGCCACGAGGACGCCTTCACCAAGGCCCGCAAGGCGATGTTCGAGGAGGGCATCTCCTCCTCGCGCATGTACGTGGACCCGCGCCGCCCCTCGGTGGAGGACCTGCTGGACACCATCACGTCCGGTGTGCGCTCGTCGCTGACCTACGCCGGCGCCCACGACCTGGCGGAGTTCCGTGAGCGCGCCGTCGTCGGCCTGCAGTCCGCGGCGGGCTACGAGGAGGGCCGGCCGGTCGCCTCGTCGTGGTGAGGCGGCCGCATGCCCCTGCTCGTTCCGCCGGGGCCTGACGCCCCTATACTGGGCGGACTATGGATCACCCTGACACCTGTGTGCCAGACCGCTCGTCCGCCCACGCGGACGCGGCCGGATCGGAGCCTTCCAGTCCCGGTGCCCCGCACCGCCGCCCGGCCCGCCGTCGAGGGGGTGAGGTCGGGTGGAGTGGCTCCTGCTGATCCTCGGCCTGGTCCTGATCGTGGGCACCGGGTTCTTCGTGGCCGTCGAGTTCGCCATGATCGCGATCGACGTGCCGACCGTGCAGCGGATGGTGGACGCGGGTGACCGCGGCGCCGAGCCCCTGCTGCGCTGTCTCAAGTCACTCTCGACCCAGCTCTCCGCGTGCCAGCTGGGCATCACCCTGACCACACTGCTCACCGGATACGTGATGGACCCGGCGATCAGCCGGCTCATCGACCCGCTGCTGCTCCAGGTGGGGCTGCCGGCCGGCGTGGTGGGCACCGTCTCGCTCGTCGTCGCGATGGTCGTGGCGACCCTGCTCTCGATGCTCCTCGGCGAGCTGATCCCCAAGAACCTGTCCATCGCCGAGCCCATGGCGATCGGCCGCGCACTCGCCCGGCCCCAGCTCGTGTTCAGCACGGTGTTCAAGCCGGCGATCCTGGTCCTGAACGGGTTCTCCAACGGCGTGCTGGCCCGCGTGGGCATCGAGGCCAAGGAGGAGATCTCCGGCGCCCGCAGCCCCGAGGAGCTCTCCTCGCTGGTCCGCCGCTCGGCGCAGCTGGGCACGCTCGACGCGCAGACCGCCACGTTCCTGGACCGGACGCTGCGCTTCGCGGACCGCACCGCCGCGGACGTGATGACCCCGCGCATCCGCGTGGAGACGGTGAGGGAGGACCAGGCTCTGCCCGAGGTCCTGGACCTGGCCCGCAGCACCGGCTACTCCCGGTTCCCCGTGATCGGCGACTCCTCGGACGACATCCGCGGCGTGGTGCACGTGAAGAAGGTCGTGGCCGTGCCGCGGGAGCGCCGCGCCGACCTCGAGGCCGGTGCGCTGATGACGGAGGTCATCCGCGTGCCGGAGACCGTGCACCTGGACCAGCTGCTGGCCGAGCTGCGCGACGCGAACCTGCAGATGGCCGTCGTCGTGGACGAGTACGGGGGCACCGCCGGGGTGGTCACGCTCGAGGACGTGGTGGAGGAGATCGTCGGCGAGGTCGCGGACGAGCACGACCGAGTCACCCCGGGGGTCCTGCAGACGGCCTCCGGCCGCTGGTACTTCCCGGCGGAGCTGCGGCCCGACGAGGTGCGGACCCAGATCCCGGGCCTCGTGGTGCCGGAGGACGGGGCCTACGAGACCGTCGGCGGGTACATCCTGGCCCGACTGGGGCGCCTGGCGGAGGTCGGGGACGTGGTGGATGTGGACGGCGGCACCCTGACGGTCGAGCGGATGGACGGCCGCCGCATCGAGCGCGTGCGCTTCGACCCGGCCGCTGAGGACGAGGAGACGCGCGCATGAACGGGGACGTCGTCGGACTGCTGTGGCTGGTGGTCCTGTTGGCCGCCAACGCCTTCTTCGTGGCGGGCGAGTTCGCCGTCATGGGCGCCCGTCGGGCGCAGATCGAGCCGAGGGCCGAGGCCGGCTCCCGCCAGGCCCAGGTGGCGCTCTACGCGATGGAGCACGTCTCCCAGATGCTGGCCGTCTGCCAGCTCGGCATCACGGTGTGCTCCCTGCTCATCCTCAACGTGTCCGAGCCGGCGCTGCACCACCTGCTCGTCGTCCCGATGGCCGCCCTCGGGGTCCCGTCCGCGGCGGCGGACGTGACCGCCTTCGTGCTCGCGCTGCTGGTGGTCACCTTCCTGCACGTGACCCTGGGCGAGATGGTGCCCAAGAACGCCGCCGTCTCGTTCGCGGACCGCGCCGTGATGCTGCTGGCCCAGCCGCTCGTGTGGCTCTCGAAGCTGCTGCATCCCGTCGTGGCCGCGCTGAACTGGACGGCCAACCTCGTGCTGCACGCCCTGCGCATCGAGCCGAAGGACGAGGTGGCCTCCTCCTACACGCTCGAGGAGGTGCAGTCGATCGTGGCCGAGTCCACCCGCTCGGGCACCCTGGAGGACGAGTCCGGCGTGCTGCACTCGGCCCTCGAGTTCTCGGACCACCGGGCCGGGGACGTGATGGTGCCGCTCGAGCGGGTCGTCACCGTCCCCGAGGGGATCACGCCGCACGACTTCGAGTGGACCGTGGGCCGCGTGGGCTTCTCCCGGTTCGTGGTCGAGGACCCCGACGGCGGCTACACCGGCTACCTGCACCTGAAGGACGTCCTCACCGTGGGCCCGTCGGGGTACGACGAGCCGATCCCGCTCACGCGCGTGCGCTCGCTGGCCAACGTGCGGCTCGAGGACGAGGTCGAGGACGCACTCGCGCTCATGCAGCGCACGGGCTCCCACCTCGCCCGGGTCATCACGCCCGAGGGCGAGACCGCGGGCATCCTCTTCCTCGAGGACGTGCTCGAGGAGCTCGTCGGGGAGATCAACGACGTGACGCAGTCGCCACGTCGGTTCCGGCCCGCATGAGCGTCGCGCGGGCGGCGCGGTGCTACTGTTGAGAACCGATTTCACACATCCTCCCGACACGAACGAGGTCGCCCCATGCTCCGCCGCCGTCGTCTGCCCGCCCTGACCGGGGCCCTCACCGCGCTCACCCTGAGCCTCGCCGCGTGCGGCGGGACCAGCGGCGACTCCGCGGGCGAGCAGGCCGCGGGCGCCTCTGCTGCCGCCGGGTCCGGCTCGGCCGCGGGCGCGCCCGTGGCCGTCGCCACGACGACGCAGCTCGGCTCCGTGCTCGACCGCGTGGTCGCGTGCGCCGACGCCCGCAGCGTCACGGTGATGGGCCCGGGGGATGATCCGCACGACTTCTCCGCCTCGTCCGCGCAGGTGAAGGACATGGTCTCCTCCGGCCTCGTGTTCTCCAACGGCCTCGGCCTCGAGGGCGGCATGGAGTCCGCCCTCGCCAACGCCGAGGCGGACGGCGCGACCGTCGTCGAGGTGGCGCCCCAGCTGGATCCGCTGCCCTTCGGCGGCCATGACCACGCCGAGGAGGGGGCGGGCCACGAGGGCCATGACCACGGGTCCGAGGACCCGCACGTCTGGATGGACGTCGCCCGCATGGCGAGGGCCGCCGAGCTGATGGGCGACACGCTCGCCCAGGAGCGGGGTGACGAGAGGTTCGCCGAGTGCGGCGCGACCGTGCGCGGGGAGCTCGAGCAGACGGACACGCAGGTCCGGGAGATCCTCGCCGGGGTCCCGGAGGACCGCCGCACGCTGGTCACGGACCACGACGCCTACGGCTACTTCAGCGAGGCCTACGACTTCACCGTGTCCGGCGTCGTCGTCCCGGGCGGCTCCACCGACGGCGAGCCCTCCTCCCAGGAGATCGCCGAGCTCGCCCGGTCCATCCGCGACGGCGGCGCAGACGCCGTGATCACGTCCGTGGGCGCGCGCAACAGCCTCGTGGACACCGTGGCCGAGGAGGCCGGCGACCTGCCGGTCATCGAGGTCTACGAGGGCGGCGTCGGCCCGAAGGACACCCCGGAGGCGGACTACGCCGAGGCCATGCTCCTCAACGCCCGCACCCTCGCCGACGCGCTGGAGGGCTGAGGATGGACTGGCTGCTCGAGCCCTTCCAGATGGGATTCCAGCAGCGCGCCCTCGTCGGCGGACTCATCGCCGTGGTGATGTGCTCGGTCGTGGGCACGTGGCTGGTGCTGCGCGGGATGAGCTTCTTCGGGGACGCGTTCGTGCACGGTGTCCTGCCGGGCATCGCCCTGGCGGTCGTCACCGGTGGCAGCCCCCACCTCGGTGCGGCGGTGGCCGCCGTCGTCATGATGGCGGGCATCTCGCTGGTGCACCGGGCCACCACCCTCAAGGAGGACACCGCCATCGGCCTGCTCTTCGTGGGGATGATGGCCCTGGGCGTGGTGATCATCTCCAAGTCGGACTCCTACACGGGATCGCTCACGTCGATCCTGTTCGGCGATGTGCTGGGGGTCAGCGTGGACGGCATCGTGACCCAGGCGGTCATCGCCGTCGTGGTGATCGCCCTGGCCCTGCTGCTCTACCGGCCCCTGCTGGCACTGAGCTTCTCCGAGGTCAAGGCGCGCTCGCTGGGCATGCGACCGGGGCTGACGCACACGCTGCTGCTGGTGATGATCGGCGCGGCCGTGATCGGTTCGTTCCAGGCGGTGGGCACGGTGCTCGTGTTCGGCCTCCTCGTGGGACCGCCCGCGACGGCGGCGCTGCTGACGCGCAGCGTGCCCCAGATGATGCTCGTCTCCGTCGTGATCGGCGCGGCGTGCGTCGTCACCGGGCTCACCCTCAGCTACCGGCTGGGCACGGCGGGTTCGGCCACCATGGCGCTCATGCCGATCCTGCTGTTCTTCGTGGTGCTCGCCGTCCGCGCCGCCGTGCTGGCGCTCCTGGGCCGGCACGTGCGCTCGCGCGCGCAGCGTGAGCAGGAGGCGCCGGTCGTGGCCCTGCCCGGAGCGGAGGCCCCCCGATGAACGCGTCCTTCCCCGCGGGCGCCGCGGCGGCCACGCCTCCCCTCGCGGTCGCCCGGGCGCTCGAACTGCGCCACGGCTCGCACGTGGCCGTCCGGCCCTCCGACTTCACCCTGCCGGCCCGGCGGCTGATCGCGGTGATCGGGCCCAACGGCTCCGGCAAGTCCACGCTGCTGACCGCCCTGGCGGGCCTGAGCGACCCGGCCTCCGGTGCGCTGGAGGTGCTCGGCGAGAACCCGCGGCGGCGCTCGCAGCGCACCTCCTTCGTGATGCAGTCCATCGGCGTGCCCCAGGGAGTGCCGGTGACGGTGCGCGACGTCGTCGGGATGGGCCGGTACCCCACGCTCGGGTGGTTCCGCCCGTTCCGGAAGCAGGACCGGGACATCGTGCGGGCCGCCATGGAGCGCATGCAGGTCGCGGACCTGGCGCGGCGGCACCTCGACCAGCTCTCCGGCGGCCAGCGCCAGCGCGCCTACGTGGCCCAGGGCCTCGCCCAGGACCACGACGTGCTGCTGCTCGACGAGCCGATGACGGGCCTCGACATCGTCTCCGCCCGCACGATCGACGACCTCCTCCACGAGGAGCCGACGCGCGGGGTGTCCGTGGTCTACACGACCCACGATCTCGACGAGGCTGCGGAGGCGGACCATGTGGTCCTGATGGGCGGGCGTGTCGTGGCCTCCGGCCCGCCGCGGAACGTGCTCACGGTCGAGAACCTGGACATCGCCTACGGCCGGGGCGCCCTGCACGGGCCCTCCACGGCAGTCGAGGACCCGGCGGACTTCCTGGACGACCCCGCGGGCGGCATCCGCCACTGACCGGGGCCCGGCCCCGGGGTCAGGCCGCGCGGGTGCGCCCCTCGGCCCGGCAGCGGGCACAGACGCCGGTGATCTCCACCGTGTGGTCCGCGTCCGTGAAGCCGTGCTCCGCGGCGACGGCGGTGGCCCACGCCTCGACGTGGGGGGCGGTGACCTCGACGGTGGTCCAGCAGATCCGGCACACCAGGTGGTGATGGTGGCCCTCGTCCTCGCACCGGCGGTACACGGTCTCGCCGTCGTCGCGGCGGAGCATGTCCACGAGGCCGTCGTCGAGCTGCTGCTGCAGGGTCCGGTACACGGTGGCCAGCGAGACGCGTTCGCCCTGGTCCTGGAGGCGGGCATGGAGCTCCTGCGCGCTCACGAAGTCCGGGATGCGGTCCAGGGCTCGGTCGACGGCGGCCTTCTGCCGGGTCGCCCGGGGACGGGCGGCCCGGGGGCTGGGCTGGGGGGCGCTCACGGTGCTCACGACTCCTTCTGCGGCGGCTGCCGCCTCCTCCGCGCGGTCCGGAACAGGTCCGCGCGGGCCATCCTCCAGGTTATCAGCGGCGCCGAATGGGGCGTGGAGTAGGGTGTCCGGGTGCACAGCGAGAGCCCGGACCCATCCCCTGTCCCGGACCGCGACGGCGCCGCCCCCGATCGACCCGACCCGCTGATCGTCGTCGACGAGGGGCAGGGCCGCGTGGTCCCGGCGCCCACGGCGGCCCCGTCCTCGTCCCATGACGCCGGCGGCGACCCGGACGCGGACATCGACGGCGTCGACCCTGAGGCCGCCGAGCCGCCCACCCTGGTGACGGTGGACGTGCTGGCCGGCTGGCTCGGCCTGGCCCCCGTCGAGGACCTGCCGCCGGTGCCCGGGGGCCCGGCCTACGCCCAGCCGGGCCGATGCCGCCCGAACCGGGTGATCCTGCTCGACGTCCGGTTCCGGGCCACGGGGGGCGGGCCGGACCACGCCGCCTATCTCCAGGGCCATCTGCCCGGCGCCGTCTACGTCTCCCTGCCCAGCCAGGTCGCCGGCCACGCCGGTCCGGCGGCGGGGCGCCACCCCCTGCCGGACGCGCGCCAGTTCGCGGAGACCGTGCGGATGTGGGGGATCGACGAGGGGGACACCATCGTGGTCTACGACGACGACCACGGCCTGTCCGCCGCGCGCGCCTGGTGGCTGCTGCGCCACGCGGGGCTGCGGGACTCCGTGCTCCTGGACGGCGGCCTCGAGGCGTGGCGCGCCGCGGGCCTGCCCCTGCAGCCCGGTGAGGTCATCCCGGTGCCCGGCACCGCCCGGCCGTCGTGGGGCCGCATGCCCGTCGTGGACACGGCCGGCGCCGAGGCGATGGCCTCCGGCGGTCTGCTCCTCGACGCGCGGGCGGCCGAACGCTACCGCGGGGAGGTCGAGCCCTTCGACCCCGTGGCCGGGCACATCCCCGGGGCGCGGAACGTGCCCACGGCGGAGAGCATCGCCGAGGACGGCCGCCTGCGGCCCGCCGCAGAGCTGGCGGAGCGGTTCGACGCCGTCGGCGTGGACGACGCCACTCCCGTGGCCGTGTACTGCGGCTCGGGCATCACCGCGGCGCACGCCGTGCTCACCCTGGCCGTCGCGGGGCGACCCGGAGTGGCGCTCTACCCGGGTTCGTGGTCAGCATGGGTCCAGGACCCGTCCAACGCCGTCGCGGTCGGCCCCGAGCCCTACGGCGCGTCCGGCCGGGACTGACGAGCCCCGGGGCCCCGCCCCGCCGACCCCCAGGAGGACCCCCCATGGCCACCGTCTTCAGCAGGATCATCGCCGGCGAGCTGCCCGCCCGCTTCGTGTGGCAGGACCCGACGTGCGTCGCGTTCCTGTCCGCCGCGCCGCTCCAGCCGGGGCACACGCTCGTGGTGCCCCGTGAGGAGGTGGACGAATGGGTGGAGGTCGACCCGGCGCTGGTCACGCACCTGACGACGGTCGCCCAGCAGATCGGCAAGGCGCAGGTGGCGGCGTTCTCCGCCCGCCGGGCCGGGCTCATGATCGCCGGCTATGAGATCCCGCACCTGCACGTGCATGTGTGGCCCTCCACCTCGCTCGCCGACTTCGACCTGGCTCGCGTGGACAACGCCCCCGATCCGGCGGACCTGGACGACGCCGCCGCCCGCCTCCGCGCGGCCCTGCGGGACCTGGGCCACGGCGAGGTCGTCCCGCAGGACTGACGGCCCGCGCCGCCCGGGCCCGACTCAGGCGCGCGTGGCCCGGGCGAGCGCCTGACGCACCCGCTTCTCGGAGACCGAGACCGCCGTGCCCAGCTCCTGGGCGAAGAACGAGACGCGCAGCTCCTCGATGAGCCAGCGCACCCGCTCCAGCTCCGCGGGCACGGGCGTGCCCGCGAACCGGGCGCGGTGGGCCGCGACGGCGGCGTCGAACTCGTCCTCGAGCCCCTGCACCACCGCCATGTGCTGCCCGTCGCGCTGCAGGTGGCCGCCGGCGTCCAACCGGTCCAGGCGCGTCAGCATGCCCTGCAGGTAGCGCGGCAGGTGCTGCAGCCGCTCCCAGCCCGTGGTGGCCACGAAGCCGGGGAACACGAGCTGCTCGAGGTGTGCCTTCACGTCCGACAGCGCCGGCGCGAGGGCGAGCGAGACCGAGCCCTTGAGCCGGCGTCGCACCTGCGCGGCCCGGGAGAGCACCTGCTCCACCAGGGACGTGACGGCGAAGACCGTGTCGATCAGGTCGGCCCGCACCCGGTCGAACAGGGCGCGGAACGCGGCCTCGTCGAACGGCAGCTCGTCCCCGACGAGACGGTCCACGGCGGCCTGGGTGCAGTCCGCGACGAGGGAGTCCACCGAGCCGTGCGGGTTCTGGGTGAAGGTGAGCTTCTCCCTGTTGTCCAGGTGGTCCAGCACGTAGCGCTGTGGGCTGGGCAGGGTGGCCAGCAGCAGCCGGATCACCCCGGCCCGGTGCCAGGCCGCCTGGTCCTCCGCGGACCGGGCCACGGTCAGGCCGGCCGCGGGGCCGCCGTCGGGCGTGGTCTCGGGCACCAGGCTCGGGTAGCCCGTGATGGCGGGGCCGCGCGCCCCGGCCGCGGTGGAGACGGTCTTCGGCACCGTGCCGATGCTCCACGAGGTCAGCCCGTGCCGCTCCTCGAAGGCCGGCGTCGCGCCGGACCGCCCGGGGCCCTCCGGGCGACGGCGTCCCTCGGCCCCGGCCCGCGCGTCGGCCTGGGCACGGCCGCCGCGGCCCTTGCCGCGCGGCCCCGGCCGGGCCGAGGCGGGGTCGTCGGTGCCGGCGAGCCGGGCGGCGATCGCGGAGCGGTTGGCCTGCGCGAGCCGGGCCTGCAGCGCGGGCAGGTCCTGGCCGGCGCCCATCACGGCGCCGCGGGCGTCCACGACGCGGTAGTCCATCCGCAGGTGCAGGGGCACCGCGTCCGGGGCCCACAGTCCGGGCTCCACCACCACGCCGCGCACCCGGCGCACGGCCGCGGACAGCGCGTCCGGCAGCTCGTCCCGCAGCGGGTCGGCGTGGGCCTCGAGGTCCGCGACGAGCTGCTGGGCCACGTCCGGGGCGGGCACGAGGTTCTTGCGCACGGCCTTGGGCAACGCCTTGATGAGGGCGGTGACGAGCTCGACCCGCAGGCCGGGGACCAGCCACGCGAAGGGGCCGGGGGAGACCTGGTTGAGCAGCAGGATCGGCACGGCCACGGTCACGCCGTCGGTGCCGGCCGCGCCGGTCGGGTCGTACGTGTACTCGAGGTCGAGCTCCACGTCGCCGCCGGGCATCGGATACGCGAACGTGGTGGGGAACGCGTCGGTGTCCAGGTCCTCGGCGTCGGCGGTGAGCAGGGCGGCGACGTCGAGGTCCAGCAGGTCCGGCTGATCCTGGCGCGCCTTCTTCCACCACGCGTCGAAGTGCCGCTCGGAGACGACGTTTCCCGGGATCCGCGCGTCGTAGAAGGCGAACAGGTCCTCGTCCCCGATCCGCAGGTCGCGGCGGCGCAGGCGCGTCTCGAGGGCGTCGACCTCCTCGAGCGCAGCCCGGTTGCGGGCGAAGAACCGGTGACGCGTGCGCCAGTCGCCCTCCACGAGGGCGTGCCGGATGAACAGCTCGCGGGAGAGCTCCGGGTCGATCCGGCCGTACCGGACCGAGCGGTCCGGGATCAGGGTGACGCCGAACAGCGTCACCTTCTCGCGCGCGACGACGGAGCCCGCCCGCCGCGACCAGTGCGGCTCGTTGTAGGCCCGCTTGACGAGGTGACCGGCGACCTCCTCGGCCCACTCCGGCTCGATCCGGGCCACCGTGCGGGCCCACAGCCGCGAGGTCTCCACGAGCTCGGCGGCCATGACGAACGGGTGGCGCTTCTTGAACAGGGCGGAGCCGGGGAACACGGCGAAACGGGTGCCGCGGGCGCCCGCGTACTCGCGACGGCGCTCGTCGTAGGCGCCGATCTGCGAGAGCAGGCCCGTGAGCAGGGACTTGTGCACGGCCTCGTGCCGGCCCACCGGGTCCACGGGTCCGGCCTCGACGGTGAGGCCCACGTCCTTGGCGAGCTGGCGCAGCTGGCGCACCAGGTCCTGCCACTCCTGCACGCGCAGCCAGTTGATGTGCTCACGGCGGCACAGCTTGCGGAACTGGGAGCCGGAGAGCTCCTTCTGCCGCTCGTGCAGGTAGGCCCAGAGGTTCAGGATCGCGGAGAAGTCCGAGTTCTCGTCCGCGAACCGGCGGTGCAGCTCGTCCGCGGCCTCGCGCTGCTCCGTGGGGCGCTCGCGGGGGTCCTGGATGGTCAGGGCCGCGGCGATCACCATGACCTCCCGGACGCAGCCGCGTTCACCGGCCTCGAGGATCATGCGGCCCAGCCGCGGGTCAACGGGCAGACGGGCCAGGCGGCGTCCGACCCGGGTGATGGTGCCGGCGCGGGCGCCGCCGGCCTCGAGCGCGCCGAGCTCGGTGAGCGTGGTGGCGCCGTCGGTGACCTGTCGGCCGTCCGGGGGCTGGACGAAGGGGAACTCCTTGACGTCGCCCGGGGTGCGGGCCACACCGAGGGACAGCATCTGCAGGATCACCGAGGCCAGGGAGGTGCGCAGGATCTCCGGGTCCGTGAACTCGGGGCGGGAGAGGTAGTCCTCCTCCGAGTACAGGCGGATCGCGATGCCGTCCGAGGTGCGGCCGGACCGGCCCGCGCGCTGGTTCGCGCTGGCCTGGGAGACACGCTCGATCGGCAGGCGCTGCACCTTGGTGCGGTGCGAGTACCGCGAGATGCGCGCGGTGCCCGTGTCGATCACGTACTTGATGCCCGGCACGGTCAGGGAGGTCTCGGCGACGTTCGTGGCCAGCACGATCCGCCGGCGCACCCCGGCCCCGGCGCGGCCGAACACGCGGTGCTGCTCCGCCATGGACAGGCGGCCGAACAGCGGCAGGATCTCCGTGCCGGCCAGGCGCGTGGTGCCGGCGACGACGCCGGTCAGGTGGTCCGCGGCCTCGCGGATCTCCCGCTCGCCCGGCAGGAACACGAGGATGTCACCCGGCGGCTCGGCGGCCAGCTCGAGGACGGCGTCGCCGATCGCGTCGAGGGGGTCGCGGGTCTCGGCGGCGTCGTCCGCATCGTCCTCGGGGTCGTCGGGGGAGGGCTCGTCGGTCAGCGGCCGGTAGCGGATCTCGACGGGGTAGGTGCGCCCCGAGACCTCGATGATCGGCACCGGGACCACGCGGCCGCCGTCGTCGGCCTCCACCGCGTCCGCATGGTCCTCGCCCGCGGCCAGCGGCCGGCCGAAGTGCCGGGCGAAGCGCTCCGGGTCGATGGTGGCCGAGGTGATGATCACCTTCAGGTCCGGGCGCTGGGGCAGCAGGTTGCGCAGGTAGCCCAGGAGGAAGTCGATGTTGAGGCTGCGCTCGTGGGCCTCGTCCACGATGATCACGGAGTAGCGGCGCAGCTGCGGGTCGTGGGGGATCTCGGCCAGCAGGATGCCGTCCGTCATGACCTTGACCCGGGTGGCCTTCGAGGTCTGCGCCGTGAAGCGGACCTGGTAGCCGACCGTCTGCCCGATCTCCTCGCCCAGCTCCTGCGCGATGCGTTCGGCCACGGAGCGGGCGGCGATGCGCCGGGGCTGGGTGTGGCCGATCGAGCCGGCCTCCCCGAGCCCGAGGGCCAGGCACATCTTCGGCAGCTGCGTGGTCTTGCCCGAGCCGGTCTCGCCCGCGACGATCACCACCTGGTGGTCGCGGATCGCGGCCATGATCTCCTCACGGCGCTCCGCCACCGGCAGGTGTTCGGGGAACGTGATCGCGACGGCGTCGTGGGGCGTCGCGGACGGCTGCGCGGCGGGCGTGGAGGGCGGGGGAGTCTGCGTCATGACGGCCTCCATCCTAGGCGCGCGGGGGCCCGGGCCGACCCGGACGGGGCGAATCTGGGACGGACCTGGGACTGGGGCTGAGAGTCCGGATGTGATTCTCTGGAGCCCATGGACACGAACACCGTCTTCCTGTTGGCGGCGATCGGCCTCTATTTCCTCGCGATGATCGCGATCGGCCTGTACGCCTCCCGCAAGAACACCGACCTCGACGACTACATGCTCGCAGGACGCGACATGAAGCCGTCCGTCGCGGCGCTCTCCGCGGGTGCGTCCGACATGTCCGGCTGGCTCCTGATGGGCCTGCCCGGCGCGATCTACGCCGCGGGCCTGGTCGAGGGCTGGATGGCGGTCGGCCTGACCGTGGGCGCGTGGGTGAACTGGCGCGTGGTCGCCCCCCGCCTGCGCTCCTACACCGAGGTGGCCGGGAACTCGATCACGATCCCGTCCTTCCTCGAGAACCGATTCAAGGACCGCACGCACATCCTGCGGATCGTGGCCGGCCTGATCATCCTCGTGTTCTTCACCTTCTACGTGTCCTCGGGCATGGTGGCCGGCGGCAAGTTCGTCGAGTCCACCTTCGGCCCCGACTCCTTCTACGCCCAGGGCATCAGCATCAACTACCTCACCGGCATGCTCGTGGTCGCGGGCATCACGGTGCTCTACACCCTGTTCGGCGGCTTCCTCGGCGCCTCGCTGACGGACGTGGCCCAGGGCATCCTCATGTTCCTCTCCCTGCTGGCCGTCCCCATCGTCGTGATCCTGACCATGGGCGGCTGGGACGCCGTCGTCGAGGGCATCCGCGCCGCCGACGCCGCCGGCGGCGGAGTGAACCACTTCTCGATGTTCGAGAACGCAACGCTGATCGGCGTCCTGTCCTCCCTCGCCTGGGGCCTGGGCTACTTCGGCCAGCCGCACATCATCGTCCGCTTCATGGCCCTGCGCACCCCGCACGACGCGGCCGTCGCCCGGCGCGTCGGCATCGGCTGGATGGCGCTGTCGGTGTTCGGCGCCGTGATGGTGGCCCTCGTGGGCATCGCCTACTTCCAGGCCAACCCCGGCACCACGCTCGAGGACCCGGAGACCGTGTTCCTGGTGCTTGCCTCGATCATGTTCCACCCGTTCGTGGCCGGCCTGGTGCTGGCCGCCGTCCTCGCCGCGATCATGTCCACGCTCTCCTCGCAGCTGATCGTGTGCTCCTCCGCCCTGGTGGAGGACCTCTACATGCTGCGCGGGCGCACCGGGTCCTCGACGTTCACCCTGTGGCTCGGCCGCATCGGCGTGCTGGTGGTGGCGCTCGTGGCGGGTCTGCTCGCCCTCAACCCGGACTCCTCCGTGCTCGAGCTCGTCTCCTTCGCGTGGGCCGGCTTCGGCGCCGCCTTCGGCCCCGTGATCCTGCTCGCCCTGTACTGGCCGCGGTTCACCTCGTGGGGGGCGATGGCCGCCATGGTCACCGGCGCCGCCGTCGCCTGGGCGTGGTCGGAGGCCAGTGCCGAGACGTGGGAGTGGTTCGGCCTGTACGAGCTGCTGCCGGGCTTCGTCGCCGCCCTCGTGGTGGGTGTGGTGGTGTCCCTCGTGACCCAGCGCTCGCGCCGTGTGCAGCGGCGGATCGACGCCGAGTTCACCGGCGCGATCGACATCGTGGCCGGCCGTGAGCCGCACCCGGACGTGGCCCCGGCCGCCATGACGCGGGACGCCGCCGGGGGCTCGACCGCAGCCGCCGCGGATCCGCGCGCGCAGGCGTGAGGCTCTTCCTCGCGATCCGTCCGCCGAGGGCCGTGCTCGACCACCTCGAGCCGGCCTTCGACGGCGTCCGGGACCGGGCCGGACGCGCGCTGTGCTGGACCGAGCCGGAGCAGCGGCACCTGACGCTGGCGTTCCACCCGGAGGTGCCCGCCGGCGCCGTGGACGACGTCGTCGCCGTCGCCGGCCGCATCGCGGCGGGACATGGCCCGCTGGACCTGCACCTGGCCGGAGCGGGGGAGTTCTCGCACCGCACGCTCTGGGTGGGGGTGGGTGGGCAGGTCCGGGAGCTCGGCGCGCTCCTGGCGGAGCCCTGGCTCGCCGACGACGACGGCCGGGACCGCCGGCGCGCCCACCTCACCGTGGCGCCGGTCTCGGGGGCCGCGCTCCGACCTCGGGGTCGGAGGCGGGGCGAGCCCCGTCCGCCGGCGCCGGCCACCGTCCTGCTGGCCGAGGCCGTGCGCGCGCTCGCCGTGTACCGCGGGCCGGAGTGGACCGCCGACGAGGTCGAGGTCGTGGCGTCCCGGCTCGGCGAGGGCCGGTCCGGCGGGCCGCTGCACGAGGTGCTGGCGACCGTCCCGCTGCGCGGCTGAGGGGCCGACGGGGCGGCCGGAGCGGGAGACCCGCCCGGCCGACCCGGCCCCGGGTCAGCCCTCCAGGGGGCCCTGCACCGCGTACAGGCGCTTGTTGGCGAACTCGTCCACGGCCATGGGGCCGAGCTCGCGGCCGAAGCCCGAGCGCTTCACGCCGCCGAAGGGCAGGTTCGCGCCGGCGGCGGAGGCGAGGTTCACGTTCGCCATCCCCACCTCGAGCTGGTCGGCCACGCGCTTGGCCTCGTCCAGGTCCGTGGAGAACACGGCGCCGCCGAGACCGTACTGGGAGTCGTTGGCCAGCGCCACGGCCTCCTCGGCCGAGGACACCTTGTAGACCACGGCGGCCATGCCGAACAGCTCCTGCGTGTAGGCGGGGTTCTCCTGGTCCACGTCCGTGATCACGGCCGGGGAGACGTAGAAGCCCTCGCCCTCCGGGCCGGAGACGCGCTCGCCGCCCACGTGGACGGTGGCGCCGGCCTCCTTGGCCGCGGCGATCTGCTCGGTGAGCCCGTCGGCCGCGGACTCGGAGGACAGCGGGCCGTAGACGTCGGCGTCGCGCGAGGTCGGGTCGCCGGGCTTCATCGCCGAGGAGCGCTGGACCAGCTCATCCACGAAGTCGTCGTAGAGGTCCTCCATGACGATCATGCGCTTGTTCGAGTTGCAGGCCTGGCCCCAGTTGCCCATCCGGGTGGCCAGTGCGTCGCGGGCGGCCGCGCGGGCGTCCGGCGCGGAGAGCACGATGTACGGATCGGAGCCGCCGAGCTCGAGGACGACCTTCTTGAGGTGCCGGCCGGCCTGCTCGGCGACGGCGGCGCCGGCCCGCTCCGAACCGGTGAGGGACACGCCCTGCACGCGCGGATCGGCGATGATCGTGGAGATCTGGTCGTGGGTGGCGAACAGGTTCTGGTACACGCCCTCCGGCAGGCCGGCCTCGGTGAAGAGCTCTTCCAGCAGCTGCGCCACCTGCGGGTTGATCTCGGCGTGCTTGAGCAGGATGGTGTTGCCGAGCACGAGGTTCGGCGCCACGAAACGGGCCACCTGGTACACCGGGAAGTTCCACGGCATGATCCCCAGCAGCGGGCCGATCGGCAGCCGCTGGACGAACGCCTCCTGCCCGGAGAACTGCTTGATCGGCTGGTCCGCGAGCAGCTCCTCGGCCTCGTCCGCGTAGTACCCGAAGATCTGGGCGCTGTAGCGCACCTCGCCGACCGCCGCGCCGAGGGACTTGCCCATCTCCGTGGTGATCAGCGCGGCGATGTCCTTGGAGCGCTCGGCCAGCAGCTCGGAGATCCGCTTCACGACGGCGGCGCGCTCGGCCACCGACTTCCGGGACCACTGCTCGTACGCGGCCTGCGAGGCGTCGAGGGCGTCGGCGATCTGCTGATCCGTGGCGTTGTCGAAGGACTTCAGCAGCTCCCCGGTGGCCGGGTTGATCGTGCGGTAGCCCTGAGAGGCGGAGGTGGTGGTCATCAGTCGTCACCCTTTCGTGTGGACGTCCTGCGTTGAGCTCCCCATCCTGCCGGAGGCCCCCGCTCACTCCCAGATCCCGGACGCCCCTCTTCGCCACGAGCCGAGAAGGTGGGTGTCCACGACCCCGGCGGCCTCCATCAGGGCGAAGCACGTGGTCGGCCCCACGAATCGGCAGCCGTGCGCCTTCAGCGCCCTCGCGAGCGCGCGCGACTCCTCCGAGGCCGAGGGGACCTGCGCCACCGTCTCCGGCCGTGGGGTCGCGGCAGGCTGGTGCGCCCAGACCAGCCCCGCCAGACCGCGGGCCGGCCGGTCGCCGTCGCCGTGCCAGGCGGGGCCCGCGCCGGGGGAGCCCGGGTGCAGCGGGGTGAACCGCTCGCCGCGCATCCCGACGACGGCCTGCGCGTTCGCGATCGCCGCCTCGATCTTGCGCCGGTTCCGGATGATGCCGGGGTCCGCCAGCAGCGCCTCGACCTCCGCGTCCCCGAACGCCGCGACGGCGTCCGCGTCGAAGCCCGCGAACACCTCCCGGAACCGGGGCCGCTTGGCCAGGACGGTCCGCCAGCTCAGGCCCGACTGGAACGCCTCGAGGACGAGGCGCTCGAACAGGCCCCGCTCGTCCGTGACGGGCAGGCCCCACTCCGTGTCGTAGTACTCCCGCAGCAGCGGATCCCGTGCCGCCCACGGCGGGCGGGCCCGCCCGTCCTCACCCACGACGACGCCACTCGGCGGCGCCTGTCGCCCGTCGGCCGGTGGATCCTCGGCGAGGGTGGAGACGGGGGCGGGGAGGCCGTCGTCGGCGTGGTGCGCGCTCATGCATCCGAGCCTAGGAGCGGCCCCGGACATCCGGAACCGGAACGCGACGCCCGGGGACGCCACGCCGTCTGCGGACACCTGTGCAGGAGGCACGGCCGGACCTCGTCACTCGAGCCGCCCGGCCCGCAGCCGCCACGTGTGGTCGCACCGGGCCGCCACGGCGGGGTCGTGCGTGACGACCACGATCGCCCGCTCCGGCTGGGACATGGAGCGGAAGAGCCCCATCACCTCGTCGGTGCGCTCCTCGTCCAGGGCGCCCGTCGGCTCGTCGGCGAGCAGCAGGGAGGGCCCCATGATCACGGCCCGGGCGATGGCCACGCGCTGGCGCTCGCCGCCGGAGAGCCGGCCGACGGGGTGGTGGAGACGGTCTCCGAGCCCGAGGCGCGTCAGAAGCTCGGCGGCCATGGTGCGGCGCTCCCGCTTCGAGGTGCGCGGCCGCGCGTAGAGCAGCGGCAGGGCCGCGTTGTCCACGGCGGTCGCCCGATCGATGAGCAGATGGTCCTGGAGCACGATGCCGCACGTCCGGTTCCGGTAGGCGTCGCCGTCGGACGACCACGGTGCCGGCAGGCTCCGCCCGGCCACACGGATGCTCCCGGCGTCCGGTGTGTCAAGGCAGGCGAGGAGCCGCAGCAGGGTCGACTTGCCGGACCCGGAGGGTCCCATGATCGCGTGGACGCCGCCCCCGGGGACCTGGAGCGAGACGCCGCGGAGCACGGGGACATCCCCGGCGGGGCCGCGGTAGGAGCGGTGTACGTCGTGCACGGTGAGCAGGGACATCACACGGTCCTTTCGACGAGTGCCGCCGTGCGGACGGCCCGGTGCAGCTGGCGGAGGGGATGACGGGTGCACGCAGCGGCGATCGCCAAGACGACCGCCAGCCCGACCACGACGACGGCAGGCGCCGGACGCAGTCCGCCCGCTTCCGAGGCGATGCCGAGGCCGAGCAACGATCCGAGCACGGCCGGAATGCCCCATACCGCGGCCACGGATGTGGCGATCCGGAGCCGGATCAGTCGTCTGGGCGCCCCGACCGTCAGGTGCGCCAGCCACGTGGGCGTGAGTCGACGGGTCATGGTCGTCAGGAGGCTCACCACCGTCACGACGGCGCTGGCAAGCCCGGCGGTGTAGGCGGTGACCATGAGCGCGGCACCGCGGGCTTCTCGGGCGATCGGAGACCTGGCCGAGGCGATCGGGGCCAACTCGGCGACCACGCCCGTCTCGTCCTCGAGGACGTCGAGTACCGCTCTCACCTCGGAGGCCGCGTCCTGGCATGCCACGACGGAACCGTAGACCGCCGCGAGCTGGGCCGGTTCGATCAGGCCGGCCATGGTCGTCGTGCTGGTGACGATGACGGGCGACTCACCCAGGGGCCAGAGGGATCCGTCGGCCCGCGGCGCGGCCGCGTCCCCGGGGAGTGGGCCGGCATAGCTGTGGGGTGTGGACCCCACGTACACGGTGCCGCCCGGTGCCCCGGAGGTGATCGCGGCGGGAGCGAAGTACACACCCTCGGCGGGACTGACGGCAGCAGCGGCGCCGAACTCCCGGGCCAGACCAGGCGTGGCGATGACCGCCCCCTGCAGCCGGGGGTCCTCGATTCCGATGGCGTCCGTCACGAGGAAGGCACGGGGGTCGACTCCGTCGACATGGGCGGCGAACGCCCGGGAGACGGTGTCGACGGCGCGGGGGTGGAGGTCGGTCGTGACGGCGGGGTCCAGGATCCTGGTTGCCACCAGGCCCGACGACTCGGCGTCCTCGAGCACCTCGAGCGCCGTGGTCACTCCGCCGGCGACGCCCAGGGCCAGTCCGAACACGACCGACGCCACGGTCGTGTGCAGCAGGGACAGGAACAGCAGTCCGGGCGTGTCGAACAGGTCGCGGAGGCCGTCCGCAACGGCCCGCATGGCTGCCGTCATGCGTGTGCCCTTCGGACCCAGAGGGTGGACAGGGTCGTGCCGAGGATGAGGATGGCGTCCACGACGAGCACGGCGGACCAGAGGAGAGCGGTGTCGCCGGTGAGACCGATCTCCGCGTCCCACCGGGGCCATGCCACGAGCCAGACTCCGCCGGCACTCGCGGCGGCGGTCGTCCAGGCGACCATGGCGGGCCGGACACCGAGCCGGGCCGCTCGCAGTGGGGAGGCACCGACGAGGCGGTGCGAGGTGACGGCAGGGAGCAGTCGACTGCGCAGGGTCGTGCGCCAGACGACCTGTGCGCCCAGCAGGGCGAAGCCGGCGATCACGGCGAGCAGGGGCACATGGACACTGCGTCGCATCGCTGCCTCCCACGGCGGCGGGAGCGGGACGACGTCGACGACGACACCGGCCCGCCGCAGCGATTGGACGAGCTCGTCGACCTGGGCCGGTGAGCCGCCGATCACGCCGGCAAGGGACGAACTGTCGGTGGAGAGGAACGGGACCAGGAGGTCTGCTTCGGTGGCGCGATCCGGCGCGGAGGAGAGGTCTCGGACGACGACCCGATCGACGTCCGGCCAGCTCAGTTCGCCCGCAGCGGCACGTGCGGCAAAGGGGGAGGTGCTGGGGACGACCGCGGTCGGGGCGACGCCATCCGGGAGCACGTCCAGAGCAGGTCGGCCGGCGAGGGCAGTCACGTGGGGGCTCGTGGACGTGGCCGCAGAGCCGGAGTCCGGTCCCGTCAGCGACGTCCGGATCATGGGCCAGGCCTCGCCAGCGGGGAATGCCGAGATCTCGTACACCGTGCCGTCCATGCGCCAGCGTTCCTCCTTCTCCACCCCGACGTAGGACGCGAGGAGCGCTGCTGTTCCGAGCGTGATCAGGAGAAGGAGGAATCTCGAGACGAGCATCCGGGTCATCACGGCTGGCCCGAGGAGAGCTGAGCGGCTGGATGATGCCTCACCTGGGAAGCGCCCCTGGGGTGCGGACCGGCGGGGTCATGTCGACTTTCACGTCATATTCCATCCACTCAATTCCTGTGGGCGAATGGGACACGCATCACAGGGGCCTGACGGAATAGTGAGCCCAGTGTGTGTGTGAGTCAAGAGGCATCACCACTCGATCGACCACCGAGCGCACTGCCCCGTCCGTGGGGCCGCGCCTTCGCCGTCCCGGAGGGCCTTGTCCTGGCGATCGCGTCATGACCTGGTGGCGGCCCTCAGGTCATGACGCGATCGTCAGGTGGCGCAGGGGCGGGCCATCCCGCCCCACCTCACCCCGCGTCCGGCCTCAGGCGTCCGAGGCGGTGCGGATCGTCGGCTCGGGCAGGTACACGGACCCGCCGGCGGCCCGGAACTCCGCGGACTTCGCGGCCATGCCGGCCTCGGCGATCCGCGCCTGCTCGGACGCGCCGCCGAACTCGCTGCGGATGTCCTGGCTGATGCGCATGGAGCAGAACTTCGGCCCGCACATCGAGCAGAAGTGGGCGGTCTTGGCGGGCTCGGCCGGCAGCGTCTCGTCGTGGTACTCCTCGGCGAGCTGCGGATCCAGGCCGAGGCCGAACTGGTCGCGCCAGCGGAACTCGAAGCGCGCCTTGGACAGCGCGTCATCGCGGTCGCGGGCGCCGGGGTGGCCCTTGGCGACGTCGGCGGCGTGCGCGGCGATCTTGTAGGTGATCACGCCCGTCTTCACGTCGTCCCGGTCCGGCAGGCCCAGGTGCTCCTTGGGCGTGACATAGCAGAGCATCGCGGTGCCGTAGCGGGCGATCTCGGTGGCGCCGATGGCCGAGGTGATGTGGTCGTACGCCGGGGCGATGTCCGTGACGAGGGGGCCGAGCGTGTAGAACGGGGCGCCCTTGCACAGCTCCTGCTGGCGCTCCACGTTCTCCCGCACCAGGTGCAGCGGGATGTGGCCGGGGCCCTCCACCATGACCTGGACGTCGTACGCCCACGCCCGCTCCGTCAGCTCGGCGAGCGTGTCGAGCTCGGCGAACTGGGCGGCGTCGTTGGCGTCCGCCACGGAGCCCGGCCGCAGGCCGTCGCCCAGGGAGAACGCGACGTCGTAGCGCGCGAAGATCTCGCAGAGCTCGTCGTAGTTCTCGTAGAGGAAGTTCTCCTTGTGGTGGCCCAGGCACCAGCCGGCCATGATCGAGCCGCCGCGGGAGACGATGCCGGTCACGCGGTCCGCGGACAGCGGCACGTGGCGCAGCAGCACGCCGGCGTGCACGGTCATGTAGTCCACGCCCTGCTCGCACTGCTCGATCACGGTGTCGCGGAAGATCTCCCAGGTCAGGGCCTGGTGGTCGCCGCCGACCTTCTCGAGGGCCTGGTAGATCGGCACGGTGCCGATCGGCACGGGGGAGTTGCGCAGGATCCACTCGCGGGTGGTGTGGATGTCGTCGCCCGTGGACAGGTCCATCACGGTGTCCGCGCCCCAGCGGGTGGCCCACTGCAGCTTCGAGACCTCCTCGGCGATCGACGACGTCACCGCCGAGTTGCCGATGTTCGCGTTGACCTTCACGGCGAACGCCTTGCCGATGATCATCGGCTCCGACTCGGGGTGGTTCACGTTCGCCGGGATGATGGCGCGGCCGGCCGCGACCTCGGAGCGCACCAGCTCCACGTCCACGCCCTCGCGCAGGGCGACGTAGCGCATCTCCGGGGTGATCTCGCCGCGCCGGGCGTAGTGCATCTGGGTGACGCGCGCGCCCTCCTTGGCGCGCAGCGGGGGGCGGCGCTCGCCGGCCCACTCCTGTGAGGCGGCGCCGCGGCGCACGGCCGAGCGGCCGTCGTCGAGCAGGTCGCGCTCGCGGCCCTCGTACTCCTCGACGTCGCCGCGGGCGCGGATCCACTCGGCGCGCTGGGCCGGCAGGCCGCGCTCGGGCACGGAGCCCGGGCCCATGGTGCGGTAGACGGTCAGGGGCGCGTTGGGCGTGCCGTCGGGGGAGTCGTCCTGGTGGACCTCGGTGACGGGCACGCGGATGCCGTGCTCGGCGTCCTCGAGCCATCCCAGACGGTGCGTGGGGTAGTTCTCCTCGGCGACGACCTCGGCCGTCGACTCGGCTGCGGGCAGGGGGGTGCGCTCGGAAACGGACATGGCCGCTGCTCCTTCTTCCTTCGCCGGAATGACCCGGACAGGTTCAGACGGTCTCCGGGCGGCGTCAGCCCGGTCTCAGCCCCGTGCCGTGGGGCTCCCGTGGGATGCGAGCGACCCTAGCACGTCCCCCGCGGCGCCTCACCGTCCGCCGTCCGGCCATGCGGCCGGGCGCTCAGGCGCGCGCCGCGCGGGCCGCCCGGCGGCGTACCGTGGAGCGCTCGACGATCCACGTCACGACCAGCATCACGATGATGACGAGGCCGGCGTAGCCGAGGACGGGGTAGACGGTGCCCACGAGGTCGGAGAAGCCGACGCTCGAGAGCAGGGTGGCGGCCAGGGCCGTGACGACGGCGATGACCCAGCCCGGCACGCGGCGCATCGAGGACAGCAGGGCGATGCGCTCCACCCCGCCGTACAGGCACGAGACCGCCGTCGTGAACTGCGCCAGCAGCAGGACGACCGTGTACAGCAGGGCGGCCCAGCCGCCGATCATCGCGGCCAGCTCGACCATGGGCAGCTCGGCGCGGCCGATCAGCTGGGCGTGGGCGGTCATCGCGGCCATCACCGCGCCGGCCATCACCACGAGGCCCAGGGCCCCGAGCCCGGCCCCGGCGACGAGGGAGCGGCCCGACGAGGAGCTCTCCTCGCCGATCGGGGCGAGCACCGCGTAGGCCAGCTGGATGTTGAAGGCCACGTACAGCACGCCCGAGAGCCACCACTGGTTGATCAGCGGGGACGAGGTCACGAGCGCGGCGACGTCGTCCACCGCGGCCCCCGGGTTCGCCAACCCCCACACCGCGACGCCGACGGCGACCACGATGATCAGGGGGACCACCACGGCCTGGACGCGCACGAGGCCCGTGATGCCGGCCAGCACCGAGACCACGCAGACGGTGGCCATCACCAGCGAGCCCACGAGCGAGGGCAGCCCGAACGCGGTGTGCACCGCCGCCCCGGCCCCGGCCAGCATGATCACCAGCGTCCCCAGCAGGGACGTGGTGATGGACAGGTCCGCGAACCAGGTGGGCACGCGCGACGTCGTGGGGTTCACGATCCGGTGGATGTCCGTGGTCCGCAGCTTCTGCGCCAGCCGCAGCACGATCACCGCGAGCAGGAAGAACAGCGCGCCGGCGATCACGAGCGCCCCCGTGCCGCCCCAGAGGCCGAAGCTCACGAAGTACTGCAGGATCTCGTTGCCCGAGGCGTACCCGGCGCCGATGGTGGTGCCGATGAACGTGGCGGCGATCCCGAGCGGGGAGGTCGGCCGCAGCGGCGCCGACTCCTCGGCTCGGCCGGGGTGCGCGGGAGAGCTCTCTGTGACGTGGGACATGCGACTACATTCTCATGGGCGGGATCGGCCCGGCCCGGGCGGCCGATCCGCCCCGACCCGAAGGAGCCCCCGCATGACCTCCGCCGTCCCCCGTGTGCTCAGCATCGCCGGCTCCGACTCCGGCGGCGGCGCCGGTGTCCAGGCCGACCTGAAGACCATCGCCGCGTGGGGCGGCTACGGGATGACCGCGATCACCGCGATCACCGCCCAGAACACGCAGGGCGTGCAGGCCGTCCACCCGCTGCCGGTGGACGTGGTGCGCGCCCAGCTCGACTCGGTCGCCGCCGACATCGCCGTGGACGCCGTGAAGATCGGCATGCTCGGCACGGTGGAGCTCATGCGGGCCGTCGCCGGCTGGCTCGAGGAGACCCGGCCCGCCGTCGTCGTGCTGGACCCGGTCATGGTGGCCTCGAGCGGGGACGCCCTCACCGCGGTCGGCGACGACGACGGGCGCGCCGCGTGGGCCCGGCTGCTGCGGGTGGCGCACCTGGTGACACCCAACCTGCCCGAGCTGGCCCGGCTGACCGGGCGGGACGCGACGGACTGGGACGCCGCCCTCGACGCGGCGCGGGGCCTGGCCGCCGAGCACGGGGTGACGGTGCTGCTCAAGGGCGGGCACCTGGACGAGACCGAGGCGCCCGAGGCCGCAGCGGCGGAGGTGCCGGACGCCGTCGTGCGCGTGGGCGGGGCCGTGCACGAGGTGCGCGGCCCGCGCGTGACGACCCGCGCCTCGCACGGCACCGGCTGCACCCTCTCCTCGGCCCTGGCCACGCTGGCCGGGGCGGGCCTGAGCTGGGACGACGCACTCGAGCGGGCCAAGCCGTGGCTGGCCGACGCGATGCGGGCGGGGGAGGCGCTCGCGGTCGGGGACGCCTCGCGGCCGACGTGGCACGGGCCCGTCGACCACGGTCATGCGCAGCGGGGCTGAGGGCGGGACCTCCGGGCTTCGACACGTTCGAGGCGGGAAATCCGGCGAATACGCACCTCGGGACGTCCTATGAGGTCGATTTCCCGCCTCGAATGCCGGTGACCCGGACCTCCCGCTCCGCTCGAGCGTCCGGGTCCGCAGAACGCAGAAGAGCCGGACCACCGTGTCGCCACGGGGGTCCGGCTCTGTTCGCTCGTGCCCCCGGCAGGATTCGAACCTGCGGCCTTCTGCTCCGGAGGCAGACGCTCTATCCCCTGAGCTACGGAGGCGGGGGTCGCGACGCGTCGAGCGCGTTGCGGACTCGTCGACTCTACACCATCAGGACGGCCCGTCCGTGACCTCCCCGCGGGGCGCGTCAGCCGGGCAGGCCCGCGCGCAGGGTCCGGGCCGCGGCCTCGGGGTCCTCGGCCTGCGTCACGGCGCGGACCACCACGATCCGTTCCGCCCCGGCCGCGCGGACCTCGGGCAGCCGGTCCGCGTCGACGCCGCCGATGGCGAACCACGGCCGCGCCCCCGCCGGGTCCTCCGCGTCCAGGCGTGCGGCGAGGGTCGGCAGTTCCAGTCCGACGGCGGCCCGGCCCGGCTTCGTGGGCGTCGCCCACACCGGCCCCGTGCAGAAGTAGTCCAGGCCGTCCTCCGCGCGGGCGCCGCGCACCTGCGCCTCGGTGTGGCACGAGCGGCCGAGCACCACGTCCGGGCCCAGCAGGGCGCGGCACTGCGCGGTGGTCAGGTCGGTCTGGCCCGTGTGGAACACGTCCACCCCGGCCAGGGCGGCGACGTCGGCGCGGTCGTTGGCGGCCGAGAGCGCCCCGTGCTCCCGGGCCAGCGGGACGAGCGTGGCGAACGCGGCCAGCTCGACCGCCACGTCCACGGCCTTGTCCCGCACCTGGATCACGTCTACTCCGCCGCGGAACGCCGCCGCGCAGAAGTCGGCGAACGCGGCCGTGTCGAGCGTGCCGTCCGGGCGCAGGAACCGCTGCAGGTCGGTGCAGACGTACAGCCGGGAGGCGGCGAGGCGGGCGCGGCGGCGCGCGCCGGGGCCGGTGCCGCCGTCGTCGCGGCCGGCCGCGGTCATCAGGAGCGGATCGGGGGAGTGCATGCGCCCACTGTGGCAGACTGGCCGCTGTTCCATGGGAGCCCGGGCCGCACACGCCGGGCTGAGAGGGCCGCAGGGGCGCACCGCGCCGGCGCGGCCGACCATCACCACTCGATGCGGGTCATGCCGCCGTGAGGAGGACCGGTCCGTGCACGTGGCCGTCGTCGGGGCCGGGATCATCGGCCTCACCGCCGCCGTGCGTCTGCGTGCCGCAGGCCACGCCGTCACCCTGATCGCCCCCGAGCTGGACGCCGCCGGGCGCCCGCACGCCGTGGCCGGGGCCACCCACGCCGCGGCGGGGATGCTCGCGCCGCTCGCCGAGACCCAGTTCAGCCAGGACGACCTCGCCCCGCTGCTGCAGGCCGGCTGGGAGGCCTACCCGGCCCTCGTGGACCTGCTCGCCGCCTTCACCGATGTGGAGACGGGCTTCCTCGCACAGGGCGCCTGGATCGTGGCCGCGGACCCCTCGGACGCCCGCGCCTGGGACCACGTGCTCGAGCACGCCTCGATCCTCGGTCGCCGGGTCGAGCCCGTCTCCGTCCGCGCGCTGCGCCGCGCCGAGCCCGCCCTGGCCCCGGGCCTGGCCGCCGGCTTCGACGCCCCGGACGACCATCAGGTGGACCCGCGACGGCTCGCCGCCGCCTGCGTCGCCGCCCTGCGCGCCGAGACCGGACCCGACGGCGGCCCGCTCCCGGTCGGCGCCGGACCCGCCGCCCGGTTCGTGGCCGGACGCGTCACCGCCGCCGGCCCGGAGGGCGAGGGGGTGCGCCTCACGCTGGCCGACGGGGGCGTCCTCACCGCCGACGGCGCGGTCCTCGCCGCGGGCCTGGGCCACCGCGGGATCGGCGGCGCGGCCACCGCCGTCGAGGTCCCGCTGCGCCCCGTCCACGGCGACGTGCTGCGTCTGCGGGTGCGCCCCGAGCAGCTGCTGCCGGGGGAGTCGCACCTGATCACCCGCACCGTCCGCGGCCTCGTCCACGGGCGCCAGGTCTACCTCGTGCCCCGCGCGGACGGCACCCTCGTGGTCGGCGCCTCGGCCCGCGAGGACGGCCTGGCCGGCACCTCCGCCGGGGCCGTGCTGGACCTGCTCGCCGACGCCGCCGCGATCCTGCCCGCCGTCCGCGAGTGCGAGCTGGTCGAGATCACCACCGCCGCCCGCCCCGGCACCCCCGACGACGCCCCGCGCGTGCTTACCGTGCCCGAGGCCCCGGGCGCCGTCGTCGCCACCGGCTTCCACCGTCACGGGATCCTGCTCGCCCCCTGGGCGGCCGGGCGGATCCTCGAGCTGCTGCACGCCCGCCTGAAGGAGATCGCATGAGCACCCTCACCCTGACCCTCAACGGAGAGCCCGCCGAGCTGGCCGTGGCCACCGTCCGCGACGTCGTCGCGCACGTCACCGGGCGCGCGATCGGCGAGGACGGCGCCGCCGCGGATGGGCGGCGGCTCGGCGTGGCCGTGGCGGTCGGCGGCGAGGTCGTGCCCCGGTCGGCCTGGGCCACCCGGGCGCTGGCCGCCGGGGACGAGGTCGACGTCGTCACCGCGGTGCAGGGGGGCTGAGCGATGGCCGAGCACCGCACCCCGCCCGCCGCCCCCGCGATCCCGCCGCTGCGGATCGGCGGCTACGACCTGGCCTCCCGGCTCATCATGGGCACGGGCGGCATCACCGACCTCACCGCCCTGGAGGGCGCCCTCGTCGCCTCCGGCACCACGCTCACCACCGTGGCGCTGCGCCGCTGGTCCGCGGACACCCGTGACGGCCTGGTCGCGCTGCTGGACCGCCTCGGTATCGACGTGCTGCCCAACACCGCCGGGTGCTACACCGCCCGGGACGCCGTGCTCACCGCCCGGCTCGGCCGGGAGGCGCTCGAGACCGACCTCGTGAAGGTCGAGGTCATCGCCGACGAGCGCACCCTGCTGCCCGACGTCGTCGAGACCCTCGAGGCCACCGAGCGGCTCGCCGCCGACGGCTTCACCGTCCTGGCCTACACGTCGGACGACCCCGCCATGGCGCTGCGCCTCGAACAGGCCGGCGCCGCCGCCGTCATGCCGCTGGGCTCGCCGATCGGCTCGGGGCTGGGCATCCTCAACCGCGCACACCTGGAGCTGATCGTCTCCCGCGCCTCCGTGCCGATCGTGCTCGACGCCGGCGTGGGCACCGCCTCGGACGTCGCCCTGGCGATGGAGGCCGGCTGCGACGCCGTGCTCGCCGCCTCGGCGATCACGCGCGCCGCCGAGCCCGCCCGCATGGCCCACGCGTGCCGGCTCGCGCTCGAGGCGGGCTTCCACGCCCGCCGTGCCGGGCGCATCCCGCGCCGCGAGCACGCCCTGGCCTCCTCGCCGATGGCCGGGCGGGTCACGGCCGAGGAGGACGAGCGGTGACCGCCGCCCTGGACCCCGCCGCCCGCGAGCCCCGCGACCTCACCGCGCTGTCCGACACCCAGCTCGAGCGCTTCGCCCGCCACCTGAGCCTGGACGGCTTCGGCCCAGAGGCCCAGCTGGCGCTGCTGCGCTCCCGCGTCCTCGTGGTCGGCGCCGGCGGCCTCGGGGCGCCCGTGCTGACCTACCTCGCCGCCGCGGGCGTGGGGGAGGTCCACGTGATCGACGACGACGTGGTGGACCGTTCCAACCTGCACCGCCAGGTGATCCACGCCGAGGCGGACCTCGGCCGCCCCAAGACCGCCTCCGCCGCCGCGACGATGCGCGGCCTGCACCCCGAGGTGCGCGTGGTCGAGCACCGCGAACGCCTGACCGCGGCCAACGCGCTCGAGCGGGTCGGCGCCGTGGACCTCGTGCTCGACGGCACGGACAACTACGCGACCCGCTACCTCGTGGCCGACGCGTGCGAGATCGCCGGCGTGCCCGTGGTGTGGGGCGCGATCCTGCGGTTCGCGGGGCAGGTGAGCGTGTTCGCCCCGGGCGGGCCGCTGTACCGGGACGTGTTCCCGGAGCGTCCCGAACCCGGCGAGGTGCCCTCGTGCGCGCAGGCCGGGGTGCTCGGGGTGCTGCCCGGGATCATCGGCTCCCTCATGGCGGCCGAGGCGATCAAGCTGCTCTCCGGGGTGGGCGAGCCCCTGGTCGGGCGGCTGCTCTCCGTGGACGCCCTGACGATGCGCTTCCGTGAGCTGCGGCTCGTGGCCGACCCCGAGCGGACCCCCGTGACGGACCTGTCCGCCCACGCGGCCCAGGCCCCCCGCCCGGACGACGCCGACGCCCCCGACTCGGCGGAGGCGTGCGGCGCCGCGGGCGGGGAGATCGCCCCCGCCGCGCTGGCCGCCCTGCTCGCCGACCCCGCCCGGGCCGCGTCCCTCACCCTGCTCGACGTCCGCGAGGACTGGGAGCGCCGCCTGCGCCGCGTCGAGGCCCCCGCGGCGGTGGCCGATCGACACGTCCCGCTCGAGGCCGTCCTCGCGGAGCCGGCGGCCCACGCGCCCGGGCAGGACCGCGTCCTGGTGGTCTACTGCGCCGCCGGAGCCCGCTCGGCCCGGGCGCGGGACGCCGTCGTCGGGGCCGACCCGGGCGCCGGCGGGCGCGTCCTGTCCCTCGCCGGCGGCCTCGCCGCCTGGCCCGCCTGACCCCCCCCACCCCGACGAACCCTGCGAGATGGCCCCCACCGCGGGCCGGAGGGGGCCATCTCGCAGGGTTCGTTCGCACGCGCACGGGCGCGGCGGCCCTTCCGTAGACTTGCGCGGGTGAAGCCCGAAGACCTCTCCGCCCTGCTGTCCGCTGTCCTCACCGACGCCGTCGATGCCGGTGACCTCCCCGCCGCGCTGCGGGAGGAGATCACCCCCGCGCGCGTGAAGGTGGAGCGACCCCGCAGCCGCGAGCACGGCGACTGGGCCACCAACGTCGCCCTCCAGCTGGGCAAGAAGGCCGGGATGGCCCCGCGCGACCTCGCCGGGCTCGTGGCCGAGCGCCTGACCGACAAGCCGGGCATCGCCGCCGTCGACGTCGCCGGCCCCGGCTTCCTCAACGTCACCCTGGACGCGGCCTCGGCCGGCGCCCTGGCCCGCGAGATCGTCGAGGCCGGCCCGGAGTACGGCCGCAACGACGCCCTGGCCGGGCACACCGTGAACATGGAGTTCGTCTCCGCCAACCCCACCGGCCCGCTGCACATCGGCCACACCCGCTGGGCCGCGCTGGGCGACGCGATCGCACGCCTGCTGCGCGCCTCGGGCGCGGACGTCACCGCCGAGTACTACATCAACGACGCCGGCAACCAGATGAACGTGTTCGCCGACTCGGTCCTCGCCCGCCTGCACGGCCGTGACGTCCCCGCGGGCGGCTACCCGGGCGCGTACGTGCAGGAGCTGGCCGACGCCGTCGCCCTCGAGCACCCGGACGTGCGCGAGCTGACGGACGAGGCCGCCCGCCCGGTGGTCCGCGAGGCCGCGTACCGGCTCCAGATGCAGGACATCAAGGACACGCTCGCCGCCTTCGACGTGCACTTCGACGTGTTCACCTCGGAGCAGACGCTCCACGACTCCGGCGCGATCGAACAGGCCGTGCAGCGGCTGCGCGAACAGGGCCACATCGAGGACCGCGAGGGCGCCGTGTGGCTCAAGACCACCGACTTCGGCGACGACAAGGACCGCGTGCTCATCCGCGCCAACGGCGAGCCCACCTACTTCGCCGCCGACGCCGCCTACTACCTCCACAAGCGCGACCGCGGCTTCGAGGAGAAGGTGTACCTGCTCGGCGCCGACCACCACGGCTACGTGAACCGCCTCAAGGCGATCGCCGCCGCCGCCGGCGACGACCCGGCGACGAACATCGAGATCCTCATCGGCCAGCTCATCTCGGTCAACGGCGCGAAGCTCTCCAAGCGCGCCGGCAACATCATCGAGCTCAAGGACCTCGTGGAGTGGCTCGGCCGCGACGCCCTGCGCTACGACCTGGCCCGCTACCCCGCGGACTCGCCCCTGACGATCGACCCCGAGCTGCTGCGCTCCGCCACGAACGACAACCCCGTCTATTACGTGCAGTACGCCCACGCCCGCGCCTCGGGCGCGGCGCGCACCGCGCAGGCCCACGGCGTGGACCGCTCCGAGTTCGACGCCGCCCTGCTCACCCACGCCACCGAGTCGGAGCTGCTGGCCCAGCTGGCGGAGTTCCCGGCCGTCGTCGGCGCGGCGGCGCGCCTGCGCGAGCCGCACCGCGTGGCCCGACACCTCGAGGTGATCGCCGGGGCCTACCACTCGTGGTACGCCGCCTGCCGGATCGTGCCCATGCCCACCGACGACGGCACGCCGCGCCCCGTCGAGACCCTCAACCGCACCCGCCTGTGGCTCAACGACGCCACCGCCCAGGTGCTGGCCAACGGCCTCGGCCTGCTCGGCGTGACCGCCCCGGAGAAGATGTGAGCGCCCGGATGACGACGCCGCAGCCCGCCCCCGCCTCCCCGCTCGCCCCCGCCTGGCTCCCCGCGCCGGGGGACCCGGACGCGCTCGTGCCCGGCCTGTGGGCCGCCGGCGTGGACCGCGCCGCCGACGGCGAGCTCACCGTCCAGGGCCTGCGCGCGAGCGCGCTCGCCGCGGAGTTCGGCACGCCGCTGCTCGTGGTGGACGAGGACGACTTCCGCGCCCGCGCCCGCGCGTTCCGCGAGGGCTTCGACACCGCGTTCGCCGACCTGTGCGGGGGAGCGGACGTCTACTACGCCGGCAAGTCCATGCTCACCCTCTCCACCGCCCGCTGGGCGGCCGAGGAGGGCCTGCGCGTGGACACCGCCTCCGGCGGCGAGCTGGCGATCGCGCTGGCCGCCGGTGTCGACCCGGCCCACATCGGCCTGCACGGCAACAACAAGTCGGACGCCGAGCTGCGCACCGCCCTCGAGGCGGGCGTGGGCCGGATCATCGTGGACTCGCTCGACGAGCTCACCCACCTGGCCGCGCTCGCGGCCGAGGCCGGCCGCCGCGCCCCCGTGATGCTCCGGCTGACCCCGGGCGTGCACGCGCACACCCACGACTTCATCGCCACCGCGCACGAGGACCAGAAGTTCGGCCTCTCCCTGGCCCCGGCCTCCACCGACCGGGACGGCAACGTGGCCGGCCGCTCGCCGGCCGCCGTCGCCGTGGCCGCGGCCCTGGCGGCCGAGTCGATCGACCTGCTGGGCGTGCACTGCCACATCGGGTCCCAGATCTTCGAGGCCGAGGGCTTCGGGCTGGCGGCCGGACGCGTGCTCGAGTTCCTCGCCGAGGTCAAGGCCGAGCACGGGGTGGAGCTGGCCGAGCTCGACCTCGGCGGCGGCCACGGCATCGCCTACACGGCCGTGGACGAGCCGCGCCCGGCCGCGGAGATCGCCGACGCCCTCGCCGACGACGTCCAGAAGACCGTCGAGCGCCTCGGCCTGAGGTGCCCGCGGGTCTCGCTCGAGCCGGGGCGGGCCATCTCAGGCCCCGCGGGCCTGACCCTCTACACGGTCGGGGTGACCAAGACCGTGGACGCGGACGCCCCCGACGGCGGCACCGCGGCCCGCCGCTACGTCGCCGTGGACGGCGGCATGTCCGACAACCCGCGTCCCGTGCTCTACGACGCCGACTACACCGCCGTCTCCGCGCGCCGCACCTCGGAGGCCGAGCCGGTGCTCTCCCGTGTGGTGGGCAAGCACTGTGAGTCCGGCGACATCCTGGTCCGCGACGTGTACCTGCGGGCCGACCTGGGCCGCGGCGACCTGCTGGCGGTGCCGGCCACGGGCGCGTACACGCACGTGATGTCCTCGAACTACAACGCGCTGGCCCGCCCGGCCGTCGTCGCGGTCTCCGGCGGGCAGGCGCGGGTGATCATCCGCCGCGAGACGCAGGAGGACCTGTTCGCCCGCGAGGCCGATCCGCGCCTCGCCCGCTGAGGACGCGGGCGAGGCGCACCCGGCCGTCGGCCTCGGGCCCGGGTGGGTCCGTCCCGCTCTGCGGACACCGAGTGTCGCGCGGTGGGACGGGCCGGGGCGCCGCGCTAGATTCGAGGCCAGCCGGGCCGCGCGGTCGCGCGGGCCCGACCCCACCCTGGATCACGGAGGACCATGCCCCAGCACACCGACGCCCCCACCGCACTCAAGGTCGCCCTGCTGGGCGGCGGGACCGTGGGGTCCCAGACCGCCCGGATCCTCACCGAGGACGCCGACATCCTGCGGGACCGCGTGGGCGCCGACCTCGAGCTCACGGGCATCGCGGTGCGGGACACGGGCGCGACGCGCGACTGGCAGGCGGACCCGGCGCTCTACACGACCGACGCCGAGGCGCTCGTGGACGGCGCGGACGTCGTCATCGAGCTGATGGGCGGCATCGAGCCGGCCCGCACCCTGATCCTGCGCGCCCTGGCCGCCGGCACGTCCGTGGTGACGGGCAACAAGGCGCTGTTGGCCCAGCACGGCGAGGAGCTCTATGCCGCGGCCGCCGCCACCGGCGCGCAGCTCAGCTTCGAGGCCGCCGTCGCCGGCGCCATCCCGATCCTGCGCCCGCTGCGCGACTCCCTGGGCGGCGACCGCGTCACCCGCGTGATGGGCATCGCCAACGGCACCACCAACTTCATCCTCGACCGGATGGACTCCGAGGGGGCGGACTTCGACGACGCCCTCGCCGAGGCCCAGCGGCTCGGCTACGCCGAGGCCGACCCGACCGCCGACGTCGAGGGCCACGACGCCGCCGCGAAGGCCGCGATCCTGGCGACCATCGCATTCGGCGCGCCGTACACCCTGGACCAGGTGGCCGTCGCGGGCATCACCGCGATCACGGCCGAGGACAACGCCGCCGCCGCGGAGGCGGGCTACGTCATCAAGCTGCTGGCGATCGCCGAGCGCGGCCGCGCCGCCGACGGCGCCGAGGGTGCGGTCCTGCGCGTGCACCCTACCCTGCTGCCGCGGGAGCACCCGCTGGCCTCCGTGCGCGGGGCGTTCAACGCTGTCTTCGTGGAGGCCGAGAACGCCGGCGAGCTCATGTTCTACGGTCCCGGCGCCGGCGGCGCCCCCACCGCGTCCGCGGTGATGGGCGACGTCGTCTCGATCGCCCAGCGCATCGTGCGCGGCGGCCCGGCGCGCCTGCGCACCCCCGTCACCGCCCTGCCCGCCCTGGACCCGGCCGAGGCCCACACCTCCTTCATGGTCGTGCTGCGCGCGGCGGACCAGCCCGGCGTGCTGCGCCGCGTCGCCGGGGTGTTCGAGGAGCACGGCGTCTCCATTGAGACGCTGCGCCAGGTCCCGTCCGAGCGCGAGGACGCCCCCGGCGCGTCCCTGCGGCTGATCACCCACCGTGCGCGGCAGCGCGACCTCGACGCCACCGTCGAGGCGCTCGCCGCCCTGGACGTCGTCCACGAGGTCGCGTCCGTCCTCCGAGTCGAAGGGAACTGACCCATGGCCCACCAGTGGCGCGGCGTCGTCCGCGAGTACGCCGACCGCCTGCCCGTCACCGAGGACACGCGCGTGATCACCCTCGGCGAGGGCGGCACCCCGCTCATCCACGCCCCCCACCTCTCCGAGCTGGTGCAGGGCACCGTGCACGTGAAGTTCGAGGGCATGAACCCGACCGGTTCCTTCAAGGACCGCGGCATGACCATGGCGATCACCGCCGCCGTCGCGGACGGCGCGAAGGCCGTCGTCTGCGCGTCCACCGGCAACACGTCCGCCTCGGCGGCGGCCTACGCCGCGCAGGCCGGGATCACGTGCGCCGTGCTCGTGCCCGAGGGGAAGATCTCGATGGGCAAGATGTCCCAGGCCGTGGCCCACGGCGCGGAGATCCTCCAGGTGCAGGGCAACTTCGACGACTGCCTCGAGGTGGCCCGCAAGCTGGCCGAGAACTACCCCGTGTTCCTCGTGAACTCCGTCAACCCGGCCCGCATCGAGGGGCAGAAGACCGGCGCGTTCGAGGTCGTGGACACCCTCGGCGACGCCCCGGACTACCACCTGCTGCCCGTGGGCAACGCGGGCAACATCACCGCGTACTGGAAGGGCTACCGCGAGTACGCCGCCCCCTACGTGAACCCGCACGAGGGCGCCTCGGACGCCGAGCTGCCCGCGGTGGCCACGAAGACCCCCGTGATGTGGGGCTTCCAGGCCGCGGGCGCCGCCCCGATCGTCCAGGGCCACCCCGTGACCGACCCGGACACGATCGCCACCGCCATCCGGATCGGCAACCCGGCCTCGTGGGAGCAGGCCGAGGCCGCCCGCGACGAGTCCGGCGGGATGATCGACTCCGTCACGGACGAGGAGATCCTCGAGGCCCATCGCTGGCTCTCCGCGAAGGAGGGCGTGTTCGTCGAGCCCGCCTCCGCCGCCGGCGTCGCCGGGCTGCTCAAGCACCACGCCGCCGGGAACGTGCCGGCCGGCAAGAGCTGGGTCATCACCGTCACCGGCCACGGCCTCAAGGACCCGCAGTGGGCCCTGCGTGGCGCCGACGGCGCCGACGTGACCCCGCGCTCGGTGCCGTTCGACGTGGTCACCGTCGCCCAGGCCCTCGGCCTGAGCTGAGCCATGGCCGCACCGCAGCCGCTGGCGCCCGGGACCGCCGCGTCCGTCTCCGTCCCCGCCACCTCCGCCAACCTCGGCCCCGGCTTCGACTCGATGGGCCTGGCCCTGGAGCTGCGCGACGAGGTGACGCTCACGGTCGTGGCGGGCCCCGACGTCGCGGAGGTCGTGGGGGAGGGGGAGGCCACCCTGCCGCGGGACGGCGCGCACCTGATCCTGCGCCTGGCGCACGAGCACCTGCGGGACCGCGGGTTCACCGCGCCGGGGCTGCACCTGCGCGCCGTGAACCGGATCCCGCACGCCCGCGGGCTCGGCTCGTCCGCGGCCGCCGTCGTCGCGGCCTACGCCGCGGCCGAGGCCCTGCTGCCGGCCGCGCTGCGCCGGGCGCCCGCGGACCTGCTCGAGGCGGCCACCCGCTTCGAGGGGCACCCGGACAACGTCGCCCCCGCGCTCGTGGGCGGGGCCACCGTCTCCTGGACCCGTGACGACGTCCCCGGCCCGGCCACGGCGCGGCTGCGGCTGCACGAGCGCGTGGTGCCGGTGGTCGCGATCCCGGACACCGAGCTGTCCACCCACGTCGCCCGGGGCGTGCTGCCCGCCGAGGTGCCCCACGCCGTGGCGGCGGCCCAGGCCGGCCGTGCCGCGCTGCTCGTCCACGCGCTGGCGGAGGACCCCGCGCTGCTGCCGGCCGCCACGCGGGACTGGCTGCACCAGGAGCCGCGCGCCGTGGCCATGCCGGCCAGCGCCGCACTGGTCGCGGGGCTGCGCGAGCGCGGCCACGCCGCCGTCGTCTCCGGCGCGGGTCCCACGGTGCTCGCGCTGTGCGACGGCGTCCAGGCGGCCGAGCACGCCGCGGAGGCGGCGCGTGCTCTGACGGCGGACGGGGCGGCCGCCTGGCGCGTGCTGGTGCCGTGCGTGGCCGTGGACGGTGTTAGGGTGGAATCACTCCACCACGGCTGACCCCACCGCCTCGCGCGGCCCGGGTCTCCGGTGCCCGGGCCTGTGACGGCCGGACGCACCGTGCGCCGTCGGCCGGAACCCCGCCGCGATCCATCCCGTGCTGCGCACGGCCGGCGTGCGGGATCCGCTCCGGCTCGGTCGAGTCCGGACGCCTCCGCCCCGTCACGCAGCGACTGCGCACGATCAGGGGAGGCGCCACTGCTGAGTTCACACCATGAAACCCGGTTTTCTGGGGCGCCGCTGCGCGGCCCGACCGGATGCACACCGCAGCCCGACGCGCCACGCGCCGCCGGGCCGCATTCGAGGGAGAAGGAACCTTCGTGACCGAATCCACGGAACAGACCACGCCGACGAACGGCGGTGGCCTGGCCTCGCTCAAGCTCGCCCAGCTCCAGGCCCTGGCCTCCCAGCTCGGCATCGCCGGCGGCTCGCGCATGCGCAAGGCCGACCTGGTGACCGCGATCTCCGACCACCAGCGCGGCGGCTCCGTGGCGGACCGCGACGCCGCCGAGCGCGCGGCCCAGGCCCCCGCGGCCCCCGCCGCCGAGGCCGTCCCGGCGGCCGCGTCCTCTCAGGACGCCGCCCCGGCCGCCGAGCGCCCCGCCCGCCGCCGCTCGCGCCGCGCCGACGCCGACACCTCCGCTCCGGCCGCCGTCGCCCAGGACGGGCAGCCGCAGGCCGAGGCCCGCGAGGCCCAGACCGAGCAGGGCCCCCGGGAGACCGCCTCGGACCAGGATCGGTCCGGGGGGTCCGAGACCCGCGACGAGGGCGAGGACCGCCCGCAGTCCGAGCGCCGTTCCCGCGGCCGCCGCCGCGCCGGCGACGACGACGCCCAGCAGGGTCAGGACCGTCGCTCCGACGGCGCCCAGGGCGAGGACGGCGCCGACGCGGACCGCCGCGGCGACCGGGAGGACCGTGACGACAACGGGCGCGAGAACGGCCGCGGCCGCAACGGCCGCAACGGGCGGGACCGCGACAACGGCCGCGACCGCGAGAACGGCCGCGACCGCGAGAACGGCCGCGAGAACAACCGGGACCGTGAGAACGGCCGTGACGGCTCCCGCGAGCAGCGCGGCGACAAGTCCGAGGACGGCGGCCGGGGCGACGGCGGACGCGGGGACCGCAGCCGCCGCGACGACCGCGACGACGAGGGCGGCCGCAACCGTCGCAACCGCCGCAACCGCAACGAGCGCGGCCGCAACCGCCGTGGCCGCGGCGGCCCCGAGGTCGACGAGACCGAGCTGACCGAGGACGACGTCCTGCAGCCCGTGGCCGGCATCCTCGACGTGCTGGACAACTACGCGTTCGTCCGCACCTCCGGCTACCTGCCGGGCCCGAACGACGTCTACGTCTCCCTGGCCATGGTGAAGAAGTACGGTCTGCGCAAGGGCGACGCCGTCGTCGGCGCGATCCGCGCCCCGCGCGACGGCGAGAAGCAGCAGCACCACGGTGGCGGCTCCAACCGCCAGAAGTTCAACGCCCTGGTGAAGATCTCCTCGGTCAACGGTCAGCCCGCCGTCGAGCACCCGCAGCGCGTGGAGTTCGGCAAGCTCGTGCCCCTGTACCCGCAGGAGCGCCTGCGCCTGGAGACCGATCCCAAGCTGATCGGCCCCCGCGTGATCGATCTGGTCAGCCCCATCGGCAAGGGCCAGCGCGGCCTCATCGTCTCCCCGCCCAAGGCCGGCAAGACGATGATCCTGCAGTCGATCGCCAACGCGATCAAGACGAACAACCCCGAGGTCCACCTCATGATGGTGCTCGTCGACGAGCGCCCCGAGGAGGTCACCGACATGCAGCGGTCGGTGGACGGCGAGGTCATCGCCTCCACGTTCGACCGCCCGGCGGACGACCACACCACTCTCGCCGAGCTGGCCATCGAGCGCGCCAAGCGCCTCGTGGAGATGGGCCGCGACGTCGTCGTGCTGCTCGACTCCATGACCCGCCTGGGCCGCGCCTACAACCTGGCCGCCCCGGCCTCGGGCCGCATCCTCTCCGGCGGTGTGGACTCCTCGGCGCTGTACCCGCCGAAGAAGTTCTTCGGCGCCGCCCGCAACATCGAGAACGGCGGCTCGCTGACCATCCTGGCCACCGCGCTGGTCGAGACCGGCTCGCGCATGGACGAGGTGATCTTCGAGGAGTTCAAGGGCACCGGCAACATGGAGCTGCGCCTGTCCCGCCACCTCGCGGAGCGCCGCATCTTCCCGGCGGTGGACGTCAACGCGTCCGGCACCCGCCGCGAGGAGGCCCTGCTCTCGCAGGAGGAGGTCAAGATCATGTGGAAGCTGCGCCGGGTGCTCTCCGGCCTCGAGCAGCAGCAGGCCCTCGACCTGCTCACCAACAAGATCAAGGACACCGCGTCCAACGCCGAGTTCCTCATGCTGGTCTCCAAGACCACGCTGGGGTCCAAGGGCGACGACTGACCGTCCCGTCGCACGGCCCCGTCCCGCCCGGGGGAGCTCGTCTCCGCCGGACGGGGCGGGGCCGTCCGCGTCGGACAGCCCGGCCCCCTGAGGCCGGAGGAGGAGAGGCACGCACGTGTTCGATTCGGACCAGCGGCGCGAGGCCGTGGATCGGCTCCTGGCGGAGCATCGCGAGCTGACGGCGCGCCTGTCCGACCCGGCGGTGCACCAGGACCCGGCACTCGCCCGGCGGCTGAACCGGCGGTTCGCCGAGCTCGGCGCCGTGGTGACGGCCCACCGCGCCTGGTCGGCGGCCGCGGAGGAGCTGGCCGACGCGCGGGAGCTGGCCGCGGCCGGCGACGACGACGCGGCGGCCTTCGCGGCCGAGGTGCCCGGTCTGGAGGCGGCCGAGGCGGAGGCCGCCGAACGGCTGCGCCGGCTGCTGATCCCGCGCGACCCCGACGACGCCCGCGACGTGATCCTCGAGATCAAGGGCGGCGAGGGCGGCGAGGAGGCGGCCCTGTTCGCCGGCGACCTGCTGCGCATGTACCTGCGCTACGCCGAGTCCCGGGGCTGGAAGACGGAGATCCTCTCCGCCACGCACTCCGACCTGGGCGGCTACAAGGACGTCCACGTGGCGGTGCGGGGGAGCGCGGCCGACCCGGCCGACGGCGTCTACGCCCGGCTCAAGTTCGAGGGCGGCGTGCACCGCGTGCAGCGCGTGCCCGTCACCGAGTCCCAGGGCCGCATCCACACCTCCGCCGCCGGCGTGCTCGTGCTGCCCGAGGTGGACGCCCCGGACGAGGTCCACCTCGATCCGAACGACCTCAAAGTGGACGTCTTCCGCTCCTCCGGGCCGGGCGGCCAGTCCGTCAACACGACCGACTCCGCGGTGCGCCTGACGCACCTGCCCACGGGGATCGTCGTCTCCATGCAGAACGAGAAGTCCCAGATCCAGAACCGCGAGGCCGCGCTGCGCGTGCTGCGGTCGCGGCTGCTCGAGCGGCAGCGGGCGGAGCAGGACGCCGAGAACTCCGCGGCGCGCGCCGCGCAGGTGCGCACCATGGACCGCTCGGAACGCATCCGCACCTACAACTTCCCGGAGAACCGGATCGCGGACCACCGCACCGGCTACAAGGCGCACAACCTCGACGCGGTCCTCGACGGCGACCTCGAGGCCGTGATCGCCTCCTGCCTCGCCCTCGACGAGGAGCGGCGGCTCGCCGCGCTGGGCGGGGACGCGTGAGCGCACCGGCCTGGTCCGCGCTGCTGCGCGACGCCGCCGCCCGCCTGACCGCGGTGGGCATCGACTCGCCGCGCGTGGACGCCGAGCTGCTGCTGGCCCACGTGCTCGGCCTCGACCGCGGCGCGCTGCTGGCCCGGGTGTTCGCCGGTGCCGTGGCCGAGCCCGCGCAGGCGGCGGCGTTCGAGGCGCTCGTGGGACGCCGCGCCGCCCGCGAGCCCGTCCAGCACCTGACCGGCGTCGCGCACTTCCACGGGCTCGACCTGGCGGTCGGCCCGGGCGTCTTCATCCCGCGGCCGGAGACCGAGCTGCTCGTGGAGACCGTCGTGGCCGACCTGGCCGCGCGGCCGGCGGCGGGCGTCGTGGTGGACCTGTGCACCGGCTCCGGCGCGATCGCTGCGGCCGTCGCGGCGTGGGGCGAGGCGCGGGGCCGCGCGCTCGCCGTCACCGCCGTCGAGCTCGACCCGGCGGCGGCCGACTGGGCCCGGCGGAACCTCGCCCCGCGCGGGGTCGACCTGCGACAAGGTGATGCCCTTGTCGCGTGCCCCGACCTCGAGGGCCGCGTGGACGTCGTCGTGAGCAACCCGCCCTATGTGCCCGAGGCCGAGGTGCCCGCCCAACCGGAGGCCCGACTGGACCCGGCGCGGGCGCTCTACGGCGGGGACACGCCCGGGCTGCGGATCCCGCGCGCCATCGCGCACCGGGCGGCGGACCTGCTCGCCCCGGGCGGCCTGTTCGCCATGGAGCACCACGAGACGCAGGGCCCGGCCCTCCTGTCCGCCCTCGGCGCGGACCGGCGGTTCACGGGCGAACGAGTCCACCAGGACCTCACCGGGCGAGATCGGTTCTTGACGGCGCGCCGGTCCGGCGAAGCCGCGGCGGGCGCGGAGGTGGAAGAATGACCGACGTGAGTGACTTCATCGACGTCTCGGATCCGGCCGCCCTCGAGAATGCCGTGGCCCGCGCCCGCGAGGTCCTCGCGGACCGCCGCTGCGTGGTCCTGCCCACGGACACCGTCTACGGCATCGGAGCGGACGCGTTCTCCCCGCTGGCCGTGGCCGTGCTGCTGGCCGCCAAGGGCCGTGGCCGCACCATGCCGCCGCCCGTGCTCATCGCGGACCGCCGCGTCATGGCCGGCCTCGCGTACGACGTGCCGGAGGAGGCCGAGGCCCTCGCCGAGCGCTTCTGGCCCGGCGCCCTCACGCTCATCCTCAAGTCCCAGCCCACGCTGACCTGGGACCTCGGCGAGACCCGCGGCACCGTCGCCCTGCGCGTGCCCGACGACGCGGTGGCCCGCGAACTGCTCTACGCCGTCGGCCCCATGGCCGTCTCCAGCGCGAACCGCACCGGCATGGACGCCGCCACCACCGCCGACGCCGCCCGCTCGATGCTGGGGGAGTCCGTGGCCCTCTACCTCGACGCCGGCCCCCGGGAGAGCCGGGATCCCTCGACGATCGTGGACTGCACCGTCACCCCGTTCCGCGTGGCCCGGCAGGGCTCCGTGCCCCTGGAGGAGCTGCGCGCGGTGGTGCCGGACCTGCTCGCCGAGGGCGAGGAGCCGCCGGTCGCCGCCGAGCGGATCGCGGCCGCCGACGACGCCGCCGCGGCGCGTCCC
Source organism: Micrococcus sp. KT16 (assembly GCF_003315015.1). Lineage (NCBI taxonomy): Bacteria > Bacillati > Actinomycetota > Actinomycetes > Micrococcales > Micrococcaceae > Micrococcus > Micrococcus sp. KT16. The sequence goes on along the minus strand of NZ_QNRG01000002.1, from coordinate 100,511 downwards.
GCCGACCCGGAGGCCTGACCGGCCCCCATGCGCGCGTATCTCGTCCTGGTCGTGGTCACGGCCGTCGCCTGCGGGGCCCTGACGCCCCTCATGCGCCGGCTGGGGCTGCGCGCGCGCGTGTTCACCCCGCTGCGCCAGCGGGACGTGCACCGGCACCCCGTGCCGAAGCTGGGCGGCGTGGCCATGGCCGCAGCCGTGTTGGTGGGATTCGCCGTCGGGGGAGTCGTGCCGTTCCTCCAGGGGATCTACGCGGACGACGCCGCGATGCGCGGGCTCCTGGTCGCCGTCGCCGTCGTGCTCGTCGTGGGCATCGCCGACGACATGTGGGACCTGCGCTGGTGGGTGAAGATGGCCGGCCAGGTGCTGGCCGGACTCGCGGTGGCCCTGGGCGGGATCCGCATCGAGGCGATGCCGGTGGGCTGGATCCCGGTGGGGAACGAGACCACGCAGGTCATCCTCACGGTGTTCGCCGTGGTGCTGACGATGAACGCGATCAACTTCGTGGACGGCCTGGACGGCCTGGCGGCGGGCGTCGCGCTGATCGGCGGCTCGGCCTTCTTCGTCTACTCGTATCTGCTGACGCGGACCATCAACCAGTTCGACTACGCCAACCTCGCCACCCTGCTCATGGCCCTGCTCGTCGGCGCGTGCGTGGGCTTCCTGCCGTGGAACCTGGCCCCGGCCCGCATCTTCATGGGCGAGGTGGGGGCCATGCTCATCGGCCTGCTGATGGCCGCGGCCGCGGTCGCCGTGACCGCCGACGTCAACGCCCTGGACGGGATGCGCTTCCGCAACGTCCCCGCCTACATGCCGATCCTGCTGCCCGTCGCCGTCCTCGCCCTGCCGCTCGCGGACCTCGCCCTGGCCGTGCTGCGACGGACGGCCAAGGGCACCAGCCCCTTCTCGGCGGACCGCGGGCACCTGCACCACAAGCTCGTGGACGGCGGCTACACCCAGGCGCAGGCCGTCGCGCTGCTCTGGCTCTGGGCGTTCCTCGTGGCATGGGGTGCGGTGTCCCTGAACTTCGTGGACCCCATGATCGTCCTGCCCGTGCTCGCCGTGGCCCTGGCCGGAGCCGGCTACCTCACCCTGCATCCGATCGTGGAGCGCCGTCGCGCGGTCCGGAACGACGCCGCGGCCCACCCGGACGAGCGGGGGGACGCGTGACCGGGGCGGGAGGTCGCCGACGCCGGCGCCGCTGGGAGAACCGCCGTGGCTGGTGGGGGATCCTCGGGTGGTCCCTGGCCGCGGCGGGGGCTGCCCTGGCGATCACGTGCGCCGCGTGGCTGCTCTCCGCCGGCGGGGAGGCGGCCGGGAGCGCCCTGCTGGGCGGCGGCGCGGTGCTTGCGCTCTCGGCGCTCACCGGGGCGACGACGGCACTCGTGTGGGACCGGGCGCGCGAGGCGGCGCTGCCGGTCAGCGTGGGGCTGTTCGTGCTCAAGATCGCGGTGTTCGCGGTGCTGCTGGGGGTCCTGCCCCGCCCCGGCTGGGTCCGGGCGGACGCGGCGGCGATCGCCGCCCTCGTGACGATCCTCGTCTGGCAGGCCGCGGAGGTCCTCGTCTTCGCGCGGACCCGCCGCGGGATCTACGCCGACTGACCCGCCCGAGGGGCGAAGACACCGAGCCGGGGGCCATGTCGTGGGCCCCGTCTGCGGTACGGAGCACGGGTCACCGTTTGGTATCGTTGGCGGCGAACACTTCGACGGCGCCCACCTGCCGCCATCCGTGTCTCGCATCGCACCGGTACCCCCGCAATGTCGCGGCGCCCGCCTGTGGTCCGGGGACGAGGCTGCGGTCCCGTCGACTGCATCACTTCGGAGAGGAACCGCGTGCTGACCCTCGTGCTGGCCAACGCATCATTCGTGCCCCCCACCATCTCTGATGGTCACCTCCCGGAGATCTTCCCCTGGGGTGCGGAGTACGGCACCGGCTTCGGCAAGCAGATGCTGCTCGTCCTGCTCTCCGTGGTGCTCATCACCGCCTTCTTCGCGTGGGCCATGCGCCGTCCCCGGCTCGTGCCCGGCAAGGCCCAGTGGCTCGCCGAGTCCGGCTACTCCTTCGTCCGGAACGACATCGCGAAGGACATCCTGGGCGAGAAGAACTTCAAGCAGTGGGTCCCGCTGCTCTTCTCCATCTTCTTCTTCGTGCTGCTGAACAACCTGTTCGGCGCCATCCCGGTGCTGCAGCTGCCGACCTTCTCCCACGCGGGCGCCGCCTACGGCCTGGCCCTCATCGTCTACGCGATCTGGATCGGCGTCGGCATCAAGCGCCACGGCGTGCGCTACCTGAAGCTGGCCGTCGTGCCCTCGGGTGTGCCCGGCTGGATCCTGCCGCTGCTCGTGCCGCTGGAGATCATCTCCAACTTCATCGTGCGCCCGCTGACCCACTCCCTGCGTCTGATGGCCACCATGCTCTCCGGCCACATGATCGTGATGCTCGCCGGCGCCGGCGCCGCCTACCTGATCACGCAGACCGGCAGCCTGGCCCTGCAGGGCACCGGCATCCTGGTCATCCTCGGCTCGGTGGCCCTGTACTTCCTCGAGCTGCTGATCATGTACCTGCAGGCCTTCGTCTTCACGCTGCTGACCGCGATCTACATCCAGGGCGCGATCGACGCGAACGACCACTGATCTTCCGGGGCCGCCTCGGGCACGACCCAGGCGGCTGCGGTACGGCGGGAGAGCCCGCCACCAGTCTTCCCGGCCCTCCGCAGGAGGACCACCCGGGAGGCCGACCCTCCACAACCCGGCCGGACACCTCGGCCTCGTGAAAGGAACACCATGGAACTGCACGGTTCGCTCAACATGATCGGCTACGGCCTCGCCGCCATCGGCTCCGCCATCGGCGTGGGCCTGATCTTCGCCGCCTACATCAACGGCGTCGCCCGTCAGCCGGAGGCCCAGCGCATCCTGCAGCCGATCGCCCTCCTGGGCTTCGCGCTCGCCGAGGCCCTCGCCATCCTGGGCCTCGTCTTCGCCTTCGTCATCGGCGCCTGACGCGCCGCGTCCACGGAGCGCCCGCACGGTGAGACCGTCGGTGCTCCCTCTCCACAGGACTCTTGACCGAAGGATGGTTGAAACATGATCAGCAACGGACTGATCCTCGCGGCGGCTGAGGGGGCCAACCCCCTGATCCCCAACCCGTGGGAGATCCTCGTCGTCGTGGTGGGCTTCGCCCTGCTCATGTTCATCGTCATCAAGTTCATCGTCCCGACCCTCGAGAAGTCCTACCAGGACCGTGTCGAGGCGATCGAGGGCGGTCTGGCCAAGGCTGAGAAGGCCCAGGCCGAGGCGAACGCGATGATGGCGGACTACGAGTCGCAGCTGGCGGACGCCCGCACCGAGGCGAACCGCATCCGCGAGGATGCCCGCACCGAGGCCGCCGAGATCGTGGCCGAGGCGCGCGAGCGCGCGACCGCCGAGGCGACGCGCATCTCCGAGCAGGCGCAGGCGCAGATCGCCGCCGAGCGTCAGCAGGCCGCCGCGCAGCTCAAGGGCGAGGTCGGCTCGCTGGCCACGACCCTGGCCGGCAAGATCGTGGGCGAGTCCCTCGAGGACGACGCCCGCTCGCAGCGCGTGGTCGACCGCTTCCTGGCTGACCTGGACCGTCACCAGAGCGCAGGTGTCGCCGAATGATGACGGGCGCATCGAGGGACTCCCTGGCCGCCTCCCTGGAGGCCGTCGGTCCGGTGCTGGACGAGGGCGGCGTGGCCCTGGCACGCGAGCTGTTCGGCGCGCTGGACGTGGTGGACGAGCACGGCGCCCTGCGCCGCGCCCTGACCGACCCCGCCTGGACCACCGAGCGCCGTCACGGCCTCGTCGACTCGCTGTTCGGCGCCCGGGTGACCCCCGGTGCACTGCAGGTCCTCAAGGACCTGGCCGGCCGCCGCTGGTCGGCGGAGCGCGATCTCGGGGACGCCCTCGAGACGGTGGCCGCGCACGCGGCCGCCGCGGAGGCCGCACGCGGCGGACACGCGGGCCTGGCCGCCCTCTCGGGCGAGCTGCTGGCCTTCAACCGCACGGTGGAGGACTCGCACGAGGTGCAGCGGGCGCTCACCGATCAGCACGCACCCCTCGAGGCACGGGCCGCTCTGGCCGGTCGTCTCCTGGGCGAGTCGGCCAGCCCGGCCGGCCGACTGCTGGTCGAGCGCGCCGTCTCGGCCCCGCGCGGCCTGAAGCCGTCGGCCGCGGTCCGCAAGGCCGCGGACGTCGTCGCCGAGCGGCAGCGCCAGTGGATCGCCGAGGTGACCGTGGCCCGGCCGCTCGAGGCCGAGCAGCAGGAGCGGCTGGCCCTGGGCCTGCGCCGCGCCTTCGGCCGCGATCTCGTCATGGACGTGACGGTGGACCCCCACGTGGTGGGCGGCATCCGCGTCCAGGTCGGCGACGACGTCGTCGACGGGTCCATGGCCTCGCGCCTCCACGACCTCCAGCGGCGGATGGCCGGCTGACGCCGGCTCCCGCCCGCATCCGGAACACCCACGAACGTAAGCATCATCGTCACGTCGATGATCACCAAGCACAGAGAGCAGGGACTGCAGATGGCCGAATTGACCATCAACGCTGACGATGTCCGCAATGCCTTGAACGATTTCGCGGCATCGTACGAACCGTCGGGCACCGATCGCACCGAGGTCGGCCGTGTCATCTCCGCGGCGGACGGCATCGCTCGTGTGGAGGGTCTGCCCTCCGTCATGGCGAACGAGCTGCTGCGCTTCGAGAACGGCATCCAGGGCCTGGCCCAGAACCTCGACACCCGCGAGATCGGTGTCGTCGTCCTCGGCGAGTTCCAGGAGATCCGCGAGGGCATGGAGGTGCAGCGCACCGGCGAGATCCTCTCCGTCCCGGTGGGCGACGCCTTCCTGGGCCGTGTGGTGGACCCGCTGGGCCAGCCCATCGACGACCTGGGCCCGATCGAGGCCGAGGGCCGCCGTGCCCTCGAGCTGCAGGCGCCGACCGTGACCGAGCGCAAGTCGGTCCACGAGCCGCTGCAGACCGGCATGAAGGCCATCGACGCCATGATCCCGATCGGCCGTGGCCAGCGTCAGCTGATCATCGGTGACCGCCAGACCGGCAAGACCGCGATCGCCGTCGACACGATCCTCAACCAGAAGGCCAACTGGGAGTCGGGCGACGTCGAGAAGCAGGTCCGCTGCGTCTACGTGGCCGTGGGCCAGAAGGCCTCCACCATCGCCGGCGTCCGCGCCACGCTGGAGGAGCACGGCGCTCTGGAGTACACCACCATCGTGGCCTCCCCGGCGTCCGACCCGGCCGGCTTCAAGTACCTCGCCCCCTACGCCGGCTCGGCCATCGGCCAGCACTGGATGTACGGCGGCAAGCACGTGCTGATCATCTTCGACGACCTGTCGAAGCAGGCCGAGGCCTACCGCGCCGTCTCCCTGCTGCTGCGCCGCCCGCCGGGCCGCGAGGCCTACCCGGGTGACGTCTTCTACCTGCACTCCCGGCTCCTCGAGCGCTGCGCCAAGCTCTCGGACGAGATGGGCGCGGGCTCGATGACCGGCCTGCCGATCATCGAGACCAAGGCGAACGACGTGTCGGCCTACATCCCGACCAACGTCATCTCCATCACCGACGGCCAGATCTTCCTGCAGTCGGACCTGTTCAACGCCAACCAGCGTCCCGCCGTGGACGTGGGCATCTCGGTGTCCCGCGTGGGCGGCGCCGCCCAGGTCAAGGCCATGAAGAAGGTCTCCGGCACGCTGAAGCTGGACCTGGCGCAGTACCGCGACCAGCAGGCGTTCTCCATGTTCGCCTCCGACCTGGACCCGGCCACCCGCCGCCAGCTCGCCCGCGGTGAGCGCCTCATGGAGCTGCTCAAGCAGCCGCAGTACTCGCCCTACCCGGTCGAGGAGCAGGTCGTGTCCATCTGGGCCGGCTCCAAGGGCCACCTCGACGAGGTGCCGGTGCAGGACGTGCTGCGCTTCGAGCGCGAGTTCATCGACCACCTGCGTCGCCACACCTCCGTCCTGACCGACATCGCCTCCACCGGCAAGCTCGAGGACGGCACCGTGTCCGCGCTCGAGTCGGCCGTCGCCGAGTTCTCCAAGGGCTTCCAGTCCTCCGAGGACGGCGGCGTGCAGGCCGGCCACGAGGAGCACCGCGCGATCGAGCAGGACCAGGTCGCGCAGGAGCAGATCACCAAGCAGAAGCGCTGACCGCCGGTCGGTGAGGGAGCGGTCCGGCGTCGGACCCCACGGGGACGACGCCGGGCCGCCCTCCCGCCAGGGAAAGGACCACCATGGGAGCCCAGATCCGGGTCTACCGTCAGAAGATCGCGTCGACGTCGTCGATGAAGAAGATCTTCAAGGCGATGGAGCTGATCGCCACGTCTCGCATCACCAAGGCACGTGAGCGCGTCAGCGCGTCGCTGCCCTACGCGAACGCGATCACCCGCGCCGTCTCGGCCGTGTCGAGCCAGCACGACATCGATCATGTCCTCACCACGGAGCCCGAGAACCCGACCCGGGCGGCCGTGCTCATCATGTCCTCGGACCGCGGCCTCGCCGGCGCGTACTCCGCGAACGTGCTGCGCAAGGCCGAGCAGCTCCTCACCCGCCTCGGCGAGGAGGGCAAGGACGTGGACGTGTACGTCGTCGGCCGCAAGGCGCAGACGTACTTCGACTTCCGCGGCCGCGGCTACAAGAAGCTGTGGACCGGTCAGACGGACGCCCCCGTCGCCGAGCGCGCCGCCGAGATCGGCGAGGTGCTCGTGGACGCGTTCCTCACGGACACGGCGGACGGCGGCGTGGACGAGATCCACGTCGTGTTCACCGAGTTCGTCTCGCTCGTGAAGCAGAACCCCCACGTGGTGCGCCTGCTGCCCCTCGAGGTCGTCGAGGAGGAGGCCGCCACCGCCGAGGACGTGCTGCCGCTCTACGAGTACGAGCCGGACGCGGAGGAGGTCCTCGACGCGCTGCTGCCCAAGTACATCGAGTCGCGCATCTTCAACGCGATGCTGCAGTCGGCGGCCTCGGAGCTCGCCAACCGTCAGCGCGCCATGAAGTCGGCGGGCGACAACGCCACGAGCCTCATCAAGGACTACACCCTCCTGATGAACAACGCCCGTCAGGCCGAGATCACCCAGGAGCTCACCGAGCTCATCGCGGGCGCGGACGCGCTCAACAACTCCTGAGCCCGTTCGGGACTCACCAGACTCGCCATCCACACACGATAGAAGTGAGAGAGATGACTGCCACCATCACTGACCAGGGCACCGGGACCCCCACCGGCGGTGCCACCGGACGCGTGTCCCGCGTCATCGGCCCCGTGATCGACGCCGAGTTCCCGGCCAACGCGATGCCGGAGATCTACAACGCGCTGACCACCGAGATCGACCTCAACGGCCAGCGCCGCACGGTCACCTTCGAGGTCGCCCAGCACCTCGGCGACAACATGGTCCGCGCCATCTCCCTGCAGTCCACCGACGGCCTGGTGCGCGGCACCGACGTCGTGGACACCGGCGCCCCCATCTCGGTGCCGGTCGGCGACGCCGTGAAGGGCCACATCTTCAACGTGCTCGGCGAGACCCTGGACATGCCGACCTCGCAGCTGCAGGCCGAGGACCGCTGGCCGATCCACCGCCCGGCCCCGAACTTCGCCTCCCTCGAGGGCTCCACCGAGATGCTGGAGACCGGCATCAAGGTCATCGACCTGCTGACCCCCTACATCAAGGGCGGCAAGATCGGCCTGTTCGGCGGCGCCGGCGTGGGCAAGACCGTGCTCATCCAGGAGATGATCACCCGTGTGGCCCGCAACTTCGGCGGCACCTCCGTGTTCGCCGGCGTCGGCGAGCGCACCCGTGAGGGCAACGACCTCTGGGTCGAGATGGACGAGGCGGACGTCCTGAAGGACACCGCCCTCGTGTTCGGCCAGATGGACGAGCCGCCGGGCACGCGTCTGCGTGTGGCCCTGTCCGCGCTGACCATGGCGGAGTACTTCCGCGATGTGCAGAACCAGGACGTGCTGCTGTTCATCGACAACATCTTCCGCTTCTCGCAGGCCGGTTCCGAGGTCTCCACGCTGCTGGGCCGCATGCCCTCCGCCGTGGGCTACCAGCCGAACCTGGCGGACGAGATGGGTGTGCTCCAGGAGCGCATCACCTCGACCCGCGGCCACTCCATCACCTCGATGCAGGCCGTGTACGTCCCCGCGGACGACTACACCGACCCGGCCCCGGCCAACGTGTTCGCGCACCTGGACGCGACCACCAACCTGACCCGTGACCTCGCGTCCCGTGGCCTGTACCCGGCCGTGGACCCGCTGGCCTCGACCTCGCGCATCCTCGACCCGCAGTACGTGGGCCAGGACCACTACGACGTGGCCATCCGCGTGAAGCAGATCCTGCAGAAGAACAAGGAGCTGCAGGACATCATCGCGATCCTCGGCGTGGACGAGCTCTCCGAGGAGGACAAGATCACCGTGGGCCGCGCCCGCAAGATCGAGCAGTTCCTCTCGCAGAACACCTACACCGCCAAGCAGTTCACCGGCGTCGAGGGCTCCACCGTGCCGGTCAAGGACACCGTCGAGGGCTTCAAGGCCATCGCCGACGGCGACCTGGACCACGTCGCGGAGCAGGCCTTCTACAACGTGGGCGGCCTGGACGACGTCGAGCGCGAGTGGGCCAAGATCCAGGCCGAGGGCTGATCGATCATGGCTGAGCTCAACGTCGAGATCGTCTCCGAGGAGCGGTCCATCTGGTCGGGCGCCGCGTCGGCCGTGTCGGCGCGCACCGTCAACGGTGAGATCGGCATCCTCCCGGGCCACACCCCGATGCTGGCCGTCCTCGGCGACGGCGAGGTCGTGGTGCGGACCACGGACGGCGGAACCGTCACCGCACAGGCCCGCGGCGGCTTCTTCTCCGTGGACCACGACCGTGTCGTGATCGCTGCGACGTCCGCCCGGCTGGGCGACGCCGCGGCGGCCTGACGCGGCGCGGCAGGACCTGACGGTGGAGGGCCCGGTGCTCATCGCCTCGGCGACCGTGGTGGCAGTCATCGTGCTGTCGGCACTCGCCCTGGTGATGCGGCGCCGGGCCCTCGCCCGTGTCACGGCCGCGTTCCCGGCGGTCCTGGAGCGGGAGGGCCCGGGGCGTGAGCGCGTGATCGGCGTCTACGACGAGTCCCGCCTGCGCCTCACCGGGGGCTGGCGCCTCTCGCGGGAGCGCTGGAGCGCGGACCGGAGCCGCCTGCAGATCGACCGCCTCCCGGCGGACGAGGCTGGCCGGGCCGTCCTGGAGCTGAGCGCCGGCACACGTCCGGTGCGCGTCGTCGTCGACCCCGACGACGCCGGCGCCCTGCGCGCCTGGAGCGAGGCGGGGCCGTCCGCGGCGTCGTCCTTCTGGCGTCGCTGAGCCCGCCCGGCCCCTCAGAACAGGCGGGACTCAGCGTCGTCCACGCCGCGCATCGCGTCGTAGTCGAGGGTGACGCAGCGGATGCCGCGGTCCTCGGCGAGGGTGCGGGCCTGGGGCTTGATCTGCTGGGCCGCGAACACGCCGCGCACGGGCGCCAGGAGCGGGTCCCGGTTCATCAGCTCGAGGTAGCGGGTGAGCTGCTCGACCCCGTCGATGTCCCCGCGGCGCTTGAGCTCGACCGCCACGGTGCCGCCGTCGGCATCGCGGGCCAGGATGTCCACGGGGCCGATCGCCGTCATGTACTCGCGGCGCACGAGGGTGTGGCCGTCGCCGAGCAGGCTGATCTGCTCGGCCAGCAGACGCTGCAGATCCGCCTCCACGCCGTCCTTGACGAGGCCGGGGTCCACGCCGAGCTCGTGGGAGTCGTCCGCCAGTACTTCCTCGATGAGCACGACGAGCCGGTCGTCTGACTTCTTGGCCTGCACGCGCCAGACCTGCGTCACCCCCTGGTCGGCCTGATCCGGGGAGGGCTCCTCCACGTGCAGGGTCGCGGGCGGCGACATCCAGTTGAGGGGCTTGTAGGAGCCGCCGTCGGAGTGCACCAGCACCGAGCCGTCCGCCTTCACCATGAGCAGGCGGGTGGCGGTGGGCAGGTGGGCGTTCAGGCGGCCCTCATAGGTCACGGAGCAGCGGGCAATGACGAGTCGCACCGGTCCATCCTAGGCGGACCGCGCCCACCCGCTCGTGTGCCAGCATGGAGGCATGCCCCGTTCGAACCGCCCCCGCCGCTCGTCCGCGCCTCGGCGGAGTGAGCGCGGGGCCTCCGGCGCCTCCCGGCGGTCCCGGCCGTCGCCGGGGCGCGCCGACCCGCTCGAGGAGCTCCTCGGCCTGGACGCGGGCTACTCGCGCCAGTCCGGGTCCGACGGCGGCTGGCACGTCCGGCAGATCCCCGCGTGGCGCGCGGTGAAGGACTACACGTGCCCCGGCTGCGGCCGGGTGATCCGGCAGGGCCAGGCGCACCTCGTGGCCTGGCGCGCCGACTGGATCATGGGGGACGAGGACGCGGGGGCGGACCGGCGGCACTGGCACCCGGTGTGCTGGCGCACCCGACCGGGCCGCTGACCGCGGCGGTCCGGGCCGCGCCGCCGTCGTGGGCCTACCGGGCGTCCTGACGGGGGATGAAGACCTCGCGGACCAGCAGCAGCAGCGCGGCGGCGAGCGGGATCGCCATGAGGGCGCCGAGGACGCCCAGCAGCGCGCCTCCGGCGATCACCGCGAGCACGGCCACGGCCGCCGGCACGGACACCGCGCGCGCCATGACGCGCGGCGAGATGACGTAGGCCTCGATCTGCAAATAGACGAAGTAGATGGCCGCGAACACGGCGGCGGTCTGCCACGACGTCAGCAGGCTCACGAGGGTCAGCAGCGTGCCGCCGATCGCGGCGCCCACCAGCGGGATGAACGCCATGAAGGCGGCGATCGCGGCGAGCAGGACGGCGAAGGGGGCGCCGGCGATGGCCAGCGCCGTGAACGCCACCGCGCCGTTGAGGGCGGCCACGAAGGACTGGCCCATCACGTAGTGGCCGACCGAGGAGGTGATCTGCTCGGACAGCGCCTCGATCCGGGGCCGGCGCGAGCGCGGTGCGAGCCGGTAGGCCCAGTACTTCATGTGCGGCAGGGAGGAGAGGAAGTACAGCGTCAGCACGACCACCACGAGCACCGAGAAGACGGCGTTCAGCACGGTCTGGCCGAAGCCGAGGAGCCCGCCGAACAGGTCGGTGACGGCGACGCCGTCGGCGGCGAGGCGCTCGGTCTGGGCGCGAACGGCCTCCTGGAGGTGGAACTCCTCGTCGAGCTGCACGAACCACTCGGCCCCCATCACCCCGTCGATGATGGCCGGCAGGTCCTGGACCAGCTGCGTGGACTGCTCGATCACCGTGGGGACCAGGAGGGCGACGAACGCCCCGGCCACGGCGGCCAGGCCGAGCGCGGCCGTGAGCACGCCGACCCAGCGGGGCGCGCCCCAGGACTCGACCCGGCGCACCAGCGGATCCAGGCCCAGGGCGATGAACAGGGCCGCGGCGATCCACACGATGAGCTGTCCGTTCGTGCGCAGCACCGAGACGACGCCGATGGCCAGGGCCACGCCGACTGCGAGCAGGAAGCCGGTCAGCACGGGGGACTCGACAGCCACGGCCGCGACCGCCGGATCCTCGGCGCCGTCGACGGGGACCGACTCGGGGTCCACCCGGTCCTCCTCGAGGAAGGGTCGGCGCCGCCGCAGGACGGAGCCCAGGCGGGGCAGTCGACGACGCCCGGCGGGCGTCGGCCCGTGCGACGGCGGCGCGGCGGCCACCCCGACCGGCTCCACGGGGATGCCGGCCACGGGCGGCTGCTCGGTTCCCTCGGGCTCGGCCGGGGCGCGGACGTCGGCGACGCCGGCGGCGTCCGGGCCGGATGCGGTCTCCTTCTCCTCCACGCGCTCAGCGTACGTCAGGGCCCCGGCCTGACCGCGCCGCGCCGGGGAGGCTACCGTGGGGCGCAGTGACAACGCCCCTCGCGCCGGCGACGGGGCGGACCCGGACCGGAAGGATCGTGACCGACGTGACCGCCCAGCCCCCCTCCGACGCCCCGTCCCACCTGCGCGGCGCCGTCGACCTGTCCTCGCTCGGCACCCCGGCCCCGGCCGGGCGGACCGCGCCGGGGGCCGACGCCGGCGCCGGCGGCGGCTCGTGGGTGATCGCGGACGCCGGCCAGGGTCTGCTGCAGCAGCTGGTCCAGCTCTCCGCCCAGGTGCCGGTGCTGCTGCACCTGCACGTGCCCGGGGACGCGGCGAGCGAGGCGCTCTACCGGCAGTTCGCGGACGCGGTCGACGCCCAGGCGGGACGGCTCGTGCTCGCGTGTCTGGACGTGGCGAAGGAGCCCGCCGTGCTGCAGGCGCTCGGCCTGGGGGCCGGCCCCGCGGTCATGGCCGTGGTGGCGGGGCAGCCGGTGCCGCTGGTCAATCAGGAGGTGCCGGAGGAGACGCTGCGCCAGCTCATGGGGGAGATCCTCGAGGTGGCCCGTCAGAACGGCGTCGCCGGCACCGTGCCCCCCGTCGCCCCGGCGCGCCAGGACGCCGACGCCGCGGCCGCGGAGGCTCCGCCCGTGCCGCCGCTGCACCGGGCCGCCCATGAGGCCCTCGCCGCCGACGACCTGCCCGGGGCCGTCTCGGCGTGGGAGGCGGCGCTGGCCGACAGCCCCGCGGACGCCGTGGCCCAGCAGGGCCTGTCCGCGGCCCGCCTCATGCTGCGCACCCGTGACGCCGACGCTGCGGCGGTGCGCGCGGCCGCCGCGGACGGCCCGGACGACGTCGCCGCCCAGCTCGCCGTCGCCGACCTGGACGTGCTCGGCGGCCACGTGGAGGACGCCTTCGCCCGGCTCGTGCGGTTCATCGCCCTCCACCCCGGCGACGACCGCGAGACGGCGCGCGCCCACCTCGTGGACCTCTACACCGTGGTCGGCACGGACGACCCCCGCGTGCACGCCTCGCGGCGCCGGCTGGCCGCAGCGCTGTTCTGAGGGACCCACGGTTCATCCCTGAGGAGGACGCCGTGTCCGCCTGACGGTGGGTATCGTCCCAGGCATGACTCCGCATGCGCCCGAGCCTGCCCCCGCCCACCTGGCGGCCGCCGCCCGTCGGCGCGCGGCCGACGCCCCCGATCCGGACCTCGCCCTCGTCACGCGCGGGCTGACCCAGCGGTTCGGGGACAAGCTGGCGCTCGACGCGCTGGACCTGGACGTCCCGGCCGGATCGTTCTTCGGGGTGGTCGGGCCCAACGGGGCGGGCAAGACCACCGCCCTGTCCATGGCCACCGGGCTGCTGCGCCCGGACCACGGCCGCGCCTGGATCCACGGCGTCGACGTGTGGGAGCAGCCCCTCGAGGCCAAGCGACGGGTCGGCGTGCTCGCCGACGGCGTGCGCACCTTCGACCGCCTCACGGGCGCGCAGCTCGTGACCTACGCCGGGCTGCTGCACGGCCTCGACGCGGACACCGTGGCCGAGCGGACCGCGGACCTGCTGCGGGTGATGGACCTGGAGGACGCCGGCCGCAAGCTCGTGGCCGACTACTCCGCCGGCATGACCAAGAAGGTGTCCCTGGCGGCCGCCATGGTCCACGCCCCGGACCTGCTCGTCCTGGACGAGCCGTTCGAGGCCGTGGACCCGGTCTCCGCCGCGAACATCCGGGACATCCTGCACTCGTACGTGGAGCGGGGCGGCACGGTGATCGTCTCGAGCCACGTGATGGACCTCGTCCAGCGCATGTGCACCCACGTCGCCGTGATCGCGGCCGGGACGCTGCGGGCCGCCGGCACGCTCGAGGAGGTCCGGGACGGGCACGACCTCGAGGACCGCTTCGTGGACCTCGTCGGCGGCCGCCACGGCTCGGAGGGGCTGGCATGGCTCTGACGCTCGTCCGACTGCGCTGGACGCTGACCCTGAACCAGTGGCGGCGGTCCCCGTTCACCCTGGTGATGAGCGTGCTCGGCGCGCTGTACGTGCTCGGCATGGCCGCCGTGGCGGTGACGCTGCTCGTCACGGGCCTGCCCGCCCTGCCGGACGAGGCCCGCGGCGCCACGACCGTGCTGGCCGCCGCCGTCGTGGTGCTCGCCTGGCTCGTCATCCCGCCGTTCGTCACGGGCGTGGACGCCACCCTCGACCCGCACAGCTTCGTGCTCTTCCCCGTCCCGGCCCGCACCCTCATCGCCGGGCTGGTCCTGAGCGCCTTCACGACGCCGGTCGGGCTCGCCACGCTGGCCGTGCTGGTGGGCCTGGGGGCCAGCTGGTGGGACCGGCCGGCCGCGCTGGCGGCAGGCCTGGCCGGGGGCGCGCTGACCGCGGTGACCGCCGTGGCGATCGGCTCCGGCCTCGCCGGCCTCCTGGCCGCCTACGCGAGCCGGCGTCGGGTGCGGGACGTCGTCTCCGTCCTGCTGTTCATCCCGCTCATACTCGGCGGCGTCGCCCTCTCGCAGGCCATCGCATCGTTCGAGGACTTCCTGGCGATCGCGCCCCAGGTCGCCCGCGGCGCGGCGTGGACCCCGTTCGGGGCGGGCCCCGCCGCGGCGTGGGCGGCCGCCGAGGGCCGCGGCGCCGCCGTCGCGCTCCACCTCGCGGTGGCGGCGGCCTGGTGCCTGGCCGCCCTGGCCCTGTGGCACCTGGCCGTGCGCCGCACCGTGGAGCCGGTGGCCGTGGGCGGCGGTCGGTCCCGCCGCGTCGCCGCGGGAGCGGACCCGATGCCGCTGCGCTGGCTGGGCCGACCGGCCACGGGCCCGCGCACCGCGATCGCGGCCCGCGCCCAGCGCTACTGGCTGGCCGATCCGCGGTACGCGGCCGGGCTCATCATCATCCCGCTCATGGCCGTCCTGCTGTGGTTCACCGGGGGCATGGCCGCGGAGGGGGGTCCCGGACTGGGCCTGCTGCTGATCCTCGGGCCGATCACCGCCTGGTCCCTGGCCTACTCGATCTCCGCGGACATCGCCTACGACCACACGGCGTTCCACCTGCACGTCGTCTCGGGCGTGCGGGGCGTGGACGACCGCTGGGGCCGGGTCCTGGGCCTGGCGGGCTGGGGCCTGCCGATGATCCTGCTCGTGACGACGGCGACGGTGGCGGCGGCGGGGGACTGGTCCCTGCTGGCGCCGATGCTGGGCCTGGCCCTCGGCCTGTTCGGGACGACCGCCGGGCTGTCCGCGTTCGTCTCCGCCCGTTTCGTGTACCCCGTGCCGAAGCCGGGAGACAGCCCGTTCAAGACGCCGCAGGGCGCGGCCATGCGCACGATGCTCGTCCAGGGCGCCTCGCTGCTGGTGAGCCTCGCGCTCGCGGTGCCGTTCCTGGCGCCCTTCATCGTCCGGCTCGTCACCGGGGCCGCCGTGTGGGGCTGGGTGACGGTGGCCCTCGGGCTCGTGTGGGGCGCCGTCGCGCTGTGGCTGGGCGTGCGCCTGGGGGCGCGCTGGTACGACCGCGCGCAGGCCGAGACCTACCAGGCCGTGGCCGCCTTCTGAGGGGCGCGGCTAGACTGGCCCGTATGAGTGTGACCGGCGAACCCGACCTGAACGACCCCTTCGCGCCCGCCGGCGGCGGCACGTCCGTCCTCGAGCGCGAGGAGCTGCGGCAGGAGATCGAGCCGGGCGACCACGAGCGCTTCGCCCACTACGTCCGCAAGGAGAAGATCACGGAGTCCGCTGTCACCGGTGCCCCCGTGATCGCCCTGTGCGGCAAGGTGTGGGTGCCGGGCCGGGACCCGAACAAGTTCCCCGTGTGCCCCACGTGCAAGGAGATCTACGAGGGCCTGCGCGAGCCGCAGGACGGCGGCGACGGCGACGGCGGCGGCAAGCGCGGTGGCTGGTTCGGAGGCCGCGGCCGTGGCTGACGGCCGCTCCCTGACGAGCGGCACCCCGGACGGCAGCGTCCAGCACGACCTGTTCCACATCGGCGAGGACCTTCCCCCCGCCATGCCCGAGCGCGCGGCGTGGGGGACGGCCCCCAAGCTGCGCCAGTGGCAGCAGGAGGCGCTGGAGCGCTACCTCCAGACCGCCCCGCAGGACTTCCTGGCGGTCGCGACCCCCGGCGCGGGCAAGACGACGTTCGCGCTGCGCGTGGCCAAGATCCTCCTGGACTCCGGCGTCGTGCAACGGCTGACCGTCGTCGCGCCCACGGACCACCTCAAGCGCCAGTGGGCGGACAACGCCGCGCGCGTCGGCATCGCCATCGACCCGAACTTCAAGAACGCCGACGGGCGGCACGGCGCCGAGTACCGCGGGGTGGCGCTGACGTACGCCCAGGTGGCGAACAAGCCCGTCCTGCACCGCAACCGCACCGAGGCCGCCAAGACGCTGGTGATCCTGGACGAGATCCACCACGGCGGCGACGCCCTGAGCTGGGGCGAGGGCATCCGTGAGGCGTTCGAGCCGGCCACGCGGCGGCTGTCCCTGACCGGCACGCCCTTCCGCTCGGATACCGCCTCCATCCCCTTCGTCCGCTACGAGCTCGGCCAGGACGGCATCGAGCGCTCCAAGGCCGACTACACGTACGGCTACGGGCCGGCGCTGCGCGACCACGTGGTCCGCCCCGTGATCTTCATGGCCTACTCGGGCCAGATGCGCTGGAAGACCTCCACCGGCGAGGTCATGGAGGCCCAGCTCGGCGAGGCCGCCACGAAGGACATCACCGCCTCCGCCTGGCGGACCGCGCTGGACCCGGCGGGAGAGTGGATCCCCTCGGTGCTGCGCGCTGCGGACCGCCGGCTCACCGAGGTGCGCCGCAACGTCCCCGACGCCGGCGGTCTCGTGATCGCCACGGACCACCAGGACGCGCGCGCGTACGCCGCGCAGCTCGAGGCGCTGACCGGCCAGCGGCCGGCCGTGATCCTCTCGGACGACAAGGGGGCCTCGGATCGCATCGAGGAGTTCGCCGCGTCGGACGAGCGGTGGATGGTGGCGGTGCGCATGGTGTCCGAGGGCGTGGACGTGCCCCGCCTGTGCGTGGGCGTGTACGCCACGTCCACGTCCACGCCCCTGTTCTTCGCCCAGGCCGTGGGCCGCTTCGTGCGCTCCCGCCGGCGTGGGGAGACCGCCTCGGTGTTCCTGCCGTCCGTGCCCGCGCTCATGCTGCTGGCCAACGAGATGGAGCTCGAGCGGGACCACGCGCTGGACCGCAAGGAGGGCGCCGTCGAGGTCGAGGACCTCGAGGACGCCCCCGAGGAGGACCTCATCGCGGAGGCCAACCGGGCCGAGAGCGGCTCGGACGCGCTGACGCGGGAGAAGTTCGAGGCCCTCGAGTCCCGGGCGAGCTTCGACAAGGTGCTCTTCGACGGCGGCGAGTTCGGCCTCGGCGGCGCCGTCGGCTCGGAGGAGGAGCAGGACTTCCTCGGCATCCCGGGCCTGCTGGACGCCGAGCAGGTCTCCGCCCTGCTGCGGCAGCGGCAGGCCGAGCAGATCCAGCGCCGGCCGCGTGCGCAGGCGGCCGAGCCCGCCGACGTCGTGGACCACCGGCGGATGAAGGAGCTGCGCTCCGAGCTGTCCAAGACGGTGTCCGCCTGGGCGGCCCGTTCCGGCCAGCCGCACGGGGTGATCCACAACCGCCTGCGGGAGATCTCCGGCGGCCCCGCCGTGGCCCAGGCCTCCCGCGAGCAGCTGGAGAAGCGGCTGAGCACCCTGCGCGGGTGGTTCGTCGGCCGGACCTGAGGTCCGCCGGGAGCGCGGGGGCGCCCGCGGGCCGAGGTTCGCCTCCCCTGGCTGGCACCCGGCACGGGGACGGGCTGGAATGGGGGCACGATGTCAGGAGTCGCCATGCCCGTGTCCGCCCCGTCCCCGTCGTCGTCGCGCCCCGCCGTCCTCGGCTTCGCCGCGCGGTACCCGTGGGTGCTCGCGACGCTGGTCGTCGTCGCCCTCACCCTCGGCCTGCACCTGGCGGGGGCGGAGGATCCGGCGCGCTGGATCGCCTCGGCGTATGCCCTGGTGGTGGCCGCGTGGACCTCGGTGGGCATGGTCAGGGACCTGATGCGCGGGCACTGGGGTGTGGACATCCTCGCCGTCACCGCGATCGTCGCCACCGTGCTGGTGGGGGAGCACCTCGCCGCCGTGCTCGTCTGCCTGATGCTCACCGGTGGGGAGGCCCTCGAGGACTACGCGGCCGGCCGCGCTCGGCGGGATCTGTCCGCCCTGCTGGACCGCGCCCCGCAGCGCGCGCATCGCCTGGGCCCGGACGGCTCCGTGGAGGACGTGCCGGTGGAGGAGGTGCGTGCCGGCGACCGGCTCCTGGTGCGTCCCGCCGAGGTGCTTCCCGTGGACGGCACCGTGGCTTCCGCCGAGGACGGCGGGGAGGTCGCCGTGGACCTGGACGAGTCCTCCCTGACCGGCGAGTCCCTGCCCGTCACGCACCGCACCGGCTCGGCCGTGATGTCCGGCGCGCTCAACGGCACCCGCGCCTTCGTGCTCGAGGCGACCGCCTCCGCGGCCGACTCGCAGTACGCGGCCATCGTCTCCCTCGTGCAGCAGGCGGCCGAGTCCCGCGCCCCCATGGTGCGCCTGGCCGACCGCTACGCCGTGCCGTTCACCGCCGTCGCCTACCTGATCGCCGGCCTGGCCTGGTGGCTGTCCCAGGACCCGGTCCGCTTCGCCGAGGTGCTCGTGGTGGCCACGCCATGCCCGCTGCTCATCGCCGCTCCGGTGGCCTTCCTCGGCGGCATGTCCCGCGCCGCCACGTCCGGGGTGATCGTGAAGTCGGGTGGGACCATCGAGGCCCTCGGCTCCGTGCAGACCGTGGGCTTCGACAAGACCGGCACCCTCACCGCCGGCCGCCCCGAGCTGGTCGGCGTGCGCCCGGCCGCCGGCTTCGCCCAGGACGAGCTGCTGCGCCTGGCCGCCTCCGCCGAGCAGTACTCCGTGCACGTGCTCGCCGACGCCATCCGCGCGGCGGCCGAGGAGCGCGGGCTGTCCCTGGCGACCGCGCAGGATGCCACGGAGGAGGCCACCCACGGCGTCGTCGCGGTGCTGGAGGGTCGCCGCGTCGTCGTCGGCAAGCGCGCCTACGTCACGCAGGCCGCCCCGGACACCGCCACCGCCGACCTCGCCCCCGGCCAGTCCGCCGTCTACGTGGCCGTGGACGGCGCCTTCGCCGGCGTCCTGCTGCTGGCCGACCGCATCCGCCCCGAGTCCGCCGCCACCGTGCAGGCGCTCCACCGCCTCGGCGCACGCCAGGTCCTCATGCTCACCGGCGACGCCGAGGCCACCGGACGGCACATCGCCGGGGAGGCGGGCATCGACGAGGTCCACGCGGACCTGCTGCCCGCGGACAAGGTCCGCCTGCTCTCCGAGCGCCCGGAGCGCCCGGTGATGATGGTCGGCGACGGCGTCAACGACGTCCCCGTGCTCGCCGCCGCGGACGTGGGCGTGGCCATGGGCGCCCGCGGCTCGACCGCCGCCTCCGAGTCCGCCGACGTGGTGGTGCTCGCCGACGACGTCTCCAAGGTCGCCGTCGCCGTGGCCGCCGGCCAGCGCACCCTGCAGGTGGCCACGCAGTCGATCTGGGTCGGCATCGCGCTCTCCCTGGTCCTGATGGTCATCGCCGCCACGGGCGCCATCCCGGCCCTGGTCGGCGCGCTGTTCCAGGAGCTCGTGGACGTCGTGGCCATCGTCAACGCGCTGCGCGCCATGAAGCCCGGCCCGCACGAGGCCGAGCGGCTCGGCGATCTCGCCGCCGCCCCTGCCCGGGGGGAGCGGCAGGCCGCGTCGGCCTGAGCGCCGGGCTCAGCCGTCCCGGGACTGGAAGCGCACGAAGGCGCGCAGCTCGTCGCCCTCCACGTCACGGGACTCGCGGAATCCATGGGTCTCGTAGAAGGCGCGCTGACGCTCCTCGGTGTCCGTGAGCAGCACGTGCTGACGCACCTGGCCGAACCGGGCGAAGACGCGGCGCAGCAGCTCGGAGGCGATGCCGCGGCGCTGGTGCCCCGGATCCACGAGGATGTCCTGCAGGTAGGCGATGGTGTGGCCGTCGGAGACCACGCGGGCCAGACCGACCAGACGGCCGCCGTCGGCGGCGGGGATCACCCCGGAGAGGTAGCGGATGCCGTCCCGGTCTGCGGCGATGGGGGAGCCGGTCATGGCTGCTCTCCTCGTCTGCGTCGGGCACCGGCTCCGGCACGCCCGCCGGGGCCGCGTGCCCCCATCATGCCGCACGTCGTGACATTCGTCACTGTCCCGACGTGCGGCGCCTCAGGGGCGACGCGGGCGCCGCTCGGGGCCGAACCCGCTCACGAGGTCGCCAGGATGGCCCCGGCGGCCTCCATCTCGTGGAGCGCGGCCTGGGCGGCCGCCTCGTCGACGCCGGCCACCAGGTCGGTCAGCACCGTGACCTCGTAGCCGGCGTCGAGGGCGTCGAGCACGGTGGCGCGCACGCAGTGGTCCGTGGCGATGCCCACCACGGTGATCGCGTCCACGCCCTGCTCGCGGAGCCACTCGTCGAGGCCGGGGGCGCCGGACTCGACGGCGGCCGCGGCCACGGCGGTGGCCCCGTACGGGCCGACGGTCCCGGAGGGGCGCTCGCCCGCGGCCCCGGTCGGGACGGCGTCGGGCTCGCCGAGGGCGCCGTCGAAGCCGGAGTAGGCGTCCGTGTGCAGGCCCTTGAGGAACTCGGCGTCGAGGTGCTCGGCGTCCAGGTCGGGATGCAGCTCGGCGCCGGCGGTGCCGGCCACACAGTGCACCGGCCAGGTGGTGCGGAAATCCGGCTCGGCGCCGGTGGCCGCGGCGAAGTGCGTGCCCGGGTCGACGTGCCAGTCGCGCGTGGCGGCCACGGCCGCGTAGGCGTCCGCGTGCTCGGCCAGGTGCTCGCTGACCCCGGCCGCGACGGCGGCGCCGCCGGTCACGCCGAGGGCGCCGCCCTCGCAGAAGTCGTTCTGCACGTCCACGATCACCAGGGCGCGGTTCAGGTTCTCCATGGGTCAGTCCTCCAGGAAGATGGTCGGGATGGCGGGGTCGCCCGGCTGCAGGCGGCCCACCGAGGCGGGCAGCTCGCGCAGGGAGGCGGCGTGCCGCTCGGCGGCGCGGGTGACGGCCTCGGGGCCGGTCCAGCCCTCGGCCAGCTCGCCGGCGTGCACGAAACGGTGCAGCAGGGGACGGTCGTCGGCGTCGGGCGCGGCGCCGCGGTTGACGCCGATCACCTCGGCGGTGGCCCGGCCCCGCGGGTCGCGGCGGCGCGCGGCCTCCTTGCGGCCGCCCCGGCTGGCCTTGCCGGAACTGGCCTTGGCCACGTCCACCCACGTGCCGTCGTCGTCCTGGCGGGCCACGAGCTTGTAGACCATGGAGGCGGTGGGCGCGCCGGACCCGGTGACCAGGCGCGTGCCCACGCCGTACGAGCTGACGGGGGCGGAGCGCAGGGCGGCGATCGCGTACTCGTCCAGGTCCGAGGTGACCATGATCCCGGTCTCGGTGTTGCCCAGCTCGTCGAGCAGCTCGCGCACGCGGTGGGCCTGGATCACGAGGTCGCCGGAGTCGACCCGGACGTTCCGCAGGGCCGGGCCGGCCACCTCGACCGCGGTGCGCACGCCCTGCTCCACGTCATACGTGTCCACGAGGAGGGTGGTGTCCGCTCCGAGCGCGGCGACCTGGGCCTCGAAGGCGGCGCGCTCCGAGTCGTGCAGCAGGGTGAAGGAGTGGGCGGCGGTGCCGACGGTCGGGATGCCGTACCGGCGGCCCGCCTCGAGGTTCGAGGTCGCGGTGAAGCCCGCGATGGCCGCGGCGCGGGCGGCGGCCACGGCGGACTCCTCGTGCGTGCGGCGCGAGCCCATCTCGGCGCACGGGCGGCCGTCCGCGACGGCCGTCATGCGGGAGGCGGCGGAGGCCACGGCGGAGTCGTAGTTGTAGATGGAGAGCAGGTAGGTCTCCAGGATGCACGCCTCGGCGAACGTCGACTCCACCTGCAGGAGGGGGGAGTGCGGGAAGTAGGCCTCGCCCTCGGCGTAGCCCACGATGTCGCCCGTGAACTCGTAGTCGGCGAGCCAGGCCAGCGTGGCGTCGTCGAGGGCGGTGGTGTCCGCGAGGAAGTCGAGCTCGGGCGTGTCGAACCGGAAGCGGGACAGGCCCTCCAGCGCGCGGCCCACGCCGGCCACCACGCCGTAGCGGCGGCCGCTGGGCAGGCGTCGGGTGAACAGCTCGAAGCGGGAGCGGCGGTGCGCGGTGCCGGCCTTCAGCGCGGCCTGGAGCATGGTCAGCTCGTAGTGGTCGGTCATCAGCGCCGTGGGGATCTGCCAGTCGTCGGCGGTCCGCGGGGCGCTGGGCACGGGGTTCTGGCTCACGCGCCCACCCTAGTGGACCGTTGCGGGGCCGGTCCTGGCCCGCCCGCCTCGTACACTGGGGCGCATGTCCGTGCTGACCCGCCACGATCCGTCCGCGCAGCGCGCCGTGCGTCCGGCGCCGGGTGAGTCCGTCCCTGCCGGCGCCACCGACACCGCCCTGCTGGAGCGGCCTCACGAGGACACAGCCCGGGACCGGCCGTGGAACGTGGTGGTGTGGAACGACCCGGTGAACCTGATGAGCTACGTGGCCTACGTGTTCCGCACCCACTTCGGCTACTCCGCGGCCAAGGCGCAGCGGCTCATGCTCGAGGTCCACGAGCGGGGCCGGTCCGTGGTGGCGACGGGCACCAAGGAGAAGGCCGAGCTGCACGTGGGCGCGATGCACGGCTACGGGCTGTGGGCCACGCTGGAGCAGGCGGAGGACTGAGGAGGGGCATGGCAGAACGGTTCCGCTGGACGCGGCGGGGGTACACGGCGCAGCTGGAGCTGCCGGAGGTGCGCCTGCTGCGCGGGCTGGTCAGGGACGTCGTCGCCCTGCTCGAGGGCCGACGCGCGGACGTGCGCCCCGCCGAGGCGGACCCCGCCGAGGCCCCGGCCGCCGAGGACGGCGTCGACACGCCCGAAGATCCCCCGGCGGCGCCGCCGTCCGTGTCCGCCGCGCAGGACGCGGGCCCCGTGGCCGGGCTGGACGCGTCCGACGCCGCGTTCTGGGGGCTGGTCTCCGGCCTGCACCTGAGCCAGGACCCGGAGCCGCAGCGCTCGGCCCCCACCGACCCGGCCGTCGCACGCCTCCTGCCGGATGCGATGCCCCAGGCCGGCGCCGCCGAACAGGGCGCCCACCGGGCCCTGACCGAGGACGCCCTGTCGGAGGGGAAGCTCGCGGACGCGCGCCTGGCCCTCGAGCTGCTGCGCTCGACGCGCGTGGAGGTGCCGCACGACCAGGCGCCGGCCTTCGGCCGCGCGCTCAACGACGTGCGCCTCGTCCTGGCCGCCCGCCTGGGCGTCGAGACCGAGGAGGACGCCGCCCGCGTGCACGCCGTGGACGACTGGCGCAGCGCGGAGGACGTCGAGTCCACCATGGCCCTGCTCTACAACTTCACCTCGTGGCTGCTGGAGACGCTCATGACGGAGATGCTCAGCGAGCTGCCCGAGGGCGCGGACGAGTCCGCGCCGGGCGCCGGGGACGCGGAGGACGAGCAGTGAGCGGCCAGCGCGCCGCCGTGGACGCCGCCGCGCCGATCGGCGTGTTCGACTCGGGCGTGGGCGGGCTGACCGTGGCCCGGGCGATCATGGACCAGCTGCCCCACGAGTCCATCCTCTACGTGGGCGACACGGAGCACTCGCCGTACGGCCCGCGGCCCATCGCCGAGGTACGGGCCCTCGCCCTGGCGATCATGGACGAGCTCGTCGCGCGCGGCGTCAAGGCGCTCGTGATCGCGTGCAACTCCGCGTCGGCCGCCGTGCTGCGCGACGCCCGCGAGCGCTACACGGGAGGCCACGGCATCCCCGTGATCGAGGTGATCCAGCCCGCCGTGCGCCGCGCCGTGGCCGCCACCCGCACGGGCCGAATCGGCGTGATCGGCACCGAGGCGACCGTCGGGTCCCGCGCCTACGAGGACTCGTTCTC
Source organism: Micrococcus sp. KT16 (assembly GCF_003315015.1). Lineage (NCBI taxonomy): Bacteria > Bacillati > Actinomycetota > Actinomycetes > Micrococcales > Micrococcaceae > Micrococcus > Micrococcus sp. KT16. The sequence goes on along the minus strand of NZ_QNRG01000002.1, from coordinate 76,688 downwards.
GGCCGCCCCGCACCTCGAGATCACCTCGGTCGCGTGCCCGCGGTTCGTGGAGTTCGTGGAGGCCGGCATCACCACCGGCCCCGAACTGCTGGAGACCGCCCGGGAGTACACGGCCCCGCTGCGCGCGGCGGGCGTGGACACCCTCGTGCTGGGATGCACCCACTACCCGCTGCTGACCGGCGCCCTCTCGCTCGTGATGGGGGAGGACGTCACGCTCGTCTCCTCCGCGGAGGAGACCGCCAAGGACCTCTACCGGGAACTGGTCCGCCTCGGCCTCGAGCACCCCCACTCGGCCGCGGGCTCCGGCCAGGCCACCCGCCACCGCTTCGCCGCCACCGGCGACCCCGACCACTTCCAGGCCCTCGCGCGCCGCTTCCTCGGACCCGAGGTCGAGTCCGTGCGCCGCCTGGAGACGATCGGCGCGCCCCGCCCCGCGGACGCGCCGGTCCCGACGCGCTCGACGGCCTTCGTGCGGCTGGGCGCCGAGCAGGAGGGTGTGACGTGAAGCTGACCATCATCGGGGCCTCCGGGTCCTTCCCCGGCCCGGGCTCACCCGCCTCGTGCTACCTCCTCACCGCCGAGGGCGTGGCCGAGGACGGCGTCACCCCGCGCACATGGCGGATCCTGCTGGACCTCGGCAACGGCGCCCTCGGCGTGCTGCAGCGCTACGTCGAGCTCGAGGACCTGGACGGCATCCTGCTCTCCCACCTGCACCCGGACCACTTCATGGACCTGTGCGGGATGCACGTGGCCATCCGCTGGAACCCGGCCGGCTGGGACCGCGGCCGGCTGCCCGTCTACGGACCCGCCGGCACCGCCGACCGCGTCGCCGAGGCGTACGGGATGGACCCCGAGCCGGGGATGCACCAGGACTTCGAGTTCCGGTGCTGGGCCGCCGGCCGCACCGAGCGGCTCGGTCCGTTCCGGTTCACCCCGGTCCCCGTGCGCCATCCCATCGACGAGGCCTACGCGATCCGGGTCGAGGTGGACCGCGTCGACGACGACGGCGACGTCACCACCCGCGTGCTCACCTACTCCGGGGACACCGACGCGTGTGAGGGGCTCGTCGAGGCCGCGCGGGACGCGGACGTGTTCCTGTGCGAGGCCGCCTTCCACGAGGGCCGGGACGACGGCATCGACGGCGTCCACCTGACCGGCCGACGGGCCGGCGAGACGGCGGCGCAGGCCGGGGCCCGGAAGCTGCTGCTCACACACCTGCCGGTGTGGAACGATCCGCAGCGCGCCGTCCAGGAGGCCCGCGCGGTGTACGACGGCCCGCTGGCCGTCGCCGTCTCGGGGCTGAGCTACGGCGTCTGAGGGCGCGCCTAGACTGGAGGCCATGAGCTCTCCCGCCCCCACCGCCCCCCGCCCGGACGGCCGCGCCGTCGACGAGCTGCGCCCCATCACCATCACCCGGGGCTGGTCCCGGCAGGCGGAGGGCTCGGCCCTGATCGAGTTCGGGAACACCCGCGTGCTGTGCACCGCCTCCTTCACCGAGGGCGTGCCGCGCTGGCTCAAGGGCGAGGGGACCGGCTGGGTCACCGCCGAGTACGCGATGCTCCCGCGGGCCACCAACGAGCGCAGCCAGCGCGAGTCCGTCAAGGGCCGGATCGGCGGGCGCACCCACGAGATCTCCCGCCTGATCGGCCGGTCCCTGCGCGCCGTCATCGACCTGTCCGCCCTGGGGGAGAACACCATCGTCCTGGACTGCGACGTCCTCGACGCCGACGGCGGCACCCGCACCGCCGCCATCACGGGCGCCTACGTCGCCCTCGCCGAGGCGGTGGCCTGGGCGCGGCGCGAAGGGATCCTCGCCAAGGGCGCCGCCGTCCTCAAGGACTCCGTCGCCGCGGTGTCCGTGGGCATCGTGGACTGGGTGCCCGTCCTCGACCTGCCGTACGTGGAGGACGTGAAGGCGGAGACGGACATGAACGTGGTCGTCACCGGGGCCGGGGAGTTCGTGGAGGTGCAGGGCACCGCCGAGGGCGCGCCGTTCACCCGCGCCGAGCTGGACACCCTGCTGGACCTGGCCCTGATCGGCACGGGTGAGCTGGCCCGCATCCAGGCCGAGACCCTGGCCGCCGCCACGGAGGACCGGGCGTGAGCGCGCCCGCCTCCTCGTCGGCGGGCCTGCCGGAGGGCGCCCGCATCGTGCTCGCCACGCACAACGCGGGCAAGGTGCGCGAGCTGCGGCAGCTGCTCGCCGGCGCCGTGCCCGGCCTCGACGTGGAGGCCGCGGTGGTGGACGCGGGCGCCGTGGGCGCCCCGGACGTCGTCGAGGACGGCGTCACGTTCGCCCAGAACGCGCTGAAGAAGGCCCGCGCCGTGGCCGCGCACACCGGGCTGATCGCCGTCGCGGACGACTCCGGTCTGGCCGTGGACGTGCTGCACGGCGCCCCCGGGATCTTCTCGGCCCGCTGGGCCGGGCGCCACGGGGACGACCGTGCCAACCTCGAGCTGCTGCTGGCCCAGCTGGCCGACGTGCCGGACGAGCATCGGGGTGCCCAGTTCGTGTGCGCCGCCGCGCTCGCGGTCCCCAGCGGCCCGGACGCCGCGGGCGCCCGGGCCATCCACGTCGAGCACGTCGAGCACGGCCGCCTGCCCGGCACGCTGCTGCGCGAGCCCGTGGGGGACGGCGGCTTCGGCTACGACCCGATCCTGCGGCCCGAGGGCCGGGACGTGTCCACCGCGCAGCTGAGCCCCGAGGACAAGAACGCGATCAGCCACCGGGGGCACGCCTTCCGCGCCCTGCTGCCCTACCTGGTGGACGCGCTCGACGCGCGCCCGTGAGCGGCGGGCGCGTCCCCGTGCCGGGGCTGGACTTCACCGCGATCGACTTCGAGACCGCCAACGGCTTCCGCGGCTCCCCGTGCGCCGTGGGCGCCGTCCGGGTGCGGGACGGGGTCATGGTGGACCGTGCCGAGTGGCTGATCCGTCCGCCCGTCGGCTTCGACCGGTTCGATCCCCGCAACGTGCGCATCCACGGCGTCACCGAGGACCGCGTCCTGGACGCCCCCCGGTTCGCGCAGGTGTACGACGAGCTCGCGGACTTCGTGGGGACGGACGTGCTCGCGGCGCACAACGCGGGCTTCGACGTCGGCGTCATCGAGTCCGGCCTCGAGGTCTCCGGCCGGGACGTGCCGGGCCTGGAGTTCGTGTGCACCCTGGTGCTGGCGCGCCGCGTCTACGACCTGCCCTCGTACGCCCTGCCCTCCGCGGCGCGCGAGGCCGGGTTCACCCCGGGGCGCCACCACGACGCACTGGCCGACGCCGAGGCCTGCGCGGCCATCCTCGTGGACATCGGCCGGCGCGTGCTGGGGGCGCCGCCGGCCGACGCGGAGATTCTGCCCGGGCTGACCGACGCGCCGGCCGGCCGCGGCGTCGACCGCCTGATGCGGGCCCAGGGGCTGAGCGTCAGCGTCCTCGCCCCCCGGGCGGCGGGATCGGGCGCCGAGTCGAAGGCCACCCGCCAGGCCCGGCGTACCGAGGGCGTCTTCGACGCGCGGGTCCCGCTGCGGGACGAACGCGCCATGCCCGACTTCATGCGCTGGCCGGACGAGGGCGTCAATCCGCTCCCGAACCCGGCCGCCGACCCGGGCCACCCCCTGTTCGGCCAGACCGTGGTGTTCACGGGCGGCATCGGCATGTCGCGTCAGAGTGCCAAGACGCGCGCGGCCGCGCACGGCGCGCAGACCGCGAACCGGGTGGGCGCGGCCACCACGATGCTCGTCGTGGGGGACGGCTTCGAGGCCGCGGACCTGCACCGCCCGCGCGCCGAGGACGGGGCACCGCAGGCCGTGACCACGGCGCTGGCGCACCGCAAGACGCGGGACGCCCTGCGCCGGCGGGACCGTGGGCAGGCCATCGCCCTGGTCTCCGAGGGGGAGTTCCTGCAGATGCTCGACGGGAACTGGCCGGACGCCGCGCGCTGAACCACTCAGGTGGTCGCGGCGCTCCAGCGCCGGGCGGCCTCCAGGACGACCTCGCGCTCGGCGATCCACCCCGGGACGGAGGCCTCGGCCGCGGCGCGGTCCGCGGGGTCGTGCGCACCGAACACGGCGGTGCCGTGCGCCACGCCGAGCACCTGCCCGGCCAGCGAGGCCGTGGAGTCGGAGTCGCCGTCGTGGTTCACGCCGATCCGCAGCGCCAGGGCGAGCGCCGCCGCCGGATCGGCCGGGTGCACCGCCTGCGCGGTGAGCGCGGCATACAGCGCGATCGCCAGGGCCTCCTCCGCGACCCAGCCCTCGCCGAGCGCGGTGGGGAGGGCGCCGGGGGCGCCGGGGTCGGCGTCGACGGTGCCGGCCAGGTCGACCGCCGCGGTCACGGCGGCGCGGGTCTCCGCGGCCTCCTCGCCCAGGCCGTCGAGCCACGCGCGGGCGTGCGCGACCGCGGCGGCCAGGTCCAGGCCGCGCAGCAGGGCCGCGATGACGAGGGCGTACGCGCCCGCCGCGACCCACGCGGTGGGGTGGCCGTGCGTGAGGACGGCCCCCTGGCGGGCGAGGGACACGACGTGCGGGTCCTCGAGCCCCGGCACCATCCCGTACGGGGCCGAGCGCATGACCGTCCCGCAGCCCTTCGAACCCGGGTTGTGCGGGTCGCCCGGCAGGCCCATCCCCGGTTCGGCGAGCCCGGTCAGGCACGCGGTGCCCGGCGCGCGGCGCACCTTCAGCTCCGCGTGCGCGTCGATCCAGCGGGGCGGGGCCGGGGGAGCGCCCTCGGGCAGCGCGCCGTCCTGCGTGGCGAACCAGCGCAGGCACGCGAGCCACACGCACGCCGCAGGATCGGCCGGGACGCCGTCGTTCTGCCACTCGATCCACTCGAGCAGGCCGTCGAGCACGTACAGCGTCAGCTGCGTGTCGTCGGTGATCGGCAGGGCGTGGGCGCCCTCCTGGGCGAGCAGGTCCGCGGCGTCGGTGACGCCGGCGGGGCCGTGCACCGCCTCGATCCCCGACGCGGGGGTGAACTCGACGACGCCGCCCAGCGCGTCCCCGGCGGCACCGGCCGCGAGGAGGGCCAGGACCCGGTCGGCGTGCTCGGGGCCGGGCAGGGGCGTGGACGAGGAGGCGGTGGGCTCGGGCGCGGTGGCGGACATGCCGCCATCGTACGAGCTGCACCGCGTCGTGCTTATCCCGTCCACACCCTCCCTAGAGTGGGCCGCATGATCCTGCTGCACACCTCGGACTGGCATCTGGGCCGGTCGTTCCACGGCACCGGGCTGCTCGAGGCCCAGGAGGAGGTCCTGGACGCCCTCGTCGCGACCGTGACGGAGCGCGGCGTGGACGCCGTCCTGCTGGCCGGGGACGTGTACGACCGCGCGCTGCCGCCGGCGGACGCCGTCCGGCTGCTGGACCGGACGCTCACCCGGCTGCACGCGGCCGGCGCCCAGGTGGTGCTCACGAGCGGCAACCACGACTCGGCGGTGCGCCTCGGCTTCGGCGGCGGACTCCTGGCGGCCGCGGGCGTGCACGTGCGCGCGGACGCGGCGGAGCTGGACCGCCCCGTGCTGCTCACCGAGCCCGGGGTCGACGGCGGCGCGGGCCAGACCGTGGCCGTCTACGGCATCCCCTACCTCGAACCGCGCCACCAGGGACCGGCCTGGGGCGTGGAGCCCCACCACACGGCCGTGCTGACGGAGGCGGTCCGCCGCGTCCACGCCGATCTGGCCGCCCGCCGCGCCGAGACGCCGGAGCCGGTGGCCGCCGTCGTGCTGGCCCACCTGTTCGCGGCCGGGGGCCACGGCTCCGAGTCCGAACGGGACATCGGCGAGGGCGAGCACGTCGAGCCGGACGCCCCGCCCGAGATGCTGGTGGGCACGCTGGGGCAGGTGCCGGTCTCCGTGTTCGACGGGCTCGACTACGCGGCCCTGGGCCACCTGCACGGCCGCCAGCGGCTGGCCGAGCACGTGCGGTACTCCGGCTCACCGCTGCCGTACTCCTTCTCCGAGGCGGGCCACCGCAAGGGCGGCTGGCTCGTCCACGTCACGGGCGGGGCCGTCACCGACGTCGAGGCCGTGGACTGGGACGCCGGACGGCGCCTGGCGGTGCTGTCCGGGCCGATCGAGGACCTGCTGGAGTCCCCGGAGTTCGCGTGGGCGGAGCAGTGCTGGGTGCAGGTCACCGTCACCGACGACGAACGCCCCGAGCGGGCCCTGGAGCGCCTGAAGACCCGGTTCCCCTCCGTGCTCGTCTTCCGCCACGAACCGGCCGGCGGGAGGCGGGCCCGGGAGCGGACCTACGCCCAGGTCCTGCGGCAGGCACCCTCGGACCACGCGCTCGCGGTCGGTTTCGTGGACCACGTCCGGCAGCGGCCGGCCAGCGGGGCCGAGCAGGACCTGCTGCGGGACGCCCTCGAGGCCGCTCGCGCGGGGGAGGTGCGCGCATGAGGATCCATCGGATGCGCCTGGAGGGGCTCGGGCCCTACGCCCAGGCGCAGGACGTCGACTTCGACCGGCTCAACGCGGGCGGCCTGTTCCTGCTGGACGGGCCCACCGGCGCGGGCAAGTCCACGGTGCTGGCCGCGCTGTGCTTCGCCCTCTACGGGACCGTGCCGGGCGGACGGTCGGCCGAGTCGCTCGTGACCACGCTGCGCGAGCCCGGCGCGGTGATCCCCGAGGTGCAGGTCGAGTTCACCGTGCAGGGCCGGCGCTTCGAGGTGGTCCGCTCGCCCAAGCACGAGCGGCCCCGCCGGAGACGCAGCGCGGCGGGCGGCGCCACCGTCACCACGCAGGCCACGGTCTCCCTGCGGGAACGCGTGGACGGGGAATGGACGGCGCCGCTCACCCGGGCGGACGAGGTCGGCCAGCAGATCGCGGCCGTCCTGCACCTGGACGCCGAGCAGTTCATGCAGGTGGTCCTGCTGCCTCAGGGACAGTTCGCCCAGTTCCTCACCGCGAAGTCGGATGAGCGCCGCGTCCTGCTGCGGCGGCTCTTCGGCACGCAGCGCTTCGACGGCGTCGAGGAGCACCTGCGCGTCGAGACGGCCCGGCTGGACACCGCGGTGGCCGTGGACGCGGACGTGGCCCGGACCGCGCGGGCACAGCTGGCCGAGGCGCTCCACGAGGCGCTCGGCCCGGACTGGCATGCGCCGGAGCCGTCACCGGACACGGACGACCGGCTGCTCGCCCTCGCCGCCGAGCGCGCAGGTCGCGCCCACGAGGACGCGCGGGCCGACCTCGCCACGGCCCGCGCCGCGGAGCAGCGGGCCCGGGTGACGGCGCGTGAGCTGGAGACCCGCGGGCGGGACCTGGCCGCGGCCGAGGCGTGGGTGAGCCGTCGACGCGACCACGACGCCGAGGCCGAGACCGCCGCGGCGCGGCGCCGCGCCGTCGACGCCCATGAGCGCGCCGGGCGGGTGCTCGCGGCCGCCCAGCGGGCCACCGCGGCGGCGGACGCCGCCGGCACCGCGTCGGAGACGGTGACGGAGGCCCTGGCGCACGTCGAGGACGAGCCGACCGCGGCGGCGTGGCTCGCCGCCGCCCGGGCGGACGGGGCCGCCGACGCGCCCGCCTCCCGCCAGGCGCTGGGGGAGGCCGAGCGCGCCGCGGAGGCGGTGGCACGCGCCGTCCAGGACCGTGCCCGGATGGGCGAGCTGGAGCAGGAGGCGGCCGCCGCGGCGGAGCGTCGGGCCGAGATCGGCCGCGACCGCGCCGCCCTGGTCGAGTCCCGCCCCGAGCGTGAGGCGGCCGTCGCGGCACACCGCGCGGCCGTCGAACGCGGCACCGAGCGTCTCGGCGCCCGGGAGGCCGTGGACCGCGCCGTGTCCGAGGCCGCCGCTCGCCGCACGGCCGCCGAGGCCGCGGCCGCCCGCGCCGTCGAGGCAGAGACCGCGGCCCGGGCCCACCGGGAGGCACAGGAGCGGCGACGCGAGGCCGCCGAACGGCACGTCGGTCTGCTGCGTGCCCGGTACGAGCAGGCCGCCTCCGAACTGGCGGAGCGGCTCGTGCCCGGCGAGCCGTGCGCCGTGTGCGGCTCGCCCGAGCACCCGGCCCCGGCCGCCACCGCGGACACCACGGTGACCGAGGCGGACGTGCGGGACGCCGAGCAGGCCCGGACCGCGGCCGACCGGGCCGCGACCGACGCCGAGACCGCCCTGCGCGCCGCCGAGCAGACCCTCCGCACGGCGCGCGAGGCCGCCGCCGGGCTCGCACCCGAGGCCGCGCGAGAGGCGCTCGAGCGCGCCGAGGCCGAACGGGCCGCGCTGGACCAGGCGGCGAAGGACCTCGCCGCGGACCGCCGGCGGCTGACCGCCGCCGAGAAGACGCTCGCCGGGGCCGACGAGACCGCCGCCGCGCTCGCGGCCGAGGACGGTCGGCTCGCCGAGGCCGCCGCCCACCGTGCCGCCCGGCTGACCGAGCTGCGGGACGCCGTCGAGGCCGCCCGCGGTGACGCCGAGACCCTCGACGCCCGCCGCGACCAGGTCACCGCCGCACGCCGGGTCCTGGCCGCCCTCGCTGCGGCGCAGGACGAGGACGCGCGCGCCCGGGCGGTCGCCGACGAGACCGACCAGGCGCTCACCGCCGCGCTGGCCGAACAGCACTTCGACGACGTCGACGCGGCGCGCGCGGCCCGCCTCGAGGAGACGGAGGCCGCCGCGCGCACGGCCGCCGTGCAGGAGTGGCACGCCGAACGGGCCCGCCTCGCCGAGCTCGAGGCGAGCGAGCCCGTCCGCCGGGGCCGCGCCCTCGCCGAGGCGGGCGTCGAGCCGCCGACCGAGGAGCAGACCCGCGCCGCCGCCGAGGCGCTCGCCGCGGCCGAGGCCGCGAGCTCGTCCCGGGCGACGGCGGTCGGGCGACTCGATTCACTCGTCGCCACGGTGCGCCGCCAGTCAGCCGCCCTGACCGAGGTCCTGGAGCGGTCCGCCGGGCTCATCGCCGAGCACACGCGGGTGCGGGGGCTGCTCGACCTCGTCCGCGGCGGCGGGGAGAACCTGCTCAAGATGCCCCTGACGAGCTACGTCCTCGCCGGGCGGCTCGAGGAGGTCGCCGCCGCGGCCACCGAGCGTCTGCTCGCCATGACGGACCAGCGGTATTCGATCGAGTACTCCGACGCCGTGGGCGGGCGCGGGAACAAGGGCCTCGAACTCGTCATCCGGGACCACTACGTGGACGAGACGCGCCACCCGGCCACGCTCTCGGGCGGCGAGACCTTCATGGCCTCCCTCGCCCTCGCCCTGGGGCTCGCGGACACCGTGCAGGCCGAAGCCGGCGGCATCGAACTGGACACGCTCTTCGTGGACGAGGGCTTCGGCTCGCTCGACGCGGACACCCTCGACGACGTCCTGGACGTCGTGGACACCCTGCGGACCGGTGGCCGGACCGTGGGCCTCGTCTCCCACGTCGAACGGATGAGGCAGGAGATCGGCGTGCGCCTCGAGGTGCGCAAGGACCGGCGCGGCTCGAGCCTCGCGGTGCACGACGGCGCCTGAGCGACGGGGGTGCGCCCCGCCGCCCCGGCCCGCGCCACGCGTGAGGTCAGGCCCGGCGCCACCGCCGGCGGAGGCGCTGCCGGAGTCGGCCGAGGCGTCCGGCGTCGAGCTCGGACGGGGCCGCCCAACGCTCCTCAGCCCGGCGCGCCTGCTCGGCCGCGCGCTCGGCCGCGACGCGCTGCGCCTCCCGCTCGGCCGCGACACGGCGCTCCTCCTGCAGGCGGCGCTCCCCGCGGACCTCGGTGAGCCGGTACAGCACGGGCACGAGCACGAGCGTGAGCAGGGTGGAGGACACCAGGCCGCCCACCACGGCCACCGCGAGGGGCTGGGAGATGAACCCCGCGTGCCCCGTGATGCCCAGGGCCATCGGGGTCATGGCCAGGATGGTGGCCAGGGCCGTCATCACCACCGGGCGCACGCGGTTGAGCGCGCCCACCTCGATCGCCTCGTCCAGGGTCATGCCGCGGTCGCGGCGGTACTGGTTGATCAGGTCGATCAGCACGATCGCGTTCGTCACCACGATGCCCACCAGCATGAGCAGCCCGATCATCGTGGACAGTCCCAGCGGCGTGCCGGTGGCCAGCAGCGCCAGGAACACGCCCGTGGCGGCGAAGGGGATCGACACGAGCAGCACGAGCGGCTGGCGCAGCGAGTTGAACGTCGCCACCATCACGACGTACACGGTCGCCACGGCAGCCAGCAGCGCCAGTCCGAGGTCCCGGAACGTCTGCGCCTGCTGCTCCGCCGCGCCGCCCACGGCCGCGGTGACGCCCTCGGGCAGGTCCAGCTCCGCCACGGCCTGCGTGACCCGGCGCGAGACGGCCCCGAGGTCCTCGTCGTCCGGGGTCACCGTGACGACGGCGGTCCGCTCGCCGTTCGAGGACGTCACCCGGGCGGGCACCGGCACTCGCGAGACCTCGGCGAGGTCCCCCAGCGGCACGGGCCCCTCGGCCGTCTCCACGGGCACCTGGCGCAGGGCGTCGAGGGACTCGACCGGCTCCGGGTCACCCAGCTGCACCGCGAAGCTCTCGAACCCGAAGCGGACGTCGCCCACGGGCACGGCCTGCAGGGCGGCGGCGGCCTGGCCGGCCACCGCCTCCTCGGTCAGGCCGAGCCGGGCGGCGGCGACGGTGTCCACGTCCACCTGGAACGTCGGGCGCAGGTCCGAAGCCGGCGTCGTCACCTCGCGGGCACCCTCGACGGGCCGCAGCGCCTCGGCGACCTGATCGGCGGCCGCGGTGAGGGCCTGCGGGTCGGGGGCGGAGACGGCCACCTCGATGTCCTGGCCGCCGCTCGGCCCCTGCTGTGTGGAGACGGACACGTCGCCCACGCCGTCGAGACCCGTGAGCTCGGCGCGCACCCCGTCCTGGAGGGCCACCTGGTCCGCATCCGGGTCGGTCACCACCGTGAACCGCGCCCGGTCCGCCGAGGAGCCGCCGAAGGCCCCCATCGGACCGGCGGCGGTGCCGGCCGTCCACTGGACCGTCTCGACGCCGTCGGTGTCCAGCAGCACCCGCTCGATGCGCTCGGCGGCGGCGGCCGTGGTCTCCAGCGACGTCCCCGGCTCCTGCTCCGCCGTGACGACGAACGAGTTCTGTCCCGAGTCGCCCAGGAGGTTCGTGGGGATCAGCGGGACCAGCGCGGCCGTGCCGGCCAGCAGCGCCAGGGCGGCGGCGAGGGTGACCACGGTGTGCCGCTGTGTCCAGCGCAGCACCGGGCGGTAGGCCCGGGTGAGCCATCCGCCGGCCGCCACGGGCCGGTCGCCGGGGACGGCGGGCGCGGCCGTGGTCTCGGCCCCGCGCCGCGGGGAGCGCAGGAACCACCAGCACAGCACCGGCACGATCGTCAGGGCGACGACGAGGGAGGCCAGCAGGGCGACCGTGGCGGTCACGGCGAAGGGCCGGAACAGCTCGCCGGCCAGGCCGCCCACGAAGGCGATGGGCAGGAACACGGCCACGGAGACGAGGGTGGAGGCGGTGATCGCGGTGGCGACCTCGCGCGTGCCGTCCAGGATCGCGGTGCGCCGGTCGGCACCCAGGCCGAGGTGCCGGCGGATGTTCTCCACCACCACGATCGCGTCGTCCACGACTCGGCCGATCGAGATCGTCAGCGCCCCGAGCGTCAGCGTGTTGAGGGAGTAGCCGAAGGCCGCCACCCCGATGAGGGCGGCCAGCAGGGACAGCGGAATGGACACGGCGGTGACGAGGGTGGAGCGCACCGAGAGCAGGAACACGGCGATCACCAGCACGGCGAACGCCAGGCCCAGCAGGCCCTCCTGGAACAGCGTGTCGATGGACTGCTGGATGAACGGGGCCTGGTCGAACACCACGGTCAGGTCCGCGCCGCCGCCGACCAGGGACGCCAGCTCCGGCAGGGCGTCGCGCACGGCCTGCGAGACCGCCACGAGGTCGGCGTCCGGGGTCGCGGTCACGGAGACGGACAGCGTCGGCACCCCGTCGGTGCGGGTCAGGGACGTGGGGGCCGCGGCCACGAGGGTGACGTCGGCGACCTCGTCCAGGGTGCGCGGTTCGCCGTCGCCGGAGGGAGCGACGACGATCCCGCGCAGGCCCTCGAGGTCCTCGACGGCGGCGCCCGCCTGGACGGGATAGGTGGTCGCCCCCTCGGTGACCTGGCCGACGGGGAAGAGGCCGGCGTTCTCCTCGAGTGCGTCGGTGATGTCGGAGGTGGTCAGCCCGGCGGCGGCGAGCGCGGCCGGGTCCGGGACCACGGAGACGTTCTCGTCCGTGCCGCCGAGGACGTCGGCGCCACGGACGCCGTCGATCTTCTGCAGCCGCGGGGCCAGGACGTCCTCGGCGCGGCGGCGCAGGGTGTTGAGGTCCTCGTCCCCGGACAGGGCGAGGAAGACCACCGGGAAGTCGGAGACGGAGCCCGCGAAGGACGAGGTCTCCGCCTCCTCCGGCAGCTGCGGCCCCAGGTTGGCCACCACGCGGTCCACCTGGGACCGGGCCCGGTTCAGGTCTGTGCCGTAGGCGAACTCCAGCTGGACCGCGTTGAAGCCGGACTGCGACGTGGACCGCGAGGATTCGAGCCCCTCCACGGCCTGCAGGGCCGTCTCGAGGGGCTCGCCCACCTGAGCGTCCACGACCTCGGGGGACGCCCCCGGGTAGAGCGTCGAGACGGAGATGACGGGCAGCTCGAGCGGGGGGATCAGCTCCCGCTTGAGCTGCCCGGCGGAGAGGACGCCGAACACCGCGATGAACACGGTGACGAGCGCCACGAGCGCCCGCCGACCGAGTGAGAACCGTGCGAGCGCTCCCATCGGGGCGTCAGGCCAGCTTCAGTGCGGCGTCCGTGACGGTGCGGACCTCGTCCAGCAGCGCCGGGTCGTCGTTGAGCGTGTGGCCCAGGGACGGGATGAGCTCCTTGAGCGTGCCGTCCCAGCCGGCCATCTTCGCGGGGAAGCAGCGCTCGAGCAGCTTCACCATGATGGGGGCCGCGGTGGAGGCGCCCGGCGAGGCGCCGAGCAGGCCGCCGAGCGAGCCGTCCGCGTGCGTGACGACCTCGGTGCCGAACTGCAGGACGCCGCCGAAGCGGCCCTTGCGCTTCATCACCTGCACGCGCTGGCCCGCGGTGATCAGCTCCCACTCGCCGCCGTCGGCCTCCGGGTAGAACTCGTGCAGCGCGTCGATCTTCTTGTCCCGGGACTTCAGCACCTCGGTCACGAGGTACTTGGTCAGGTCCATGTTGTCCTTGGCCACGTCCAGCATCGTGCTGAGGTTGTGCGGGCGCACGGACAGCGGCAGGTCCAGGTAGGAGCCGGTCTTGAGGAAGTTCGTGGAGAACCCGGCGTAGGGGCCGAACAGCAGGGAGCGCTTGCCGTTGACGAAGCGGGTGTCCAGGTGGGGCACGGACATCGGCGGGGCGCCGACGGCGGCCTGGCCGTACACCTTGGCCATGTGCTGGTTGACCACGGACTCGTCCGTGCAGCGCAGGAACTGGCCGGAGACCGGGAAGCCGCCGAAGCCCTTGGCCTCGGGGATGCCGGACTTCTGCAGCAGGGGCAGGGCGCCGCCGCCGGCACCGACGAAGACGAAGCGGGCGCGGTCCACGAGCTCGGAGCCGGCGGCCTTGTTCTTGACCTTGACCTCCCAGCGGCCGTCCGTGCCGCGGGTGAGGCCGGTGACCTTGTGACCGAAGCGCACCTCGGCGCCGGCGCCGGCCATGGCCGTGATGAGCTGGCGGGTGAGGGAGCCGAAGTCGACGTCGGTGCCGCCGGTGTTGCGGGACGCCGCCAGGCGCTGGCCCGGCTCACGGCCCTCGATCAGCAGCGGGGCCCAGGCACGGATCTGCTCCGGGTCCTCGCTGTGCTCCATGCCGGCGAACAGCGGCTGGGCGGACATGGCCTCATAGCGGGTGCGGAGGTAGTCCGCGTGGTCGTCACCCCACACGAAGGACATGTGCGGCAGCGGGTTGATGAAGGACTTGGGGTCCTTGAGCGTGCCGTCCGCCACCAGGGAGGACCAGAACTGGCGGGTGGTCCAGAACTGCTCGTTGATGCCCAGCGCCTTGGTGACGTCCACCCGTCCGTTCTTGTCCATGGGCGAGTAGTTCAGCTCGCACAGGGCGGCGTGGCCGGTGCCCGCGTTGTTCCACGGGTCGGAGGACTCCAGGCCGGCCTGATCGAGGCTCTCGTACAGGGCGATGGACCAGGTGGGCTCGAGCTTCTGCAGCAGCACGCCCAGGGTGGCGCTCATGATGCCGCCGCCGATCAGGACGACGTCGTGGGTGGCGGTGGACGAGGTGGTGGGCACGGTCAACTCCTGAAGCAGAACGACGGCGGGTGGGCGCAGTGCGACCAGGCCGAGCAGTGGCGGTCGGGCCGGGCGCCGTGATCTCCCACTGTACTACCGGTGCGTTCAGCCTTCGGTCAGCCTGACGCGCGAGAAGGGCTCGTCCAGCTGCGGCGACGTCGGGTAGGAGGCCACGCGCGGGCCGGTGGCCAGGGCCGAGATCGGATAGACCAGCGGCAGCGCCGGCAGGTCGAGGGCCATGGCCCGGACGACGCGGCGGAACAGGGCGCGGCGTGTGTCGTCGTCGGTCTCGGCCGCCGCCGCGTCCACGTCCTCGACGACGCGCGGGTTGCGGTAGCCGGTCTCGGCGCGGCCCGAGCGCGCGAAGGGCTCGAGGAACGCGTGCGGGTCTCGGTAGTCGCCGGTGCGGCCCATCAGGTGCAGGGCTCGGGTGGGTCGGGAGACGACGGCGTGCAGGTAGTCCTGGTCCTCCGGCACGGGCACGGGCACGATGTGCATCCCCACCGCGCCGAGGTCGCGGGCGACCATCGCGTAGACCCGCTCAGGCTCGGGCAGGGAGGGACGGGCCGTGCCAGCCGGGTAGAGGAACTCCAACGGCTCCCCGTCGTATCCCGCCAGGCCGAGGAACTCGCGGGCCCGGCCCGGGTTGACGTCGTAGCGCCGAGCCTCCTCGTCGCCGACGCCGAGGGACGGGGGGACGAGGTCGTGGGCCAGGCGGGTGCCCTCGAGGAAGACGTCGCTGCCGGCGATGCGCGGGCGGTCCACCGCGTACGCGATCGCCTGGCGCAGGTACTGCGCGTGCACGAGCGGATGGTCCAGGTTCATGCCCACGTAGAGCACGCCCAGGGGGTCCCGGGGCAGCACCTGGGTGCCGGCCTCGACGAGGGGGCGCAGCTGGCCGGGGGCGACGACGTCGATCACGTCCGCCGTGCCGCGCCGCAGCTCCCGCAGGCGCACGGAGGCCCGACCCCACGCCTGCACGGCCACCGGATGCGCCGCCGGATCGGAGCCGCGGTGGCGGGCGCTGGGGACCAGGAACGTTGCGCCCGAGGCACCCGGGTGGGCGCGCGTGAGCTCGGCGGTCTCCGCGGCGTCGGCCCAGCGGTAGGGGCCGGTGCCGGCGGGGGTGGTGACCTCGGAGCCGTCCACGTCGACCGTGCGGTCCCACGAGGCCGGCGAGGAGATCGCGAAGGCCGGCGAGGCCAGCGCGGCCGCGAGGTGACGGCGCGGGGAGTGCAGGCGCAGCCGCACCTCGAGCTCTCCGTGCGCCTCGACGCCGGCGAAGGCGGAGTCCGCGTCCCCGGCGTATCCGCCGAAGGCCGAGACGAACGAGGAGGGCGGGGAGACGGTCCCGTCCACGGGCGCAGGTGCGGCGGCCCACCGCTCGATGTTCGCGACCACGGCGGCGGCATCGCACGGCTCGCCGTCGTCGAACACCACCCCGGAGACCAGGTGGAACGTGTGGAGGCGGCCGCCGTCGGACTCCTCGTGCCGCTCGGCGAGGCGGGGCGTGGGGGCGCCGGTGTCCGCGTCCACGCCGAGCAGCGTCTCGAAGACCTGGCGGATCAGACGGAAGGACTCGACGTCCAGCGCGCGGGCCGGGTCCCGCGTCAGCGCCCGCGCCGGGGCGCCGACCACGAGCAGCCGGCCCGGGCCCGAGGAGCTCGGGGCGGCCGAGGACGGCGCCGCGGGCGACGTCGTGCAGCCGGCCACGCCCAGGCCGAGCAGGCCCAGGCCCCCGCCGAGGAAGGCGCGGCGAGTGGGCTGCATGGCGGCCTCCTCTGGCAGGTGACGTCGGGGTCGGGCGGGCCCGGGGAGTGCGGGCGGGGGGACTCGAACCCCCACGTCCAGGACACTGGAACCTAAATCCAGCGCGTCTACCAGTTCCGCCACGCCCGCGCACACCCCGCGCGGGCGGGGCGAGGCCCGATCCTACCGTGCGGCGCCCGGGCGCGGCGGGCGCGGATCAGGCCTCGTCGAGGCCGAGGGTGCGGCGCAGTCGGGCCACGTGGCCGGTCGCCTTCACGTTGTACTGCGCGTGGGTGACCTTCCCGTCCGGGCCGACGACGATCGTGGAGCGGATCAGACCCTCGAAGGTCCGCCCGTAGTTCTTCTTCTCACCCCAGGCGCCGTAGGCCTCGGCCACCGCGTGGTCCTCGTCCGAGAGCAGGGGGAACGTCAGGCCCTCCTGCTCGGCGAACCGGATGATCTTGCCGATCGGGTCGGGGGAGATCCCCAGGACGACGTAGCCGGCCGCGGTCAGGGAGGCGAGGCTGTCCCGGAAGTCGCAGGCCTGCGTGGTGCAGCCGGGCGTGGACGCGGCCGGGTAGAAGTAGACGATCGTGTGCTTGCCCGCGCTGTCGCGCAGCGAGACGGGCCGGCCCTCCTGGTCCTGGAGGGTGAACGCGGGTGCCGTGTCGCCGGGCTGGAGGCGGTGCTGGGTCGTGTCGGTCATGGGCCCCAGCCTACGGTGGGCCCGGGCGGGGAGCGGGGACGACGCAGGCCCCGTCTCCGTGGAGACGGGGCCTTCGCTTCGGTGGGTGCACCCCCCGGGACTCGAACCCGGAACCTGCTGATTAAGAGTCAGATGCTCTACCGGTTGAGCTAGAGGTGCAGGTGCCGCACCGCCTCTCGGATCTCTCCGGTGCGCCGTGCAACGAGGTGAAACCCTACCAGGGGTTTCAGACGCCGTGCAAATCGGGGGGCGTGACGTCCGTCGTGTCCGGCTCCGGGGCCGCGTAGAGGCGGTCCAGCTCGTCCATGAAGGCGGTCATGAAGGCGTGGAAGTCGGTGGCGTCCTCGGCCTGGTCGAGCTCCGCGGTGCCGTCCTCCGTGAGGTCGCCCACCGGCACCCGCGTGTGCTCCGGGACGTCGAACCACGTCCGGAAGCCCGTGACGGTCTCCACCTGATAGCCGCTGCCCGTGTCCGCCACGGTGGCCACGTTGGCCAGCCCCACCTCGACGACGTCGGCGCGGTCCGCGGAGGCCTCGGTCACCGGGCCGTGCGGATCGTCCTCGGCCACGCCCGGCGCGCGGCGGTCGTGGTCGTCCGGGGTGGAGGTGGGGTCGAACGGGCACAGCAGCATCTCGAGCGGCTGGTGGCGGTAGCCGATCACGAGGGGGGAGGAGGAGCCCGAGGGCTGGCCGTAGACGACGTTGTAGTCGCCGTGGTTGAACACGCGCGCATCGAAGACGCGGCGCAGCCGTCTGTGCAGGGTGGGCGTGTCCATGGCCCCAACGTACGCGGACCCGTCCGCACGTGTCATGCCGCGGCACCCGTCACACGGGGACGTCGCGTCGGCCCGGTGGCGCCGTGCTCACTAGACTCCGCGGCATGGACTCCGCCGCGTCGACTCCCAGCACCCCGTCCGCCGCTCCCGACATCAAGCCGCGCTCGCGCGACGTCACCGACGGGATGGAGCGCACCGCCGCCCGCGGCATGCTCCGCGCGGTCGGCATGGGGGACGAGGACTTCGGCAAGCCGCAGATCGGCATCGCGTCGTCCTGGAACGAGATCACCCCCTGCAACCTCTCCCTGGACCGCCTCGCCCAGGCCTCGAAGGACGGCGTCCACGCCGCCGGTGGATATCCGCTGGAGTTCGGCACGGTCTCCGTCTCGGACGGCATCTCCATGGGCCACGAGGGCATGCACTTCTCCCTCGTCTCCCGCGAGGTGATCGCGGACTCGGTGGAGACCGTGATGATGGCCGAGCGCCTGGACGGCTCCGTCCTGCTCGCCGGCTGCGACAAGTCGCTGCCGGGCATGCTCATGGCCGCCGCCCGCCTGGACCTGGCGTCCGTGTTCGTCTACGCAGGCTCGATCATGCCGGGCGTGGCCCGCCTGACCGACGGCACCGAGAGGCAGGTGACCATCATCGACGCCTTCGAGGCGGTCGGCGCCTGCGCCCGCGGTCTCATGTCCGAGGAGGACCTGCTCCGCATCGAGAAGTCCATCGCCCCGGGTGAGGGCGCCTGCGGCGGCATGTACACCGCCAACACCATGGCCTCCATCGGTGAGGCCCTCGGCATGTCCCTGCCCGGTTCCGCCGCCGCCCCCTCCGCGGACCGCCGCCGCGACGCCTTCGCGCGCCGCTCCGGCGAGGCCGTGGTGAACATGCTCCGCCAGGGCATCACGGCCCGGGACATCATGACCAAGCCCGCGTTCGAGAACGCGATCGCCGTGACCATGGCGTTCGGCGGCTCCACCAACGCCGTGCTGCACCTGCTCGCCATCGCCCGGGAGGCGGGCGTGGACCTGCAGCTGTCCGACTTCAACCGCATCGCCGACCGCACCCCGCACATCGCCGACCTCAAGCCGTTCGGTCAGTACGTCATGACGGACGTGGACCGCATCGGCGGCGTCCCGGTGGTCATGAAGGCCCTGCTGGACGAGGGCCTGCTGCACGGGGACACCCTCACCGTCACCGGCAAGACCCTCGCCGAGAACCTGGCCGCGCTCGATCCGGACCCGGTGGACGGCAAGGTCATCCGGACCATGGACGACGCGATGCACCCCAACGGCGGCATCGCGATCCTCCACGGCTCGCTGGCCCCGGAGGGCGCTGTCGTGAAGTCCGCCGGCTTCGATGCGGACGTCTTCGAGGGCACCGCGCGCGTCTTCGACCGGGAGCGCGCCGCCATGGACGCCCTCGAGGACGGGACCATCGCCGCCGGCGACGTGGTGGTCATCCGCTATGAGGGGCCGAAGGGCGGCCCGGGCATGCGCGAGATGCTCGCGATCACCGGCGCGATCAAGGGGGCGGGTCTGGGCAAGGACGTCCTGCTGATCACCGACGGGCGCTTCTCCGGCGGCACCACCGGCCTGTGCATCGGCCACATCGCCCCCGAGGCCGCCGAGGGAGGGCCGATCGGGCTGGTGCAGGACGGCGACCGCATCCGCGTGGACATCGCCGGACGCACCATGGACCTGCTCGTGGACGAGGCCGAGCTCGCCGCCCGCCGCGAGTCCTGGGAGCCGGTGGAGCCGAAGTTCACCACGGGCGTGCTGGGTAAGTACGCCAAGCTGGTGCACTCCGCCGCCGAGGGCGCCTACCTGGGCTGAGGCCCGGTCGGCCCGCACGCCGAGACGAGCAGAGGATGAGCATGCACGCGATCGACGCCCGGGCCGGGGGACCCGCGCCGCGTCCCGGGCGGGAGGCGCGCTGATGGAGGTCGTCATCCTGCCCGACGCCGCCGCCCTGGGCCGGCACGGCGCGGACGCGGTGGCCGCCCACGTGGCGGCCCGTCCCGAGGCCGTCCTGGGGCTGGCCACCGGCTCCTCGCCCCTGCCCGTCTACGACGAGCTCGCCCGCCGGGTCCGGGACGGGGAGCTGTCCCTGCGCTCCTGCCGCGCGTTCCTGTTGGACGAGTACGTCGGCCTGCCCGCGGGACACCCCGAGTCCTACCGCACCGTGATCGAGCGGGAGTTCGTCGCGCGCACGGACATCGCCCCGGAGGCCGTGCACGGTCCGGACGGCGGGGCGGCGGACGTCCCGGGCGCCTGCGCCGCCTACGAGGAGGCGCTGCGCGAGGCCGGCGGCGTGGACGTGCAGCTGCTCGGCGTGGGCACGGACGGGCACATCGCGTTCAACGAGCCCGGCTCCTCCCTCGCCTCCCGCACGCGCATCAAGGTGCTCGCCGAGCAGACCCGGCGGGACAACGCCCGCTTCTTCGACGGCGACCTCGACCAGGTCCCGACCCACTGCCTCACCCAGGGCGTGGGCACGATCCTCGACGCCCGACACCTGGTCCTGCTGGCCCGGGGCGAGGGCAAGGCCGAGGCGGTGCGGCAGCTCGTGGAGGGCCCCGTGAGCGCCCGCTGGCCGGTCACCGCCCTGCAGCTGCACCCGCACGTGACCGTCCTCGTGGACGACGCCGCCGCCGGGCGGCTCGAGCTCGCGGGGGACTACCGCCACATGTGGGAGGCCAAGCCGCGCTGGCAGGGCCTCTGAGCGTCACCCGTCCGCCGATCCACCCACCCCAGGAGGCCGCCGTGCCCGACCCGCACCCCGCCCCGCCGCGCGTCGAGCCGGCGACCCCGCCGGCCGACGTGCCGCCGTCGGTGCTGCGAGCGGACCGCGTCCACGACGGCGAGCGCCTCGGCGGCCCCGGCTGGATCGCCCTGGCGGAGGGCCGGGTCACGGCGGTCGGGGCCGGGGACCCGCCGCGCACCCACGGCCCCGTCCACGAGCTCGGCGACGCCCTGCTCGCGCCCGGCTGCGTGGACGTGCACTGCCACGGCGGCGGCGGGCACGCCGTCGAGTCCGGTCCGGACGCGGCCCGCGCGGCGGCCGCGGCGCACGCCCGCGCCGGCACGACCACGGTGGTGGCCTCCCTCGTCACGGACGAGGTCGACGCGCTCGTCGCGCAGCTGACGGCCCTGGCGCCCCTGCGCGCGGAGGGCGTCCTGGCCGGCGTGCACCTCGAGGGCCCTTGGCTCTCGCCCCTGCACCGCGGCGCGCACCGGGCCGCGTCCCTGCGGGCTCCGGAGCCCGAGGACGTCGCGCGCCTCGTCGAGGCCGGCGCGGGCAGCCTCGCGATGGTGACGCTGGCCCCCGAGCTGCCGGGCGCCCTCGACGCGGTGGGCCGGCTGGCGGAGGCGGGCGTCCTCGTCGCGATCGGCCACACCGACGCGTCCTACGAGGTCACGCGCGCGGCGATCGAGGCGGGTGCGCGGATGGCCACCCACCTGCACAACGCGTGCCGGCCCGCCCACCACCGCGAGCCCGGGCCCGCCGTCGCCCTGCTGGAGGACCCCCGCGTGGGGATCGAGACCATCGTGGACGGCGTCCACCTGCATCCGGCCACGGTGCGGCGGGTCGCCCGGGAGGCGGGGGAGCGGTGGATCCTCGTCTCGGACGCGATGGCCGCCGCCGGCTGCGGCGACGGCGACTTCTCCCTCGGACCCCTGCGGGCCCGGGTCCACGACGGCGTCGCGCGGGTGGTCGGCGCGGATGGCGCAGCCGGGGCCATCGCCGGGTCCACGGCCACGGTCGCCGGCTCGGTGCGCTCCGCCGTCGCCGCCGGGGTCGACCTCGACGCCGCGCTGCGGGCGGCGACGGCCGCGCCCGCGGACGCCCTGGGGCTTCCCGACGTCGGCCGGCTCCGAGCCGGGAGCCGAGCGGACGCCGTCGTCTTCGGCCCGGAGCTCGAGGTGCGCGGGGTGCTCCGTCACGGAGCGTGGGTGGAGGCGGCCGCCCCCGCGGCGGCTGACTAGGGTGGGCTCAGGCCCGGGATCCGATCCCGACCGCCCGGTCGTCTCACGATGTGACGCTTTATCTCACATTGCGAGACAGGCGGGTGGTCGATGGCGGGCGGGGCGCACGGCTGTCGATACTGAGACCACCCCCGAAGGACCCGGCGGCCCGTGTCCCCACCTCAGACTCCGCCACGCCGGCCCGATCCGTCATCGACGCGGCCACGGTCCCCGACGCCCGACGGATCCGAACGACGACCGTCCGACGCCCCCGCGACGGACACGCAGCGACGAACGCAGTGAGGTGACCCCATGAGCACGACCCCCCGCGACGCCCGCGCGGCGGTCCCGCAGGTCCCGACGCCGGCCTCCCGCCCGACGGAGACGGCCCGGGTCCAGGAGCGCCGTCCGGCCCCTCGGCCCGAGATCGTCGAGCCGCGGGTGCCCGGCGAGGGCTCCCGCGTCGAGCCGACCCGGATGACCGGTTCCGAGGGCATCATCCGCTCCCTGGAGGAGCTGGGGGTCACGGACGTGTTCGGGCTGCCCGGCGGCGCCATCCTGCCGACCTACGACCCGCTCATGGACTCCGATCGGATCCGCCACATCCTGGTGCGCCACGAGCAGGGTGCCGGTCACGCGGCGCAGGGCTACCACCTGGCCACCGGCAAGGTCGGCGTGGCCATCGCCACCTCCGGTCCCGGCGCCACCAACCTGGTGACCGCCATCGCGGACGCCCACATGGACTCCCAGGCGGTCGTGTTCATCACCGGCCAGGTCTCCTCCGCCGCGATCGGCACGGACGCCTTCCAGGAGGCGGACATCGTGGGCATCACGATGCCCATCACCAAGCACTCCCGGCTCGTGACCCGGCCCGAGGACGTCCCCCAGGCCCTCGCCGAGGCGTTCCACATCGCCGCCACGGGCCGGCCCGGGCCCGTGCTCGTGGACGTCACCAAGGACGCCCAGCAGGGCGAGTTCGAGTTCGCGTGGCCGCCCCGGATCGACCTGCCCGGCTACCGCCCCGTCCTGCGCGGCCACCCCCGGCAGATCCGCGAGGCCGCCCGGCTGGTCCGCGAGGCCCGGCGCCCCGTGCTGTACGTGGGCGGCGGCGTGGCCCGCGGCGAGGCCCATGAGGAGCTGCGCGCCCTCGCCGAGCTCACGGGCGCCCCGGTGGTCACCACCCTCACCGCCCGCGGCGTCTTCCCCGACTCGCACCCCCAGCACCTGGGCATGCCGGGCATGCACGGCGGCGTCCCCGCCGTGGCCGCGCTCCAGCAGGCCGACCTGCTGATCACGCTCGGCGCCCGCTTCGACGACCGCGTGACCGGTCACCTGCCCTCGTTCGCCCCCGGCGCCCGCGTGATCCACGCGGACATCGACCCGGCCGAGATCTCCAAGAACCGCACCGCGGACGTGCCGATCGTCGGCCACGTCAAGGAGATCATCCCGGACCTGGTGGCCGAGCTCGCGACGGACACCGAGGCGCTGCCCGACCTCGCCGACTGGTGGGCGGTGCTGCGGCGCCTGCAGGAGACCTACCCGATGGGCTGGACCGAGACCGAGGACGGCCTCCTCGCGCCCCAGGAGGTGATCTCGCGTCTGTCGGCCCTGTCCGGCACCGAGGCCACCTACGTGGCCGGCGTCGGCCAGCACCAGATGTGGGCCAGCCAGTTCGTCGCCTACGAGCGCCCGCGCCAGTGGCTCAACTCGGCCGGCCTCGGGACGATGGGCTTCGCCGTCCCCGCCGCGATGGGGGCGCAGGTGGGCGAGCCCGACCGCGTGGTCTGGGCCATCGACGGCGACGGCTGCTTCCAGATGACCAACCAGGAGCTCGCCACGTGCGTGATCAACCGCATCCCCATCAAGATCGCGGTGATCAACAACTCCTCGCTGGGCATGGTGCGTCAGTGGCAGACCCTCTTCTACGACGGGCGCTACTCGAACACGGACCTGAACACGGGCCACGACACCGCCCGGGTGCCGGACTTCGTCAAGCTCGCCGACGCCTACGGCGCCGCGGGCCTGCGCTGCGACCGTCGGGAGGACCTGGACGACACCATCCGCCAGGCCCTGGCCATCGACGACCGCCCCGTGATCGTGGACTTCGTGGTCTCCCGCGACGCCATGGTCTGGCCGATGGTCCCCGCGGGGGTCAGCAACGACGCGATCCAGGTGGCCCGGGGCATGACGCCCGACTGGGACCAGGAAGACTGAGGAGGGCAACCGATGGAACGCCACACCCTGTCCGTGCTCGTCGAGGACGTGCCCGGCACCCTGACCCGCGTGGCCGGCCTCTTCGCCCGGCGCGCATTCAACATCCACTCGCTGGCCGTGGGCGTCACGGAGGTCGAGGGCCTGTCCCGGATCACCGTGGTCGTCGACGCCGACACGGACCTGCTCGAGCAGGTCACCAAGCAGCTGAACAAGCTGATCAACGTGATCAAGGTCGTCGAGCTCACGCCCGACTCCTCCGTTCAGCGCGACCACCTGCTCGTGAAGGTGCGCGCCGATGCCGCCACCCGCGGTCAGGTCGTCCAGGCGGCCGACCTGTTCCGCGCCCACGTCGTCGACGTGGCCCCGGAGTCCCTGACCCTCGAGGCCACCGGCACCCGTGACAAGCTCGAGGCCTTCCTCGAGATGATGGAGCCCTACGGCGTGCGTGAGCTCGTCCGCTCGGGCACCCTCGCCCTCGCCCGGGGGCCGCGGTCCATGACCGACCGCGCCCTGGCCCGCTGACCCGTCCCGATCCACCCATCCCGTGAGGAGAACAGCATGACCGTGAAGAAGTTCTACGACGACGACGCCGACCTGTCGATCATCCAGGGCCGCACCGTGGCCGTCATCGGCTACGGCTCCCAGGGCCACGCCCACGCCCTGTCGCTGCGCGACTCCGGCGTGGACGTGCGCATCGGCCTCGCCGAGGGCTCCAAGTCCCGCGCCAAGGCCGAGGCCGAGGGCCTGCGCGTCGTCGACGTCGCCACCGCCGCCGCCGAGGCCGACCTGATCATGATCCTCACCCCGGACCAGGTCCAGGCCGACGTGTACGACCAGCACATCGCCGGCAACCTGCAGGAGGGCGACGCCCTCTTCTTCGCGCACGGCTTCAACGTGCGCTTCGGCTACATCCAGGCCCCCGAGGGCGTCGACGTCGCCCTGGTCGCCCCCAAGGGCCCGGGCCACGTGGTGCGCCGCGAGTTCGAGGCCGGCCGCGGCGTGCCCGCGCTGATCGCCGTCGAGAAGGACGCCTCCGGCCAGGCCCACGCCCTCGCCCTGTCCTACGCCAAGGCCGTGGGCGGCACCCGCGCCGGCGTCATCGAGACGACCTTCACCGAGGAGACCGAGACCGACCTGTTCGGCGAGCAGGCCGTGCTCTGCGGCGGCGCCTCCCAGCTCGTGCAGTACGGCTTCGAGACCCTCACCGAGGCCGGCTACCAGCCCGAGATCGCCTACTTCGAGGTGCTGCACGAGCTGAAGCTCATCGTCGACCTCATGGTCGAGGGCGGCATCGCCAAGCAGCGCTGGTCCATCTCCGACACCGCGGAGTACGGCGACTACGTCTCCGGCCCCCGCGTCATCACCCCCGACGTGAAGGAGAACATGAAGGCGGTCCTCGCCGACATCCAGTCCGGCGCCTTCGCGAAGCGCTTCATGGACGACCAGAAGGCCGGTGCGCCCGAGTTCAAGGAGCTCCGCGCCCGGGGCGAGGCCCACCCGATCGAGAAGACCGGCCGCGAGCTGCGCCAGATGTTCTCCTGGCTCAAGGACGCGGACGACGACTACACCGAGGGCACGGCGGCCCGCTGAGCCGCCTGAGCCCCCGACGCCGGCCCCGGGCATCGCGCTTCGGGGCCGGCGTCGCATTCCGGCCACGGTCCGGTCACGCGTCTAGGCTCGGACCGGAGCGCGGGCCGGCCCGCCTCCCATCCCACCGCACCACACCTCCAGGAGCACCCGTGAGCGCAGCCCAGCCCGTCGTCCTGATCGCCGAGGAACTCTCACCCGCCACCGTCGAGGCCCTCGGCCCCGACTTCGAGATCCGCCGCACGGACGGCGCCGACCGCGCCCGCCTCCTCGAGGACCTGCGCGACGTCGACGCGGTGCTGATCCGCTCGGCCACCCGGATGGACGCCGAGGCGATCGCCGCCGCGCCGCAGCTGAAGGTCATCGCGCGCGCCGGCGTCGGGCTGGACAACGTGGACGTGCCCGCCGCCACCGAGGCCGGCGTCATGGTCGTCAACGCGCCGACGTCGAACATCATCTCCGCCGCCGAGCTCACCTGCGGCCACATCCTGGCCGCCGCCCGCAACATCGCGGCCGCCCACGGCTCGCTGAAGGCGGGGGAGTGGAAGCGTTCGAAGTACACGGGCGTCGAGCTCTACGGCAAGCGGCTGGGCGTGATCGGCCTGGGCCGCATCGGCGCGCTCGTGGCCGAGCGCATGAAGGCGTTCGGCATGGAGATCCTCGCCTACGACCCCTACGTGACCACCGCCCGCGCGCAGCAGCTCGGCGCGAGCCTCGTCGAGCTGGACGAGCTGCTCGAGCGCGCCGACGTGGTGACGATCCACATGCCCAAGACCCCCGAGACGGTCGGCATGATCGGCGATGAGCAGTTCGCCCGCATGAAGGACACCGCGATCATCGTGAACGTGGCCCGCGGCGGCCTCGTGGACGAGGACGCCCTCGCCCGCGCGCTCGAGGCCGGGACCATCGGGGGCGCCGGCATCGACGTCTTCAGCTCCGAGCCGGCCACGGACCTGGCGTTCTTCGCGCACGACTCCGCCGTCGTCACCCCCCACCTGGGCGCCTCGACCGCCGAGGCCCAGGAGAAGGCGGGCGTCGCCGTCGCCGGCTCCGTGCGCCTGGCCCTCTCCGGCGAGCTCGTGCCGGACGCCGTGAACGTGGCCGGCGGCGCGATCCACGAGGACGTGCGCCCCGGTCTGCCGCTGGCCGAGAAGCTGGGCCGCGTGCTCACCGCGCTGGTGGGCGAGCAGTCCATCACGGCCGTCGAGGTGGAGATCGCCGGTGAGATCGCCGAGCACGACGTCTCCGCGATGCGCCTGGCCGCCCTGAAGGGCGTGTTCACGGACATCGTCTCGGACCAGGTCTCCTACGTGAACGCCCCCGTGCTGGCCGAGCAGCGCGGCGTCGAGTGCCGCCTCACCACCACCGCGGTGTCCGAGTCCTACCGCAACACCGTCACGGTGCGCGCCGCGACCGCGCAGGGCACCCAGACCGCCGTCACCGGAACGCTCACCGGCCCGCGCCAGGTGCAGAAGCTCGTCGGTGTGGACCGGCACGAGCTCGAGGTGCCGCTGGCCGACCACCTGCTCGTGTTCGCCTACCAGGACCGCCCGGGCGTGATCGGCGTCCTGGGCCAGGCCCTCGGGGTGCAGGGCGTGAACATCGCCGGCATGGACGTCTCGCGCGACGACGAGGGCGCCGCCCTGGCCGTGCTGACCCTGGACGGGGCGCTGTCCGGAGACACCGCGGCCACGCTGGCCGCGGCCATCGGCGCCGCCCGTGCGGCCGAGGTGGACCTCTCCGCCTGACCCGTCGACGCCCGGGCGGGCATCGCGGGGCCGGCGCGCGTCGCCCTGTGTTGAGATGGTGTCCATGTCGCGTCCACCCGAGCCCCGCCCCGCACCCGCCCCGACCGCGCGCGCCGCAGCGGCCCGCCCCGCCACGCCTCCGGGTGTGCAGGGCCGCTGGGCCCGGCGCGCGGCGGGCGGGCTGATCGGCGTCAGTGTCCTGCTCGCCGCCTGGTCGTTCGCCCTCCCCTTCGTGTTCGGGCTGGGCCCGCGGCAGGTGCCGTGGTGGCGCGAGGTCTTCGACGTGAACCACGAGGCCAACCTCACGGCGTGGTGGAGCTCGGGCCTGCTCCTGCTGGGGGCCGCGGGCTTCACCACGGTGGGTCTCGTGCGCCGCGCGCTGGGGCGGACCGGCGGCGGAGCCTGCTCGCGTGGCTGACCCCCGCGGCCCTGCTGGCGGCCATGAGCCTGGACGAATCGACGCAGCTCCACGAGCAGGCCGGCCGGCTGTGGGAGGCCCTGCCGTTCGCGGGGGAGAACCCGCTGCCCGCGTTCCAGTGGCTGATCCTCGGCGCGCCGGCCGCGATCGTCGTCCTCGGGCTGCTCGCGCTGTGCACCGTCGCCCTGCCCCGCCGGACCCGAGCGCTGACGGTGGCGGGCGGCGCGGTGTTCTTCGTCGGCGCGATCGTCCTCGAGGCGGTGCCGCTCGTCTTCGGGATCGGGCGCAGCACCCTGGCCTACCACGTGGCGACGCACGCGGAGGAGCTGACCGAGATGATCGGGGCGTCCGTGCTCGTGGTGGCCCCGTGGGCCCACCTCCACCTGCGGCCTGCGCCGGGCCATCTGCAGGTGACCGCCGACGGCGTCCCGGACGCCGACGCGGACGACGTCGTCCTCGGCGCGGGCCCCAGGCCCGCCGCTAGACTCGACGACTGTGACTGACGCCCGCGCCCCGTACTACCTGACCACGGCCATCTCCTACCCGAACGGCGAGCCGCACATCGGCCACGCCTACGAGTACATCGCCTCGGACGCGATGGCCCGCTTCCAGCGGCTCGACGGGCGGGACGTGCGCTTCCTGACCGGCACGGACGAGCACGGCCAGAAGATGGAGCAGACGGCGCAGCAGCAGGGCGTGAGCGCCCTCGAGCTGGCCACGCGCAACGCCGCCGTCTTCAAGGAGATGGACGACGACGTCCTGGACATCTCCTACGACCGCTTCATCCGCACCACGGACACGGACCACGCCGAGGCCGTCCGCGAGATCTGGCGGCGGATGGAGGCCAACGGGGACATCTACCTCGGCTCCTACGCCGGCTGGTACTCCGTGCGGGACGAACGCTACTTCGGCGAGGACGAGACCGAGGTGGGTCAGGACGGGGTGCGCCGCGCCGTCGAGACCGGCACCGAGGTGACGTGGACGGAGGAGGAGTCCTATTTCTTCCGCCTGTCCAAGTACCAGCAGCCGCTGCTGGACCACTACCGCGAGCACCCGGACTTCGCCGCCCCCCGGTACCGCTTCAACGAGGTCATCCGCTTCGTGGAGGCCGGGCTCGAGGACCTGTCCATCTCCCGGACCTCCTTCCAGTGGGGCATCGACCTGCCGGCGCCCGCGGACCCCGACGCCGCCGACGCCGACCGGCGCGCCGACCACGTCACCTACGTCTGGGTCGACGCGTTGACGAACTACCTCACCGGCGCGGGCTGGCCGGCGGAGGACCCGGAGGCGTTCGCGCGCTACTGGCCGGCGGACCTGCACGTGATCGGCAAGGACATCTCCCGGTTCCACTGCATCTTCTGGCCCGCGTTCCTCATGTCGGCCGGCCTCGAGCTGCCGCGCCGCGTCATGATCCATGGCTTCCTGAACAACAACGGGGCCAAGATGTCCAAGTCCCTGGGCAACGTGGTGCACCCGCGGGAATGGGTGGCCCGGTACGGCCTGGACGCCATTCGCTTCTTCCTGCTGCGCGAGTTCCCGTTCGGCGCGGACGGCTCCTACAGCCACGAGGCCGTGGTGAGCCGCAAGAACGCGGACCTGGCCAACAACCTCGGCAACCTCGCCCAGCGCTCGCTGTCCATGGTGGCCAAGAACTGCGGCGCCGCCGTGCCCGAGCCGGGCGAGTTCACCGAGGCGGACCGCGCCGTCCTGGCCCAGGTCGACGCCCTGCTGGAGCGCTCCCGGTCCGCGTACGCGGTGCAGGACTTCCACGACGCGCTCGAGGAGACCTGGCGCGTGCTCGGTGAGATCAACGCCTACTTCGCGGACCAGGCCCCGTGGGTGCTGCGCAAGACGGACGAGCCGCGCATGCGCACGGTGCTGTACGTGACGTTGCAGGCCGTGCGCCGGGTGGCCCTGCTCGCGCAGCCGGTGATGCCCGGCTCGGCCTCGCGGCTGCTGGACCTGCTCGGCGTCCCCGCCGAGGGCGACGCCGGCCGCACCGGCGCGTCCGGCACCGGCCCGCGGTCCTTCGCCGCGTTCCACGAGGACCTGGTCCCCGGCACCCCGCTGCCCGCCCCGCAGCCGGTCTTCCCGCGGCACGAGGAGCCCGCCGAGGACTGAGTCCGTCCGGAGGGTGAGACCGGGTGTCACACGATGTGGTCCTCACGCGTGCCGCGCGTAGCCTGAGGGCCATGACCGAGACCACACGCAGCTCCGCAGACCCCTTGGACATCGCCGTCATCGGCGGCGACGGCATCGGCCCCGAGGTCACCGACCAGGCCGCCGCCGTCCTGCAGGCGGCGCTGCGTGCCGAGGGGCGTCCGGAGGCCCGGCTCACCCCGTATCCGCTGGGTGCGGAGCACTGGCTCGAGACCGGCGAGGCGCTCACGGACGAGGTCCTCGAGTCCCTTCGCCGCCACGACGCGATCCTGTTCGGGGCCGTCGGCGCCGCGCCCGGGGACGAGCGCATCCCGTCCGGGCTGATCGAGCGCGGCATGCTGCTCAAGCTGCGCTTCGCGCTGGACCACGGCGTGAACCTGCGCCCGGCCACCCTGCTGCCCGGCGCCGTCAGCCCCCTGGCCGCGCCCGGCGAGATCGACTTCACCGTGGTGCGCGAGGGCACGGAGGGGCCGTACGTGGGCAACGGCGGTGCGATCCGCGTGGACACCCCGCACGAGATCGCCACGGAGGTCTCCGTGAACACGGCGTTCGGCGTGCGCCGCGTCGTCGAGGACGCCTTCCGTCGCGCCGACGCGGGCGAGCGCAAGCGCCTCACGCTCGTGCACAAGCACAACGTCCTGGTCCACGCCGGCCACCTGTGGCGCCGCACCGTGGAGTCCGTGGCGGCCGACTTCCCCGCGGTCACCTGGGACTACATGCACGTCGACGCCGCCATGATCTTCCTGGCGACGGACCCGGCCCGCTTCGACGTGATCGTGACGGACAACCTGTTCGGGGACATCATCACGGACCTCGCCGCGGCCGTGACCGGCGGCATCGGGCTCGCCGCCTCCGGCAACATCAACGTCGAGGGCACGGCGCCGTCGATGTTCGAGCCGGTCCACGGCTCCGCTCCGGACATCGCGGGCCAGGGGATCGCCGACCCCGTGGCCGCCATCCTCTCCGCCGCCCTGCTGCTCGAGCACGTGGGCGAGACCGGCGCCGCGGCGCGCGTGCGCACCGCGGTGTGGGCGCACCTGAAGGACCGGGTGGACGGCGCGCGGGGCACCACCGCCGAGGTGGGCGCCGACGTCGCCGCGCGGGTCTGACGCGCGGGCCCGGCGCGTCGACGCCGGGTCTAGGATGGGGCGACGGCCTGTGGCGTGTGCCACGCCCGGCGCCGTGGCCCCCGCGCGTCGTGCCCGGCACCGGAGCCGTCCCCATCTGCCACCGTCACGAGGAGTGATCCCACCGTGTCCGAGACCGTGTTCACGCGGCAACCGCATCTGTCCCCGATGTCCGATCAGCAGCGCGTCGAGATCCTCCAGGACCCCGGTTTCGGCAACGTCTTCACGGACCACATGGTCTCGATCGACTGGACCTGGGACGAGGACGGCGGCGCGTGGCATGACGCCCGCGTGGAGCCCTACGGACCGCTGTCCCTGGACCCCGCGGCCGCCGTGCTGCACTACGGCCAGGAGATCTTCGAGGGCCTGAAGGCCTACCGGCACGAGGACGGGTCGGTGTGGACGTTCCGCCCCGAGGCCAACGCGGCCCGCCTGAACCGCTCCGCCCGCCGCCTGGCCCTGCCGGAGCTGCCCGAGGAGCTGTTCCTCGGCTCGCTGCAGGCCCAGCTCGAGGCGGACCGGGCCTGGGTGCCCACCGGCCCGGGCCAGTCCCTCTACCTGCGCCCCTTCATGTTCGCCTCCGAGGCGTTCCTCGGCGTCCGCCCGGCCCGGCAGGTGCGGTACATGGTGATCGCCTCGCCGGCCGGCAACTACTTCGGCGGCGAGCTCAAGCCGGTGACCATCTGGGTCTCGCGTGACTACGCCCGCGCCGGCAAGGGCGGCACGGGCGCGGCCAAGACCGGCGGCAACTACGCCGCCTCGCTGCTGCCCCAGCTGCAGGCCGCGGCGAAGGGCGCCGACCAGGTCGTGTTCCTCGACCAGTACCACGACGACGCGATCGAGGAGCTCGGCGGCATGAACGTGTTCTTCGTGCACGCCGACGGCCGCCTCGTCACCCCGGCGCTCACCGGCACGATCCTCGAGGGCGTCACCCGCTCCTCGATCCTCCAGCTCGGCCGGGACATGGGCCTGACCGTCGAGGAGCGTCGCGTCACCCTCGCCGAGTGGGCCGAGGGCGTCCGCTCGGGCGAGATCACCGAGGTCTTCGCGTGCGGCACCGCCGCCGTCGTGACCCCGATCGGCCGTCTGCTCGACGGCGACGACGTGATCGAGTCCGCCGGCGGGGCCGACGTGGCCCTGAAGATCCGCACCGAGCTCGAGGGCATCCAGACCGGGCGCGTCGAGGACCGCCACGGCTGGCTGCACCGCCTCGTCTGACCCCACCCCACGAACGGAGACCCCCGTGAGCTCGCACCGCTCCTCCGCGGCCGCCGAGGGCGCCCCACTCCCGGCCACGACGCCGGAAGACCTCCCGCCCACCGAGGCCGCCGGCCGGCCCCGCTGGACGCCCGCGAAGATCGCCGTCTGGGTGGCCGTCGCCCTGCTCGGCGGCGTCGCCTGGACCATGCTCGCCCTGCACCGCGGCGAGACGATCAACGCGATCTGGTTCGTGTTCGCCGCCGTGGCGACGTTCGCGATCGGCTACCGCTTCTACTCGAAGTACGTCGAGCGCATGATCGTCCACCCGGACGACACCCGCGCCACCCCGGCCGAGTACCGGGCCGACGGCCGGGACTACGTGGCCACCGACCGCCGCGTGCTCTACGGCCACCACTTCGCGGCCATCGCCGGCGCCGGTCCGCTCGTGGGCCCCGTGCTCGCCGCGCAGATGGGCTACCTGCCCGGCACAATCTGGATCATCGTCGGCGTGATCCTGGCCGGCGCGGTCCAGGACTACCTCGTCCTGTTCTTCTCGATGCGCCGCGGCGGCCGCTCGCTCGGCCAGATGGCCCGGGACGAGCTGGGCCGCGTCGGGGGCACCGCCGCGATCGTCGCGACCCTGCTGATCATGGTGATCATCACGGCCATCCTGGCCCTCGTGGTGGTCAACGCCCTGGGCGAGTCCCCGTGGGGCGTGTTCTCCGTGGCCATGACCATCCCGATCGCGCTCTTCATGGGCGTGTACCTGCGCTGGATCCGCCCGGGCCGCATCACCGAGATCTCCGTGATCGGGTTCGTCCTGCTCCTGGCGGCCATCATCGGCGGCGGCTGGGTGGCCGGGACCGAGTGGGGCGCGGCCCTGTTCACCCTGGACCGCACCACCATCGCCTGGGCCGTGATCATCTACGGGTTCGTCGCGGCCGTGCTCCCCGTGTGGCTGCTGCTCGCTCCGCGCGACTACCTGTCCACCTTCATGAAGATCGGCGTGATCGCCGGTCTCGCGCTGGCCATCGTCGTCGTGCAGCCGCGCATCGGCACCCCCGCGTTCTCCGAGTTCGCCTCGGGCCAGACCGGCCCGGTGTGGCCCGGTTCGCTGTTCCCGTTCCTGTTCGTCACCATCGCGTGCGGTGCGCTCTCCGGCTTCCACGCGCTGATCGCCTCGGGCACGACGCCCAAGATGGTGGAGAAGGAGCGCCAGACCCGCTTCATCGGCTACGGCGGCATGCTCATGGAGGCCTTCGTGGCGGTCATGGCGCTCGTGGCGGCCGTGTCCATCGACCGCGGCATCTACTTCGCCATGAACGCCCCCGCCGCGCTCACCGGCGGCACCCCCGAGACGGCGGCCGCTTGGGTGATGAGCCTGGGCCTGGCCGGCGTGGACGTCACGCCCGAGCAGCTCACCGCGCTGGCGAACCTCGTGGGCGAGGACACGGTCGTCTCCCGCACGGGTGGCGCCCCGACGCTCGCCGTCGGGCTCTCGATCATCATGGGCCAGCTGATCGGCGGCGAGGCCCTCATGGGCTTCTGGTACCACTTCGCCATCATGTTCGAGGCGCTGTTCATCCTCACCGCCGTGGACGCCGGCACCCGCGTGGCCCGCTTCATGCTCCAGGATTCCCTGGGCAACGTGGTCCCGCGCTTCAAGGACACCGGCTGGCGCGTGGGCGCCTGGGTGTGCACCGGCATCATGGTGGCCGCGTGGGGCGCCGTGCTGATCATGGGCGTGACCGACCCGCTGGGCGGCATCAACACGCTGTTCCCGCTGTTCGGCATCGCCAACCAGCTGCTCGCGGCGATCGCGCTCGCCGTCGTCCTGACGATCGTCGCGCGCCGCCGGGACTTCCGGGGCCTGTGGATCGTGGCGCTGCCGCTGGCGTTCATCACCGTGGTCACCACCGTGGCGTCGTTCCAGAAGATCTTCTCCTCCATCCCGGCGGTGGGCTACTGGGCGCAGCATCGCGCGTTCCAGGACGCGCTGGCGGCGGGGAAGACGAGCTTCGGCGCCGCGAAGTCCGTGCCGGCCATGGAGGCCGTGGTCCGCAACACCTTCATCCAGGGCACGCTCTCCGTCGTCTTCCTGGTGTTGGCGCTGATCGTCATCACGACGTCGGTGCTCGCCACGGTGCGCGCCTTCCGCGGCACCGAGGTCATCGACCACCAGGACCCGTACGTGCCCTCGCAGCGCTTCGCCCCGGCCGGGCTGTTCGCCACGGCCGAGGAGAAGGAGCTGCAGCGGAAGTGGGACGCGCTGCCGGCGGACCGGCAGCCGGTGCGGGGTCACTGACGTGGCCGATCCGCGCGCGACGCCGGCCGGGCCCTCCTCCGCGGAGGGCCCGGCCGGCCCGTCACGGCCCGGGGTGTGGGCCCGGGCGCGCTGGTGGGTCCGCCAGCTCTCCGGTGAGGGGAAGTACGACGCCTACGTGGCCCATCACCGGGCCCACCACCCGGGGCGGGCACCGATGACCGAGCGGGAATTCTGGCGGGCCGAATACGCCCGCCAGCAGGCGAACCCCGGCAGCCGCTGCTGCTGAGCGGTCTCGACCCGCCCCGCACCGCACCGCGCTGCACCGCGCTGAGCCAGACGAATCCGCCCGCGAGCCAGACGAATCGGTCGCCCCGGGCCGTCGGGCGCGGCCGAATCGTCTGGCTCGCGGCGTCAGCGCAGTCGGCATCGGGTGGGGTGTCCGGCGACGGCGCCCGCTGCTCACCCACTAGGCTGGCAGGCATGCGCATCGCCCGTTTCGTGGACCAGGCCGAACCGACCTACGGCATCGTGGAGGGCCCGGCCGACGCCGACCCCGCCGAGCTGAGCATCACCGCCCTGCAGGGCGACCCGTTCTTCCACGGGATCCAGCCCACCGGCACCACGCACCGCCTCGAGGACGTGCGCCTCGTGGCCCCGATCATCCCGCGTTCGAAGATCGTGGGCGTCGGCCGCAACTGGGCCGACCACGCGAAGGAGCTCGGCAACGAGGTGCCCACCTCGCCCCAGTTCTTCCTCAAGCCGAACACCGCCGTGGTGGGGCCGAACGAGCCGGTGACCCTGCCGAGCTGGTCGGAGGAGATCTCCTACGAGGCCGAGCTCGCCGTCGTCATCGGCACCATCTGCAAGGACGTGCCGGTGAGCCGCGTGGACGACGTCGTGTTCGGCTACACCGTGGGCAACGACCTCACCGCCCGCGACGCCCAGCGCACCGACCTGCAGTGGGCCCGCGCCAAGGGCTTCGACGGCGCCTGCCCGCTGGGCCCGTGGATCGAGACCGAGCTGGACGTGGAGCCGGCCGGCGGCCTGCGCATCACGTCTCGGCTCGACGGCGAGACCCGCCAGGACGGCACGACGGCCGACATGGTCTTCGGCGTCCGCGAGCTCGTGGCCGCGGCCTCGGAGATGTTCACCCTCCTGCCCGGCGACGTGATCCTGACCGGCACCCCGGGCGGGGTCGGGACGGTCCAGGAGGGCCAGCGCGTCGAGGCCGAGGTCGAGGGCATCGGCGTCCTCGCCACCGTCTTCCGCCGCTGACGCAGGCGCCCGACGACGGCGCCCGGGCCCCGCGTAGACTCGGGGCATCATGACTGACGCCACCGCTCCCGTGTCCGAGAACGCCCCCGCCCCCTTCGCCGACGTCCCCCAGGTGGACGCCGAGACCCCCGTGCGCGTGCGCTTCGCCCCCTCGCCCACCGGCACCCCCCACGTGGGGCTGATCCGCACCGTCCTGTTCAACTGGGGCTGGGCGCGGCACACCGGCGGCACCCTCGTGTTCCGCATCGAGGACACGGATGCCAAGCGCGATTCGGAGGAGTCCTACCAGCAGCTGCTCGAGGCGATGCGCTGGCTCGGGATCGACTGGGACGAGGGCGTCGAGGTCGGCGGTCCGCACGAGCCATACCGTCAGTCCCAGCGTGGGGAGATCTACGCGGACGTGATCGAGAAGCTCAAGGCCGGCGGATACATCTACCCGTCCTACTCGAGCCCCGAGGAGACCGAGGCCCGTCACCGGGCCGCCGGCCGCGACCCCAAGCTGGGCTACGACGGCCACGACCGTGACCTCACGGACGAGCAGATCGCCGCCTTCGAGGCCGAGGGCCGCGCGCCGGTCTGGCGGCTGCGCATGCCGGATGAGGACATCACCTTCACCGACCTGGTGCGCGGGGAGATCACCTTCAAGGCCGGCTCCGTGCCGGACTTCGTGGTGGTCCGCGCGGACGGGTCGCCGCTGTACACCCTCGTGAACCCGGTGGACGACGCGCTCATGGGCATCACCCACGTGCTGCGCGGCGAGGACCTGCTCTCGTCCACTCCGCGCCAGATCGCGCTCTACCGCGCCCTGCACGCGATCGGCGTCGCCCGGTACATGCCGGTGTTCGGCCACCTGCCCTACGTGATGGGCGAGGGCAACAAGAAGCTGTCCAAGCGCGATCCGCAGGCCAACCTGTTCCTGCACCGGGACAACGGCTTCATCCCGGAGGGCCTGCTGAACTACCTCGGCCTGCTGGGCTGGTCCCTCTCCGCGGACGAGGACATCTTCACCCCGCAGCAGTTCGTGGAGCACTTCGACGTGCACAAGGTGCTGGCCAACCCCGCCCGCTTCGACGAGAAGAAGGCGATCGCGATCAACGGCACGCACGTGCGCATGCTCGACGTGGCCGACTTCCGTGACCGTCTCGTGCCCTACCTGCACGCGGCCGGCCTCGTGGGCGAGCACCTGACGGAGCGGGAGATGGAGGTCCTCACCGCCGCGGCCCCGCTCGTGCAGGAGCGCGTGCAGCTGCTCGGTGAGGCCGTCGAGATGCTCACCTTCCTCTTCACGGCGGACCGGGACGTCCGGACCGCCGAAGGCGCCCTCAAGGGCATGCCGGCGGACCTGGGCGCCGCCGTCGCCGCGGCCCGGGAGGCGCTGGCCGCCCTGCCCGAGGACGAGTTCACCACCGAGCGCATCGAGGCGGCGCTGCGGGCCGCCCTCATCGACGGCCTGGGCCTCAAGCCGCGCCAGGCGTTCGGCCCGGTGCGCGTCGCGGTGACCGGCCGCAAGGTGTCCCCGCCGCTCTTCGAGTCGCTCGAGATCCTGGGCCGGGACTCCGCGCTCGCCCGTCTGGACCGCTTCGCCGCGGAACAGGGCCTGGACCAGGACCAGCCCGCCGACGCATGAGCCGGGGCGTGAGCACGACGCCGGCCGGCGGGTCCGCGGGCGCGCCCGCGCCGCCGGCCTGGGACGCCGTCCTCTTCGACCTGGACGACACGCTGCTGGATCTGCGCTCCGCCCAGCACGCCGCGTTCGACGCGACGGTGCGCCGGCAGTGGGCCGGGGCCGCCGACGTCGACCCGGCGGTGCTGGCTGAGGCCACCGACGCCTTCGCGTCCGACGCCGGCGGCCACTACGGGCGCTACGTGGCCGGGGAGCTGACGTTCGAGGAGCAGCGGCTGGCCCGCGTGGCCGACGCCCTGCGCGCGCTCGGCGTGCCCGAGGACGCGGCGACCCCGCTCGACGGCCTGTGGACCACCGACTACGAAGAGGTCGTGCGCGGGCACTGGGCGCTGTTCCCCGCGACCGTCGACGTCCTCGCCGAGGTGCGGGGAACAGGCCGTGGCGTGGGGATCGTCACGAACAACGTGGAGGCCTACCAGCGCGGCAAGGCCGACGCCCTCGGTCTGGAGTGGGTCGAGGTGCTGATCGGCTCGGACACGGCCGGGGCCCCGAAGCCGGACCCGGCCCCCTTCCTGGCCGGCTGCTCCCGCCTGGGCACGGACCCGGGACGCACCCTCATGGTGGGGGACAGCCTGCGTCACGACGTCGAGGGGGCCCGGTCGGCGGGGCTCGTTCCGGTGTGGATGAGCCCCGACGCCCCCGCCCACGGCGGGGCGGAGGAGCCGCTCTGGGACGAGGAGCACGCATGCTGGCGGATGCGGGCGATCGGCGGGCTGCGGACCTGGCTGGCGGCCTGACCCGCCGATTTTGCACACGTCGCCCGGAGGGTGTAGAGTTCTTACTCGTTGCCGGAGAGATCCGGGAACACCGAGCTCATGAATATGATGCACATCGGTCAGGCATGCTTGACCGACAGTGGGGTATGGTGTAATTGGCAACACAACGGTTTCTGGTACCGTCATTCTAGGTTCGAGTCCTGGTACCCCAGCGAGTCTTCGGACTCAGTGAACGCGCACGGGCGGAGACGCTCGGACGTGGCGCACGGCCCCATCGTATAGCGGCCTAGTACGCCGCCCTCTCACGGCGGTAACGCGGGTTCAAATCCCGCTGGGGTCACGCAGTCGTCGCCCGGTCCTCGGACCGGAACGGCACGGGCGGATGAACGCATCCGCCGCCTGAACAGGAGACGCAGGCGCAGAAGAAGGTCTCCACGGCATCGCTTCCGCACACGCGGACAGCGCGCTCGGCCCCATCGTATAGCGGCCTAGTACGCCGCCCTCTCACGGCGGTAACGCGGGTTCAAATCCCGCTGGGGTCACCCGAGTGACAGGAGGCCCGGTCCCTGCGGACCGGGCTTCCGTCGTTTCCGTCCGCCGGGCCGGCGGGATGGGCGGCCGGTGCGCGCCCGTGAGACGATGGCCCACGTGCCACACACGGATCAGAACGCCCCAGACCTCGGTGTCGACACGGCCGTCCGCCGCGTGCGCGAGCACCTCGCCGCGCTCGAGCTGCCCTTCGAGACCGTCACTGCGGGGCAGGACCGCGCCGAGCGCGAGCGCACCCTGCACCAGATCGACGACTACGTGCTGCCCCGCCTCGACTCGCTCGACGCGCCGCTGCTGGCCGTCGTCGGCGGCTCCACCGGTGCGGGCAAGTCCACGCTGGTGAACGCGCTCGTCGGCCACGAGGTCTCCCGCTCCTCCGCCCTGCGGCCCACCACGCGGCAGCCTCTGCTGCTGCACAACCCCGCCGACGCCCACTGGTTCACGGGCCCGCGGGTGCTGCCCGACCTCGCCCGCGTCAGCGTGCACCGCGACGCGGCCGCCGGCCCCGTCGAACCCGACCAGTCCGCGATGGACACGGTCGCGCTCGTGGCCGAGCCCGCACTGCCGTCAGGCATCGCCCTCGTGGACGCCCCGGACATCGACTCCGTGGCGGACCAGAACCGCGCGCTGGCCCGGCAGCTCCTCGAAGCCGCCGACCTGTGGATCTTCACGACGACGGCGCACCGCTACGCCGACGCCGTGCCCTGGCAGCTGCTGGACGAGGCCGCCGCCCGCGACATCACCGTGGCCGTCGTGCTCGGCCGCGTGCCCGAGGGCGCGGCGGAGGACATCACCCCGGACCTGCGGCGCATGCTCACCGAGCGCGGCCTCGCCGACGCCCGGATCCACGTGATCCCCGAGACCCGCTTCGACGAGCGCGGTCTGCTCCCGCAGGAGCACGTCGCGGGCCTGCGCGCCTGGCTCGAGACCCTCGCCGCCGACGCCCAGGCGCGCGGCGCTGTCGCCCGCCGGACCGTGGACGGCGTGCTGGGCCAGCTGGCCGCCCGCGTCGCCGACCTGGCCCGCGCCGAGGAGGAGCAGCGGCACGCCGCGGACCTGCTCACCCGGATCGTGGGGGACTCCACGGACCAGGCCGTCGGCCGGGTCCGCGAGGCCACCTCGGACGGCACGCTGCTGCGCGGCGAGGTGCTCTCCCGCTGGCAGGACTTCGTCGGCACGGGGGAGTTCTTCCGCGGCGTCGAGACCACGATCGGCCGGCTGCGGGACCGCCTCGGCGCCCTGGTGCGCGGGCGCCCGGCCCCGCCCGAAGAGGTCGAGACCGCGCTCGAGACCGGCCTGCACGCCGTGATGGTCGAGGCGGCCGCCGCGGCCGCCGAGCAGATCGAGCGGCGTTGGGCGTCCGAGCCGGCGGGCCGGGCCCTCGTGGCCGGGCGCGACCTGGGCGCCCTGGCGCCGGACACGTCGGCGCGGGCGGCCGACGTCGTGCGGGACTGGCAGTCGGACGTGCTGGCGCTGATCCAGGAGGAGGGCGCGGGCAAGCGCACGCGCGCCCGCCTGGCGGCCACCGGCGTGAACGGCGCGGCCGTGGCCCTCATGATCATCTCGTTCGCCTCCACCGGCGGACTCGCGGGCATCGAGGTCGGCATCGCCGGCGGCGCCGCCGTCGTCGGTCAGAAGCTGCTCGAGTCGATCTTCGGCGAGGACGCCGTGCGCCGCATGGCCCGGCGTGCCGATGAGCTGCTCGAGCACCGAGTGCGGGCCTTCCTCGAGACCGTGCTCGCGGACCGCTTCCTGCCGCTGCTCCACCTCGAGCGCGAGCCGCAGGCCACCGAGGAGCTGCGCGCCCTCGTGCCGGTGCTGCGCCGCGGGGTGGCCGCCGGCGTCGACGGCCCGACCGGGCCCGAGCACGCCCCGTCCGCCGCCGAGGCGGGGGAGGAGCCCCGATGAGCCGCCGCGACACCCCCGCCCTGGCCCCCCGCCTGGACGCCCTCGGCGAGGCCGCCGAGCTGGCCGCGGGCCGCCTGCCCGAGGACGTCGTGGCCGGGGCCGACGCCGTCGTGCGCGCGGCCGGGGAGCGCCAGGCACTCTCCGCGGAGCACACCGTGGTCGGGTTCTTCGGGGCGACGGGCTCCGGCAAGTCCTCCCTGTTCAACGCGCTCACCGGCCGCGACCTGGCCCGCGTGGCCGCCACCCGGCCCACCACGTCCGAGCCGCTCGCCGCGGTCTGGGGCGTGGGCCGGGGACAGGGGCTGGACCCGGACGCGGAGCACGGCGACGGCACCGGCGAGGGCGGCGGTGCGGCCGCCCTGCTCGACTGGCTCGGCGTGCGCCGCCGCCACCTGCTGGACGAGGCCCCCGTGCTCGACGACGGCCGCCCCGGCTTCCTCGGCTTCGGCCGCCGTGACGGCGCCGACGCCACCGGTCTGATCCTGCTGGACCTGCCGGACATCGACTCGGTCGAGCGGGGCAACCGCGAGATCACCTCCCGGCTGGCCGGCCACGTGGACGTGCTGGTGTGGGTCGTGGACCCGGAGAAGTACGCGGACGCCGTGCTGCACCGCGAGTTCCTGGCGACCATGGGCTCGCACGCGGCCGTGACCCTCGTGCTGCTCAACCAGGTGGACCGGCTCTCGGTGCGGGACCGGGACGTCGTGCTGGCCTCGCTGCGCCGGATGCTCTCCGGCCACGGCCTCGGCGACGTCCGGGTGCTGCCCGTGTCCGCGCGCACGGGGGAGGGCCTCGAGGAGGTCGGCCGGCAGGTCGCGGCGATCGTCGCCCAGCGCGGCGCGGCCGCCGAACGCCTGGGCGCGGACGTCGCGGCCCGTGCCGCGGACCTCGCCGCCGCCTCGGGCGAGGGCGAGCCGGCCGGCGTCGGGCCCGGGGACGAGCAGCGGCTCGGGCGCGAGCTGGCCGTGGCCGGCGGCGTGCCGGCCGTCGTCCGGGCGGTGGAGGGCTCGTACCGGCTGCGCTCGGCCAAGCGCACCAGCTGGCCCGTGCTGCGCTGGATGCACTCCTTCCGCGCGGACCCCCTGCGGCGCCTGCACCTGATGCCCGAGAGCGCCGCCCCCCGCCGCGACCGGGACGAGGTCGCCCGCGACCCCGCGCTGCACCGCACCTCCCTGCCCGAGCGCTCGGGCACCCAGCGGGCCGTCGTCGACGGCGCGGTCCGCACGCTGGCCGCCGCGGCCGGCGCGGGAGCCTCCGAGCCGTGGGCCGCCGCCATCCGCCGCGCGGGCCGGGAGCACGCCGAGGAGCTCCCCGGCGCCGTGGACCAGGCGATCGCCGCCACCGACCTCGGGGCCGGTCGGGGCAGCTGGTGGCACCCCGTGCTGGACGTGCTGCAGTGGCTCGCCCTCCTCACCGCCGTCGTCGGCGCCGGCTGGCTGGGCGTCCTCGCCCTGGCTGGGTACCTGCAGTTCCCCCTGCCGCCCGCCCCCACGGTCGAGGGCTTCCCCCTCCCGACGCTGCTGCTCGTCGGCGGCCTCGCGCTCGGCGTGCTCCTGGCCCTGCTGGCGATCCCCCTGACCCGGTGGACCGCCGCGGCGCGGGGACGCCACGCGCGCCGCCGCCTCGAGGAGGCGACCACCGACGTCGGCCGGCGGCTCGTCGTCGACCCGGTGCGCGCCGAGGTGGACCGCTTCCGCGCCTTCCGCGACGCCCTCGCCCGGGCCTCCGGCGCCCCGGTCCGGCGGGGCCGCCGATGACGGTGCGCGACCCCGCGGCCGCGGCGGGGGCGACCGTCGGCGACCTCACGGAGGCCGAGCTGCTGGAGGTCGTCCTGACCGGGCTCGCTCCCGCCGTCCGGGACGGCCACTGGCCCGCCGGCACCGTCGCCCCGGGCGACGACGCCGCCCTCGTGCCCGCGCCCCGCGGCGGGACGCTCATCTCCACGGACGCGATGGGGGAGGGCACGGACTTCCTGCACCGCTGGCCGGCCGGCCCCCGCACCCGCGGCCACGACGCCGGCTGGAAGGCCGTCGCCCAGAACCTCTCGGACGTCAACGCGATGGGCGGGAGCGCCTCCGCGCTCGTCACCGCCCTCACCCTGCCGCCGACGACGCCGGTCGCCTGGGTGCGGTCGTTCGCCGCGGGCATCGTGGGCGCGGTGCGTCACCTCGGCGCGCCGGACTGCCGGGTGGCCGGGGGCGACCTGGGCACCGGCGGACGGGTCCACGCCGCGGTGACGGTGCTCGGGGACCCGCACCCCGGCGGAGTGCTGTGCCGCACGCCGGCCGCGGCGGACCGGGACCGCGTGCTCGCCGAGGGCGCCGACCTCGTCCATGCCCAGGCGGTGCCGGACGGTCCCCGGGCCGCCGCGCCCCCGGGGCCGGGGTGGGCCGCCGCCGGGCTCGCCGTGCTGCTCACCGACCGCGCGGAGCTGGAGCGACGGGCGGACGCCCTCCCCGCCGCCGACCGGCCGTCACCGCGGGAGCTCGCCCGCGCCGTCCGCGCCCAGCTGCGACCCCGCCCGCCGCTGGCCCTCGGACCCGCCGCGGTGACGGCCGGCCTGCTCACCCTCATGGACGTCTCCGACGGCCTGGGCAAGGACGCGCACCGCATGGCGGCCGCCACCGGCGGGGCAGGCCCCGCGCCGGCACCGTGGCTGGACGAGGCCTGGCTGGCGCAGGCCGCCGCACCCCTGCGCCGCGTGGCCGCCCTGGCCGGGACCAGTCCGGAGGCGCTCGTGACCGGCGGGGGCGAGGACTACGGTCTCCTGGGGCTGGCGTGGCCCGAGACCGAGCTGCCCCGGGGGTTCACGCGGATCGGCCGGCTCGTGCCGGCCGGGGCCCGGGCGCCGGCCGGGCACCGGCCGCTGCCCGGGTCCGGCTGGGACCCGTTCGCCGGCTGAGCGCCCGGGCCGGGGTCCGCGGGCGGGTCAGGCCGCGCGGAGGAGTCGCTCCGGGTCGAAGCGGTGGCCGAGGCCGATGACGTCCCACCCGTGCTCGCGCCACGCGGCGACGTCCAGGACGTTGCGCCCGTCGATCAGCAGGCGGGAGGCCACGCGTGCGCCCACGGCGTCCGGATCCATCTCGCGGAACTGGCGCCACTCGGTCAGCAGCAGGGTCAGCTCGGCGCCGTCCACGGCCGCC
This sequence comes from Micrococcus sp. KT16, assembly GCF_003315015.1. NCBI lineage: Bacteria > Bacillati > Actinomycetota > Actinomycetes > Micrococcales > Micrococcaceae > Micrococcus > Micrococcus sp. KT16. The sequence goes on along the minus strand of NZ_QNRG01000002.1, from coordinate 33,303 downwards.
TCGAGCGAGTCCACGTAGTCGAGCCGCGGGAAGCGGGCGGCCGCGTTGGCGTTGCCCTCCGGGTCGTACACCCGGACGTCGGCGCCGGCCGTGTAGAGACGGTTGGCGACGTCGAGGGCGGGGGAGTCCCGGACGTCGTCGGAGTCCGGCTTGAACGTGACGCCCAGCACGGCGATCCGCGTGCCGTTGAGCACCTGCACGCTCGCCGGGGTGGGGGCGGGCCCGGAGGCCTCGGCCCGGCGGATGCGGCCGTCGCGAGCCGCGGAGAGCACCTGCACCGCCAGGTCCACCACGCGGTCGCGGCGGCGCAGGTTGATGTCATCCACCTCCGCCAGGAACCGCATGGTCCGGTCCAGGCCCAGCTCGGAGACGCGGGCCTGGAGCGCTCGGATGTCCTTGGGCAGGCAGCCGCCCCCGAAGCCCACGCCCGCGTTGAGGAACCGGCGTCCGATCCGGGCGTCGTGGCCGATCGCGTCCGCGAGGGTGCCGATGTCCCCGCCCACGTTCTCGGTGATCTCCGAGAACGCGTTGATGAACGAGATCTTCGTGGCCAGGAAGGCGTTGGCGGCCACCTTCACCAGCTCGGCCGTCTCGAGGTCCGTGCTGATCCACGGGGTGTCGGCCGCGAGCTGCCGCGCGTAGACGCGGCGCAGGATGCCCTCGGCGCGGGGCCCGTGCGTGCCGATGACGAGGCGGTCCGGGGTGAGCGTGTCCCTCACGGCGAAGCCCTCCCGCAGGAACTCGGGGTTCCAGGCGAGCTCGACCTCGCCCGGCAGTCCGGCCTCCGTGCGCACGGTGCGCACGAGCTCGGCCAGGCGGCGCGCCGTGCCCACGGGCACGGTCGACTTGCCGACGATCAGCGCGTCGCGGTCGATCGCCGCGGCGAGGGAGGCGACGGCGGCGTCCACATAGCTCAGGTCCGCCGCGGTCTCGCCCACCTTCTGCGGGGTGCCGACGCCGATGAAGTGGACGTCCGCCCAGCGGGCCGCCTCCGCGACGTCGGTGGTGAAGCGCAGCCGCCCGGAGGCGACGTGGGTGCGCAGCAGCTCGGGCAGGCCGGGTTCGTGGAAGGGCACCTCGCCGCGGGCCAGACGCTCGATCTTGGCCGGGTCCACGTCCACGCCGAGCACCTCGAAGCCCAGCTCGGCCATGCAGGCGGCGTGCGTGGCGCCCAGATAGCCCGTGCCGATCACGGACAGCCGCGGCGCGGCCTCCTGCTCGGCGGGGGCGGCGGGCGCGGTCGTCTCGGTCACGGCGGACTCCTCGAGGGTGCGGGGGACGGCGGTCGGGGACCTGGCCGACGCTAGGCCCCGCGGGTGAACGCGGGAAGAACGGGGTGTCTCTGCGGCGCATCCCGTCGGTGGCGCGGGCGGGCCTCAGGCCTCGCCGGCGCGGATGAGCTCGGTGAGCCGCGTCGCGGCGGAGACGACGGCGTCCGCGTGCAGCCGGCCCGGCTGGCGGGAGAGCCGCTCGAGGGGGCCGGAGATCGAGACCGCCGCGATGACGCGGCCGCTGGGACCGCGCACCGGCGCCGACACCGAGGCGACCCCTGGCTCGCGCTCGGCCAGGGACTGGGCCCAGCCGCGGCGCCGCACCGCCGCGAGGACGGTGGGTGTGAACACGGCGCCGGCCAGCCCCTCGACGAGCCGCTCGTGGTCCTCCCAGGCCAGGAGCACCTGCGCGGCGGAGCCGGCCTTCATGGACATGCGGGCGCCCACGGGGATGGTGTCGCGCAGGCCCCAGGGCCGTTCCGCGCTGGCCACGCACACGCGGGAGTCCGCCTGCCGACGGAACACCTGGGCGCTCTCTCCCGTGGCGTCGCGCAGCCACAGCAGCACCGGGCCGGAGGCCGTGGTGAGCCGGTCCTCGCCGGCGGCGGAGGCGAGCTCGGCCAGGCGGGTGCCCAGCACGTAGCGGCCCTGCAGGTCCTTGCCCACCATGCGGTGGTGCGTGAGGGCGGCCGCGAGCCGGTGCAGCGTGGGCCGCGCGATCCCGGTGGCGGTGACGAGCTGGGCGAGCGTGGCCGGGCCGGACTCGAGCGCGTCGAGGATCGCCACCGACTTGTCCACCACGCCGACGCCGCTGGGATGCCGGTGGAGCGAGGGGCCGATGAGGTCGTCCTCGGTGGGCGGGCGCACGGGCTCGGTGGTCATGGGGTGATCGTAGTCGTCTCACTGCGCGGACGGCCGGGGATGTCGGCGCGCGACGTGCGCGACCGGGCCGGCCTCCGCCGCGTCCGGCATGTGAGACGACATCTCACGATGTGGAATATCGCGCCGCGTGGTCGAGAACAGCCCCGCCGCGCCCCACAGTGGTCCGTGAGCACCGGCGCCCCGCGCCGGGCGACGACTGACAGGTGCGTGAGCAGGAAGGTGCGGCACATGACGACGGCGACGACGCGGCCCAGGACGCTGGCCGAGAAGGTCTGGGACGAGCACGTGGTGGTGCGCGGCGAGGGCGAGGGCGCCTCCCGCACCCCCGACCTGCTCTACATCGACCTGCACCTCGTGCATGAGGTGACGAGCCCGCAGGCCTTCGAGGGGCTGCGTCTGGCCGGGCGTCCGGTGCGTCGGCCCGACCTGACCATCGCCACGGAGGACCACAACACCCCGACGCTGGACATCGACCAGCCGATCGCGGATCCCACCTCGCGCACGCAGATCGAGACCCTGCGGGCCAACTGCGCCGAGTTCGGTGTGCGCCTGCACCCGTTGGGCGACGCCGAGCAGGGCATCGTCCACGTCGTCGGCCCCCAGCTGGGCCTGACCCAGCCCGGCCTCACCGTGGTCTGCGGCGACTCCCACACCTCCACCCACGGCGCGTTCGGCGCCCTGGCGTTCGGCATCGGCACCTCCGAGGTCGAGCACGTCCTGGCCACCCAGACCCTGCCGCTGAAGCCCTTCAAGACCATGGCGGTCACCGTGGACGGCACGCTGCGCCCGGGTGTGACGGCCAAGGACATCATCCTCGCGGTCATCGCGAAGATCGGCACGGGCGGGGGCCAGGGCTTCGTGCTCGAGTACCGCGGTGAGGCCATCCAGAACCTCTCCATGGAGGGCCGGATGACCATCTGCAACATGTCCATCGAGGCCGGCGCCCGCGCCGGCATGGTCGCCCCGGACGAGACCACCTTCGCCTACCTGAAGGGACGGCCCCATGCCCCCGAGGGCGCCGACTGGGACGCCGCCGTCGAGCACTGGCGCACCCTCGCCACGGACGAGGGCGCGGAGTTCGACGCCGAGGTGGTCATCGACGCGGACACGCTGGAGCCGTTCGTCACGTGGGGCACCAACCCGGGGCAGGGCGTGAGCCTGAACGACACCGTCCCCGCGCCCGAGGACTTCGCCGACCCGGTGGCCCAGGAGGCGGCCCGCAAGGCGCTGTCCTACATGGACCTGGCCCCCGGCACCCCGATGAAGCAGGTCGAGGTCGACACCGTGTTCATGGGCTCGTGCACCAACTCCCGCATCGAGGACCTGCGGGCGTTCGCCGAGGTCGTCCGGGGCCGGCGCAAGGCCGAGGGGCTGCGCGTCATGGTCGTGCCGGGCTCGGCGCGCGTGCGCCTGCAGGCCATGGACGAGGGCCTGGACAGGGTGTTCGAGGACTTCGGGGCTGAGTGGCGCTTCGCCGGCTGCTCCATGTGCCTGGGCATGAACCCGGACCAGCTCTCCCCGGGGGAGCGCTGCGCGTCCACCTCCAACCGCAACTTCGAGGGCCGGCAGGGCAAGGGCGGGCGCACCCACCTGGTGTCCCCGGTGGTCGCCGCGGCCACCGCCGTGCTGGGCCGCCTCGCCAGCCCGTCCGACCTGCCCGCCCTCACCCCCCAGGAGGCCTGAGACATGGAGAAGTTCACCACCCACACCGGCGTCGGCGTGCCGCTGCGCGCCTCGAACGTGGACACGGACCAGATCATCCCGGCCGTGTACCTCAAGCGGATCTCCCGCACGGGCTTCGAGGACGCCCTGTTCGCCGGCTGGCGCCAGGACCCCGACTTCATCCTGAACACCGAGCCGTTCAGCGGGGGCACCGTGCTCGTGGCGGGCTCGGACTTCGGCACCGGCTCCTCGCGCGAACACGCCGTGTGGGCGCTCAAGGACTACGGCTTCCGCGCCGTGATCTCCCCGCGCTTCGCGGACATCTTCCGCGGCAACTCCGCCAAGCAGGGGCTCGTCGCGGCCCAGGTGGAGCAGGAGGACGTCGAGCGCATCTGGAAGGAGCTGGAGAACCGTCCCGGGACCACGGTCACCGTGGACCTCGTCACACGCACCGTCGAGTGCGGGGATGTGACCGCCCCCTTCCAGATCGACGACGACACCCGTCGCCGGCTGCTCGAGGGCCTGGACGACATCGCCGTCACCCTGGGGCACCAGGCCGAGATCGATGCCTATGAGGCGGACCGCCCCGCGTACAAGCCCACCACCCTGCCGGCCCGCACGGCCGGCTGACCGGCCGCCGCCGGGAGCGCACCATTGCCGCGCGTGCCCGGCGACGCCCTATGCTGGGAGGCGATTCCGGGACCGCCCGCCGCACACGGCGGGCGGTCCCGTTCAGAGACCTCCCCGCTCCGGCGGAGTGGCCGAGACCGTGGCCCTGCGGCCGCACTGAGGAAGGACGCGCATGGCGAAGCTCTTGACCATCCATGGCGGCAAGCCGCTGACCGGTGAGGTGACCGTGCGCGGCGCCAAGAACCTGGTGCCCAAGGCCATGGTGGCCGCCCTGCTCGGCAACTCGCCGTCCGTGCTCCGGAACATCCCCGAGATCAAGGACGTGGACGTCGTCAGCTCCCTCCTCGAGATCCACGGCGTGTCCGTGGAGTGGGACAAGGAGACCGGGCGGATCACGATGGACCCGGCCGGGGTGAAGTCGGCCCTGACCGCCGAGATCGACGCCCACGCCGGCGACTCGCGCATCCCGATCCTCTTCTGCGGCCCGCTCATGCACGCGATCGGCGAGGCCTTCATCCCCGACCTCGGCGGCTGCAAGATCGGCGACCGCCCGATCGACTACCACCTGGCCGTGCTGCGCAACTTCGGCGCCGTCGTGGACAAGCGCCCGGGCGGCATCTCCATCTCCGCCCCCAAGGGCCTGCACGGCGCCAAGCTCGAGCTGCCGTACCCCTCCGTCGGAGCCACCGAGCAGGTGCTGCTGACCGCCGTGAAGGCCGAGGGCATCACCGAGCTCAAGGGCGCCGCCGTCGAGCCGGAGATCCACGACCTCATCGCCGTCCTGCAGAAGATGGGCGCGATCATCACCGTGCAGACGGACCGCACCATCCGCATCGAGGGCGTGAGCGAGATGCGCGGCTACAACCACATCGCGCTGCCCGACCGCAACGAGTCCGCCTCGTGGGCCTCCGCCGCCCTGGCCACCCGGGGGGACATCTACGTCCGCGGCGCCGAGCAGCGCGACCTGACGGCGTTCCTGAACACCTACCGCAAGATCGGCGGCGAGTTCGACGTCGTCGACGACGGCATCCGGTTCTGGCACGCCGGCGGCGATCTCAACCCGCTCGTGCTCGAGACGGACGTGCACCCCGGCTTCATGACCGACTGGCAGCAGCCCCTCGTGGTGGCGCTGACCCAGGCCAAGGGGGTCTCCATCGTGCACGAGACCGTGTACGAGAACCGCTTCGGCTTCACCGACGCCCTCGTGCGGATGGGCGCCTCCATCCAGCTGCACCGCGAGTGCCTCGGCTCCGTGCCGTGCCGCTTCGGTCAGCGCAACTTCCTGCACTCGGCCGTGATCTCCGGCCCGAAGCCGCTGCATGGCGTCGAGTTCGACATCCCGGACCTGCGCGGCGGCTTCTCCCACCTGATCGCCGCCCTCACCGCCGAGGGCACCTCCACGGCGACGGGCCTGGAGATCATCAACCGCGGCTACGAGCACTTCATGGCGAAGCTCGAGGGCCTCGGCGCCGACGTCGAGCTGACCGAACGCGACCGGTGAGCGGCGTGGACGCGCAGAGCCCTGGCGCCGCGGGGGGTCGTCCGACGCGTGCCGCGCGGGCCCCCTACGTGATCCCGGGCGTGATCGTGCGACCGGCGATGCGGGCCCTCGTCCGCCAGGTGTGGGAGGGGACCGAGCACCTGCCCGAGACCGGGGCGATCCTCGCCGTCAACCACATCTCGGAGGTGGACCCGCTCTCCGTGGCCCACATGGTCTACAACCAGGGCCTGCTGCCGACCTTCCTCGCCAAGGCCGAGCTCTGGAAGGTGCCCGTGCTCAAGCAGGTCCTCGAGGCCACCCGCATGATCCCGGTCGAGCGCACCCGCGACGGCGGCCGCTCGCTCGCCGCCGCCCGCGAGGCCGTCGCCACGGGCCGGGCGATCATCGTCTACCCGGAGGGCACCGTCACCCGCGATCCCGACGGCTGGCCCATGGCCGGGCGCAACGGGGCCGTGCGCCTCGCCCTGCAGACCGGCGCCCCGCTCATCCCCGTCGGCCAGTGGGGCATCCAGGAGCTGCTGCCGTACGGCGGCCGCTCCCTCCGCGTCCTCCCGCGCAAGACCGCCCGGATCCGGGTCGGCGCGCCCGTCGACCTCGCGGACCTGCGGGACCGCCCCGTGACGGCGGCGACCCTGCGCGAGGGCACCGGCCGCATGATGGCCGCGATCACCGACCTGGTCGCCGAGCTGCGCGGAGAACCGGCCCCGGAGGGCCGCTGGGATCCCACGACCGGAGCGCGGGTGACCGGGGCATGAGCGATCCGCGCACCGTCGCCGTCCTCGGGGCCGGCAGCTGGGGGTCGGCCTTCGCCCGCGTCCTGGGCCTGAGCACCAGCCCCGAGCCCGCCCGCGCGTCCGAGATCGTGATGTGGTCCCGGCGGGCCGAGGTCGCCGAGGCCATCACCGAGCGACACGAGAACCCCGAGTACCTGCCCGGCATCACCCTGCCCACCTGCGTGCGCGCCGTCACCGACGCCGCCGAGGCGGTCCGGGGCGCCGGCGTCGTGGTGGTGGCCGTGCCCGCGCAGCACGTGCGCGAGACGCTGCGCACCGTGTGCGCCGACCTGGCCCCGGACGCCGTCGTGGTCTCCCTCGTCAAGGGCCTCGAGCGCGGCACCGACGCGCGGATGTCGCAGGTCTGCGCGGAGGAGCTGGGCCTCAGCCCGGACCGGTTCGCGGTGGTCTCCGGACCCAACCTCGCCCTCGAGATCGCGCGCGGCGAGCCCACCGCCACGGTGGTCGCCTCGGCCTCGCGCGCGACGGCGGAGCGCATCGCCGCCCTCACGGCCGGCCGGACCTTCCGGCCCTACACGAACACGGACGTCGTGGGCGTGGAGATCGGCGGCGTGGTGAAGAACGTCATCGCGCTCGCCGTGGGCATCTGCGACGGGCAGGGACTGGGGGACAACTCCAAGGCCTCCGTCATCACCCGGGGCCTGGCCGAGACCACCCGGCTGGCCGTCGCGCTCGGCGGCGACCCGGCCACCATGGCCGGGCTCGCCGGCCTGGGCGACCTCGTGGCCACGTGCGCCTCGCCTCTCTCCCGCAACCGCACGGCCGGCCGCCACATCGGCACCGGACTCAGCGCGGAGGAGGCGGTGGCCGCCATGAGCCAGACGGCCGAGGGCATCAAGTCCGTCTCCGCCATCGTGCACGCCGCCCGCGCCCACGGTGTGGAGATGCCCATCAGCGAGCTGATGGACCGGGTGGTCGCCGGGGACGTGGCCGTGGACCGCCTCGCCGAGCTGCTGCTCGCCCGTGACCTGAAGTCGGAAGGACGCACCGCATGACCGCCACCCCCGCCCCGGAGGCCGCCGCCGACGCGCGTCCCCGCGTGCTCCTGCTCTTCGGCGGCCGCTCGAGCGAGCACCCCATCAGCTGCGTGACCGCGGCGGGCGTGCTGCACGCGGCCGACCGTCAGCGCTGGGACGTCGTGCCGGTGGGTGTGGCCCGCTCCGGCCTGTGGTCGCACGACGAGCTGGACGTGGCCTCGTTCCGCCTGGACGGCGACGCCCTGCCGGAGGTGCCGGAGCCCGAGGCCCCGGTGAGCCTGCGCGCCCTGCCGGACGGCACCGTCGAGCTGACCGCGGCCGACGGCTCCTCGCTGGGCCCGGTGGACGTCGTGTTCCCGCTGCTGCACGGCCCCTGGGGCGAGGACGGCACCCTCCAGGGCATGTTCGAGTCGCTGGGTCTGCCCTATGTGGGCTGCGGCGTGCTCGCCTCCGCGGTCGGCATGGACAAGCACTTCATGAAGGTCGCCTTCCAGGCCGCCGGCCTCGAGGTCGGCCCGTGGGAGACCATCACCGCCCGCGACTGGGCGCGCGATCCGGAGGCGGCCCTCGCCCGCGCCGGGGCGCTCGCCTACCCGCTGTTCGTCAAGCCCGCCCGCGCCGGCTCCTCCTTCGGCATCACCCGCGTCACCGAGCCCGCGGGTCTGCGCGCCGCCGTCGAGGAGGCCCGGCGCTTCGACCCCAAGGTCGTGGTGGAGGCGGGCATCGTCGGCCGCGAGATCGAGTGCGCCGTCCTCGACGGGCACGGCTCCGCCGCCCCGCGCGCCTCGCTGCCGGGGGAGATCGTCGTGGCCCACGACGAGGGCGAGACGCAGTTCTACGACTTCGAGTCGAAGTACCAGGACACCGGCACCACCCAGCTGTCCTGCCCGGCCGAGCTGCCGGAGGAGGAGATCGAGCGGCTGCGCGCCCTGGCGATCCGCGCCTTCGAGGCCGTGGACGGATCCGGCCTGGGCCGCTGCGACTTCTTCTTCACCCCGGACGGGCGCTGGGTGGTCAACGAGATCAACACCATGCCGGGCTTCACGCCCATCAGCATGTACCCGGCCATGTGGGAGCGGACGGGCCTGTCCTACGACGATCTGATCTCGGAGCTGCTGGACCTCGCCCTCGAGCGGGGCGTCGGCCTGCACTGACGCGGCCCGCGCCGGTCTCAGCCGACGGGTGTGGCGTCCTGCACGCTGACGCAGCCGCCGCTGGACTCGATCTGCGCGACCGCCGAGGACAGGCCCACCATCACGGTGTCCGAGCTGGCCTGGTCCTTGCCGAACAGCACCTCCACGGCCGGGTCGCGGCCGTAGGTGGTGATCCGCCAGTTCTCGTCCTCGTCCCGGATGACCCAGTCGATCCCGTCCACGGAGATGCAGCGGTCCGTGGTGGGGCCGGGGACCTCGGCGCCGCAGCGCAGGACGACGGCGGCCGGGTCGCCCCACACGGCCGTCGCCTGGCTGTCGGTGGGGCGCAGGTCGAGGTCGCCCAGGGCGTCGGGCATGGCCACCATGGCCGGGGCACACGCCGGGTCAGCGGCGTGGGGCGCGGCCTCCACCGTGGCCACCCGTCCGGTGCAGGCCGTGGCGCCGAGGGCGATCGCGGTCAGGAGGGGCACGAGACGACGCAGACGGCGGGATTCCATCCGCCCAGGATACGTGCGGCGCCGGGACCCGCGGGGGCCCGTGCCCTAGCATGGGCGGGACCGTTCCCGTCCCCGCCTCAGGAGCCCACGTGAGCAGCACCGCGGACCCCCGCCCCCGCCCCCCGCAGGAGGACGTCGCCGTCGGGCGGCGCCGTCGTCGTCGCCGCCCGTGGCTGATCGCCCTGGCGGTGGTGCTCGTGGCGCTGCTGGCCGTGGGCATCGCGGCGGCGGTGTACGTCGGCGGGATCGCCCGGATCATCGACCAGGACACCCAGCGCTTCGACGGCGGCGCGTTCCCCGCCGAGTCGGGCCGCCCGGGCGCCGCGGGGGCGTCCGCCCAGCAGCCCACCGCGCCGCCGCCCGGCATGGACGCGGACCAGGCCGCCGAAGGCGCCCAGGGCCCCGTCGCCCCGGACGCGGACGAGAAGGCGGACGAGCAGGCCCTCGACGTGCTGCTCGTCGGCGAGGACGCGGGCGCGGAGGGCCGTGACTCCGCCGGCCGGTCGGACACCCTCATGTGGGTCCACGTGCCCGGGGACCGCAGCGAGATCCAGGTCATGTCCATCATGCGCGACATGTGGGTGCCGATCCCGGGACACGGGGACCACAAGGTCAACGCCGCCTACCAGTACGGCGGCATCCCGCTGACGGTGGCCACCGCGGAGAACATGTTCCAGGCACGCGTGGACCACGTGATCGCCGTGGACCTCGCCGGCTTCAAGGGCCTCGTGGACGCCCTGGGCGGCGTCAGCGTGGACAACCCCAGCGCCTTCGTCTCGACCGGCGGCATCGACTTCCCCGCGGGCACCGTGCAGATGGACGGGGACAAGGCCCTGGCCTACGCGCGGGAGCGGTACAACCTGCCGCGCAGCGACTTCGACCGTGTGGAGAACCAGCAGCGCCTGGTCAAGGCCATCGTGGCCGCGTTCCTCTCCCGCGACACCCTCTCGGACCCGAGCCGCGTGCAGGCCGCCGTCGAGGAGTTCGCCCCCTTCCTGACCCTCGACGACGAGCTCGACTCGAGCACCCTCGCGAACCTGGCGTGGTCCCTGCGCGACGCGCGCGACGCCCCGATCGTGACCAGCACGGTGCCGTCCGTGGGTGTGGGCTACACGGACACCGGCGAGGACGTCGTGTGGCCGGACTGGGCGGCGATCGCCCGCCTGGGCGAGGGCATCCGCACCGGCACCCTGGGGGAGGCCGTGGCGCCGTGAGCACGCCGCCCCGGCCGTCGCTGGTGCCGCACTGGCTCGCGCTCGCGGAGGAGCTCGTGGGCCGGGCCGCGCCGCGGCTCGACGCCCTGAACCTCTTCCCGGTCCCGGACGCGGACACGGGCACGAACATGCTGGCCACGCTGACGGCGGCCCGCACCGCGGCCGACGCCTGCCCCGCACAGGACGACGCCGGCGCCGTGCTCGCGCACGCGGGCGCGGCCGCGCTGGACTCCGCCCGGGGCAACTCGGGCATGCTGCTCGCGGTCAGCCTGGCGGGGATGGCCGAGCCCCTGCGCGGCCGGGCGCGCGTCGACGCGTTCGCCCTGGCGGCGGCGTTCGGAGCCGCCGACCGGGCCGCCCGGCAGGCCCTGTCGGATCCGCGCGAGGGGACGATCCTCACGGTGCTCTCCGCGGCCGCCCGCAGCCTCGCGCGCTCGTCCACCCAGGCCCCCGACACGCCCGCGGTGGCCGGGGACGCGGACCCGGCCGTGCGGCTGGGCCCGGCCGTGACCGTCATGCTGGCCGACTGCGTGCAGGCCGTGGAGGAGACCGAGTCGTTGCTCGCCCCGCTGACCCGGGCGCACGTCGTGGACGCCGGCGCCGTCGGGCTGCTCTGGGTGTTCGAGGCGCTGCGCGCCGTCGTCACGGGCACGCCCGTGGACGAGGAGCTGGCCACCGCCCTCCCCGGCTACGGCGAGGGCGTCCACGCCGCGGAGGGCGAGCCCGCTGCCGAGGCGGAGGCGTCGGCCGAGGGGGCCGTCGAGGTGATGGGCACCCTGACGCTCACCCCGCTCGCCGCGGCCGAGCTGCGCCGACGGCTGACCGACGTGGGGGACGCCGTGATCCTGGCCCCCCTCGGGACCGCCCGTGACGGGCAGGGCCGGGTCCCGTGGCGGGTCCACGTGCACGTGCCCCGCGCCGAGGACGCGATCGGCCCCCTGCGGGCTGCCGGCGACGTCGAGGGCCTGACCGTCACCGACCTGGCCGGGCCGTCGCACGGCGACGACGCCGCACCGGACGGGTGCCATGGCCGCTGAGGCCCCCGTCACCGACCTGCCCCTGTCCGAGGTGCTGGGCGGGAAGCTGCCCGCCCGCCTCGAGAAGGAGCTCGGGCTGACCACGGTCGGGGACCTGCTGGACCACGTGCCGCGCCGCTGGATCGAGCGCGGCGAGCTCACCCCCATCGCCGCGCTGCCGCACGACGCCGAGGTGACCGTCGTCGCCGTCGTGGAGTCGGTGACCACGCGGCGCATGCACAGCCGGCCCGGGTTCATCGTGGACGTCACCGTCGCGGACCCGTCCGTGGCCGGCGTGCCGGGGGCGAGCCTGTCCATGGCCTTCTTCAACGGCCACGACGCCCGCCGCCGCCTCGCCCCCGGGATGACCGCCATGTTCCAGGGCCGCACGACCGAGTACCGCGGCCGGATCACGCTGAACAACCCGGACTTCGCGCTCCTGGACGACGACGTCGCCCCGGGGGAGGTGGACGTGCGACCGGTCCCGCTCTACCGGGCCACGGGGAAGCTGCCGTCGTGGACGGTCCGCTCCGCCGTCGCCCGGGTGCTCGAGACCGTCGACCTGGGACGGATCCCCGAGCTGCTCACCGAGCGGATCCGCGCGGAGGCCGCTGCGGCGCTCGACCTGGACGTGCCGCTGCCTGGCACCGCCCAGGCGTACCGGGACCTGCACGCCCCGAACGACGTCGCCGCCACCGGCCCGGCGCGGACCGCTCTCGCCCTGCGTGAGGCGCTGCTCGTCCAGGCCGCGCTCGCCTGGCGCCGGAACCGGGAGCGGGCGGTGCCCGCCGTGCCCCGCCCGCCGCGGGCCGGGGGCCTGCTCGAGGCCCTGGACGCCCGCCTGCCGTTCGCGCTGACGCCCGGCCAGGTGGCGGTGGGGGAGCAGCTGTCCGCCGAGCTGGCCCGGGACGCCCCGATGAGCCGGCTGCTGCAGGGGGACGTGGGCGCGGGCAAGACGCTCGTGGCCCTGCGGGCGATGCTGCAGGTCGTGGACGCCGGCGGCCAGGCCGCCCTGGTGGCACCCACCGAGGTGCTCGCCGCGCAGCACCACCGTGCCCTGCTGCGCCTGATGGGCCCCCTCGCCGAGGCCGGCACCCTCGGGGCCGGCGACGGCCCGGCCACAAGGGTCGCGCTGGTCACCGGCTCGCTCAAGACCGCCGCGCGCCGCGAGGCGCTGCTGGCCCTGGCCTCCGGCGAGGCCGGGATCGCCGTCGGGACGCACGCGCTGCTCTCCGAGAAGGTGGGCTTCGCCGAGCTGGCCCTGGCCGTCGTCGACGAGCAGCACCGCTTCGGCGTGGACCAGCGCGAGGCCCTGCGGCGGGCCAACCCCGGCACGCACCTGCTCGTCATGTCCGCCACGCCCATCCCGCGCTCCGTGGCGATGACGGTGTTCGGCGACCTGGACCTCTCGGTGCTCGAGGGGCTGCCGTCCGGGCGTCAGCCGGTCACCACGCACGTGGCGCGGATGGCCCACGGCCCGCGCGTGATCGGCCGCGTGTGGGAGCTGATCGCCGAGCACGTGGCGGCCGGCCACCAGGCGTTCGTGGTGTGCCCGCGCATCGACCCCGACGACGCCGACCCGGGTCACGCCAACGTGGAGGAGATGACACCCCGGCTGCGGAGTCTCCCGGCGCTGGCGGGGCTGCGGATCGACGCCGTGCACGGGCGCATGGACCAGGCCGAGCAGGACGCGGCGATGCAGGCCTTCGCGCGCGGGGAGACGGACGTGCTCGTGGCGACCACCGTCGTGGAGGTGGGTGTGGACGTGCCCAACGCGACGGTCATGGCGATCCTCGACGCCGACGACTTCGGCCTGTCCACCCTGCACCAGCTGCGCGGCCGCGTGGGCCGCGGGCCCGGGGCGGCGGTCTGCCTGCTGGCCACGCGCCTGCCGGACGGGCACCCGTCGCTGCGCCGGCTCGAGGTCCTGGCCCAGGAGCAGGACGGCATGCGCATCGCGCAGGAGGACCTCGCGCAGCGCGGCGTCGGCGACGTGCTCGGCGCCGCCCAGTCCGGGCTGGCCTCGGGGCTGCGCCACGTGGACGTCATCGCCGACGCCCCGCTGATCGCCGTGGCCGCCGACGCCGTCACGCGCGTGATGGCGGCCGGCCCCGGGCTCTCCGCCCACCCGGCGCTCGCCGCCGAGGTGGCCCGCTGGGAGGCCGAGCACCTCACCGCCGCCGACTACCTCGAGAAGGGCTGAGCCATGTCCCGCATCATCGCCGGCGCGGCCGCCGGGCGGCCCCTGACCGCCGTCCCCGGCACCGGCACGCGCCCCACCACGGACCGCACCAAGGAGGCCCTGTTCTCGTGGCTCGAGGCCCGCGACTGGCTGGACGGGACGGCCGTGCTCGACCTCTACGCCGGCTCCGGCGCCCTGGGGTGCGAGGCCGCCAGCCGCGGAGCGGCATCGGTGCTGCTGGTCGAGCGGGACCGGAAGGCCGTGACCGCGTGCCGCGCGAACGCCGCGCTGGTCAACCGGGCGCGCGGGGCCGACGTCGTGCGCGTGCGCGCCGGGAGCGTGGAGCAGGCGCTCGCGGCGGAGGCCGCGCCCGTGGACCTGATCCTGGCCGACCCGCCGTACCCGGTGGCCGGCGCGCCGCTCGAGGCCGTGCTGGAGGCGGCGGCCGGGCGGCTTGCCCCGGGCGGGCTGTTCGTGCTGGAGCGGGCGGCCCGGGACGCGGCGCCGCGCCGGCCGCGCGGCCTCGAGGAGGTCGAGGTGCGCGTCTACGGCGAGACCGCCCTGTACCTCTGGCAGGACGAGCGCTGACCCCACCCACCCGTTTTCGTTCGGGAAACGGCGGCGTCTCGGCCCGTTTTCGTTCGGGAAACGGCGGCGTCTCGTCCCGTTCTCATTGGGGCGACGAGAGGGCGGAACGGACTGTGCTCAGCACCGAACCGCGAGCACGGCGGCCGCCGTTTCCCGAACGCAAGTGCTCCGGGGACCGCCGTTTCCCGAACGAAAATGCTCTGGGGACCGCCGTTTCGTCAACGAAAGCGTCGGGGGTCAGGCCGCGCGCAGCCGCGGGGCCGCCTCGGCCAGGCGGCGCATCGCCTCGTCGATCGCATCGGGAGACTTGCAGAACGCCAGCCGCAGCCACGACCGCAGGTGGCCTCCGTCCGGGCGGCAGAGCGCGCCCACGGGGATGCCCGTGACGCCGGCCTCACGCGTCCACCGCACCGCGGCCTCGGCCGCGTCCGTCACACCCCACGGGGCCAGGTCCACGACGACGAAGTAGCCCGCCGCCGGGACGACCGGGTCCAGGCCCGCCTCCCGCAGGCCCGCCACGAGCCGATCCCGGGCGTCGCGGTACCGCTCGCGCTGGCCGGCGAGGTGTCGCTCGGCGTCGTCGGTGGGCAGGTAGGCGCCCAGCGCGCGCTGGAAGGCGGGGCCGGAGGAGTAGGTGAGGAACTGCTTGACGGCGCGCGCGGCCCCGACGAGCTCGGCCGGGCCGGTCAGCCAGCCGACCTTCCAGCCGGTGACCGCGAACGCCTTGCCCGCGCTGGAGACCGTCAGGGCGATGTCCTCGGCGCCCGCGACCGAGCGCAGGCTGACGTGCTCGCCCTCGTAGACGAGGTGGTCGTAGACCTCATCCGAGAGGATCAGCACGCCCCGGGACCGGCACAGGGCCACGAGCTCCTCGAGCAGCTCCCGCGGATAGACCGCGCCCGTGGGGTTGTGCGGCGTGTTCACGATGAGCAGGCGCGTGCGGTCGGTGATCGCGTCCGCCACCCGCGCCGGGTCCGGCAGGAAGTCCGGCGCCTCCACCGGCACGCTCACGTGCCGGCCGCCGGCCAGGGCGATCGTGGCGGCGTGCGAGTCGTAGAACGGCTCGACCGTGATGACCTCGTCGCCCGGGCGCACGAACGCCAGGACCGTCGAGGCGATGCCCTCGGTGGCACCCGTGGTGATCATGGCCTGCGTGGCGGGGTCCTCCGTCACGCCCCAGTGGCGCCGGCGGTGCTCCGCGACGGCCTGCCGCAGCACGGGGTCGCCCGTGCCGGGGGCGTACTGGTTGGGGCCCGCCAGCACGGCGTCGGCCGCCAGGCGCAGCAGCGCGTCGGGGCCGTCGGCGTCGGGGAAGCCCTGGCCGAGGTTCACGGCCCCGTGCTCGACGGCGAGGCCCGTCATCGTCTCGAACACGGTGGGCACGGGGCCGGTGTCGCCGAGCAGGCCCGCGGCCGCCGCCGTGCGACGCCACGGCGCGTCCACGTCGACGTCGTGCCGTGCCGATCCGGGGGTGGGCTGGGTTCCGTCCATGGCCGCACTGTACCCATCGTCGCGGACCGCACACGGCGGCGCATGCCGCGTCCGTCACGACCGTGACGCGCCGGAGCCGGACCGGACGGGCGTCCGTCGCCGCTCGGCGCGGCCCCCGCTAGGCTGGCACCCATGCGTCGTGCCGTCTGCCCTGGTTCGTTCGATCCCCTCCACATGGGGCACGTCGAGGTGATCGCGCGAGCCGCGAACCTCTTCGAGGAGGTGGTGGTCGCCGTGTCCGCCAACCCGGCCAAGACGTACCGCTTCAGCGTGGACGAGCGCATCGCCATGATCGAGGCGACGGTGTCCTCCCTCGCCGGTGTCGCGGTCCGGCCCATGGGCCCGGGCCTGCTGGCCGAGTTCTGTCGGCAGATCGGCGCGGACGCGA
This sequence comes from Micrococcus sp. KT16, assembly GCF_003315015.1. Classification (NCBI taxonomy): domain Bacteria; kingdom Bacillati; phylum Actinomycetota; class Actinomycetes; order Micrococcales; family Micrococcaceae; genus Micrococcus; species Micrococcus sp. KT16. The sequence continues at coordinate 17,056 of NZ_QNRG01000002.1, read as the reverse complement.
TCGTCAAGGGGCTGCGCGGCGGCGCCGACCTCGAGTTCGAGGCCCCGATGGCCGCGATGAACCGCCACCTCACCGGGGTCGAGACGGTCTACCTCCCGGCCGACGCCCGGTACACCCACGTGTCCTCCTCGCTCATCAAGGAGGTCCATGGACTCGGCGGCGACGTCGCCGAGTTCGTCCCGGCCGCGGTCCTGCGCGGCCTCGACGGCGGGGCCTGACCCCACCCGGCCCGCCCGCGGGCCACCCCTCCGCTCGTCCCACCGCATCAACCGCAGGAGAACCGCCGATGACCGTCCCGCCCCCCTCCCGCCCCCGCACCCGCAAGGCCGTCATCCCGGCCGCCGGCCTGGGCACCCGCTTCCTGCCGGCCACCAAGGCCATGCCGAAGGAGATGCTGCCGGTGGTGGACCGGCCGGCCATCGAGTACGTGGTGACGGAGGCCCGGCGTGCGGGCCTGGCGGACGTGCTGATGATCACGGGCCGGAACAAGCGGGCCCTCGAGGACCACTTCGACCGCCATCCCGCGCTGGAGGCCGCGCTGGAGCACAAGGGCGACGCCAAGCGGCTCGCGCAGATCCACGAGTCGGACCTGGTGGGGGACATCCACTACGTCCGTCAGGGCGAGGCCCTCGGGCTCGGCCACGCGGTGAACTGCGCACGCCGCCACGTCGGCGAGGAGCCGTTCGCGGTCCTGCTGGGCGATGACATCATCGGCGACGGCGAGGCGCTGCTCGAGCGCATGATCGACGTGCAGCAGCGCCTCGGCGGCTCTGTGATCGCCCTCATGGAGGTGCCGGAGGAGGCCGTCTCGGCCTACGGCGTGGCCGCGGTGCAGGCCGTGCCGGGGGAACGCGACGACGTCGTCCGCGTCACCGACCTCGTGGAGAAGCCGGCCCGCGAGGACGCCCCCTCCACCCTCGCGATCATCGGCCGCTACGTGCTGGTCCCGCAGGTGTTCGACGTGCTGGACGAGACCCCGCCCGGCCGCGGCGGGGAGATCCAGCTCACCGACGCGCTGCAGAGGCTGGCCACGGAGGACGGCGAAGGCCGCGGCGTGCACGCCGTCGTCTTCGACGGCCGCCGCTACGACACGGGGGACAAGCTCGGCTACCTGCAGGCGGTCATCGAGTTCGGGACGCGGCATGAGGACCTCGGGGCCGACCTGCGGGTCTGGCTCCGGGAGTTCACCGCCGGGCTCTGAGCCGGGCCGGCGACGCGCGGACCGCCGCCGGCTTTGGCCGAGGCGGACCCACCCGGTAGGATGGGCTGTCGGTCCGTCGTGGCTGGACCCGTGTCCAGGCCGCATCGCACCCCCGCAGAGGGCGTGCGGACGGGCCGTGTACCCCCGCCGTCCCACCCGCCGAGAGGAGCGACCATGGACAGCATCCAGCACCACGGCGCCGACTCGCCGTGGGTGATCCCCGTGCGCGATCTGACGCGCGGGGCCGGAGTCCAGCGCGAGCTGACGGCCGAGTGGCCCGCCCCTGCGGGCGTCTCCACGCCGCTGTTGGGGATCCCCGAGGGGGACCCCGTCGAACTGGACCTGCGTCTGGAGTCGGTGCACGAGGGCGTCCTCGTCACCGGCACCGCGGACGCGACCCTGAAGGGCGAGTGCGGCCGTTGCCTGCGCCCGCTGCACGAGGGGATCACCGTGGACCTGCAGGAGCTGTACCTCACCGGCACGTCCGAGGACGACGCCGGCGAGCAGCCGCTCGTGGTGCGCGAGACCGTGGACCTGGAACCCGTGTTCCGGGACGCCGTGGTCATCGCCCTCCCGTTCCAGCCGCTGTGCCGGCCGGACTGCGAGGGCCTGTGCGCCGACTGCGGCATCCGCCTCGAGGACGCGCCCGAGGGGCACGCCCACGAGCGCGTGGACCCGCGCTGGGCCGCCCTGGCCCACCTCGCGGGCACCTCAGAGACCTCCATCACCGAGACAGAAGAGAGATAGTCGTGGCAGTCCCGAAGCGGAAGATGTCCCGTGCCAACACCCGTGCCCGCCGGTCGCAGTGGAAGGCCACCGCGCCCGCCCTGGTGAAGTCCGTCGAGAACGGTCGCGTCTCGTACCGCCTGCCCCATCAGGCCGAGCTGAAGACCGACGCCGCCGGCACCCCCCTGTTCTTCGAGTACAAGGGCCGCAAGGTCGCCGACGCCTGAGATGGCGTCTCCATCGGCTCGCCGCAGGCCTGAGCCCGCGCCCGAGCCAGAAGAGCTGTTCGAGCGTCTCGGCGTGCACATCACCGCCGGGACGCTCGAACGTGCTCTGACGCACCGCTCGTTCGCCTATGAGCAGGGCGGGCTGCCCACCAACGAGCGCCTCGAGTTCCTCGGGGACTCGGTGCTGGGCTACGTGGTCACCGACCACATCTTCACGGTGTACCCGGACCTGGCCGAGGGCGACCTCGCGCGCCGCCGGGCCGCCGTCGTGTCCACGCGTGCCCTGGCGAAGGTGGCGCGCCGGATCGGCATCGGCCCGTTCGTCCGCCTGGGCACGGGGGAGCGCCGCACCGGCGGGGCGGACAAGGACTCGATCCTCGCCGACACCCTCGAGGCGCTCATCGGCGCCGTCTACGTGGACCACGGTGCCGTGGCCGCGGCCGCACTCGTGCACCGCCACGTGGTGCCGCTGCTGGACGAGCCGGACCTGCTGCGCGAGAGCACCGACTGGAAGACGGTCGTGGCCGAGGCCGCCAGCCGGCACGGTCTCGGCGCCGTCCGCTACGCGATCGAGGGTCAGGGCCCCGCGCACGACCCCCGCTACCGGGCCACCCTCGTCGTCGGCGAGCGCGAGTACGGCTCCGCCGTCGCCAGCTCCAAGAAGCAGGCCGAGCGGGACGCCGCGGCCGCCTCCTGGCCCGCCCTCGAGGCGGGCCTGCCGGCCGCGGGGCGCTGAGCCCGTGCCGGAGCTGCCCGAGGCCGAGGTCGTCCGGCGCGGCCTGGCCCGGTGGGCCACGGACGCCGTCGCCGCGGAGCTCGAGGTCCTCGACCCCCGCTCGCTGCGTCGCAGCCCCGGCGGTGCGGACGCCCTCCGGGAGCGGCTGCGCGGCGCCCAGCTGGCCGAGCCGGCTCGCCGCGGCAAGTTCCTCTGGCTGCCCCTGGCCGAGGGCGACGACGCCGTCGTCGTGCACCTGGGGATGAGCGGGCAGATCCTTGTGGACGAACCGGGGGCCGCCGACCAGCGACACCTGCGCCTGCGCCTGCCCGTCACCGCGGCGGACGGCTCCGCCCGCGAGCTGCGGTTCGTGGACCAGCGGATCTTCGGCGGCTGGTGGCTCGACGCGCTGCGGCCCGACGACGCCGCCGGGGGCGAGCGGATCCCCACCACGGCCGCCCACATCGCCCTGGACCCGCTGCACCCGCTGTTCGACCCCGTGGCCGTGCACGCGCGCCTGACGCGCCGCCGCTCCACCCTCAAGCGCGCGCTGCTGGACCAGTCGCTGGTCTCCGGGATCGGCAACATCTACGCAGACGAGGCCCTCTGGGGCGCCCGCCTGCACCCCGAGCGCCCGACCGAGCGCATGCGACGGGCTGACACGCTGCGCCTCCTGGCGGCCGTCCAGGACGTGATGCGCCGGGCCCTGGAGGTGGGGGGCACGAGCTTCGACGCGCTCTACGTCAACGTGGACGGGCGATCGGGCTACTTCGCCCGCTCCCTGGCGGCCTACGGGCGGACCGGGCAGCCGTGTCGCCGCTGCGCCGCCGAGGGGATTGACTCCCGCATCGTCCGCGAGCCGTTCATGAACCGTGCGAGCCATCTGTGCCCGCGCTGCCAGCCCAGGCCGCGCCGTCGCCGGGCATCGACCGCCGACGCCTGATGAGGCGTCCGTAGACTGGGCTGACCCCGACCTCGAGCAGGAGACCCGAGTGAGCCATCCCCCGGCCGCGTCCTGGACGCCCGAGCCCCTGCCGCGCCCCGAGTCCCCGCGCGACGACGCCCCGCCGGTCGCGCGGCGCCGCCGGCGCTGGCCGTGGGTGGTCGGCGTGCTCGCCGTCCTGCTGGCGGCGCTGCTCGGTCTGGGCGCCTGGTACGCGGGCTCGCTCGGGCGCACCTTCGACGACCACCGGCAGACGGTGGACGTGGGGGCGCTCGAGCAGGCGGCCGGGGACGGCCCGCTGAACGTGCTCGTCCTGGGCTCCGACTCCCGTGAGGGCGAGGGCGAGCAGGACATGGGCCAGCGCTCGGACACCATGATGCTCGTGCACATCCCCGCGGACCGTCGCCAGGTCTACGTCATGTCCGTGCTGCGGGATTCGTGGGTCACCGTGCCCGGCCACGGCGAGGCGAAGATCAACTCGGCCTTCGACAGGGGCGGCTACGCGCTCGCCGTGGACACGGTGGAGCTGCTGCTGGGAGTGCCGATCCACCACGTCCTCGAGGTCGACTTCCAGGGGTTCCGGGGCGTGACGAACGCGCTGGGCGGCGTCGAGGTCTGCAACCCGCAGGCCTTCTCCTCCGGTCAGGCCAACCCCTCGTACTACCCGCGCGGGCACATCCTGCTGCAGGACACGGCCGCCCTGCGCTACGTGCGCGAACGGCACGCCTTCGACGACGGCGACGTCACCCGGGTGAAGAACCAGCAGCGCTACCTGGCCGGGGCGATGGACCGCTTCCTCAGCCCGCAGATCCTGGGCAACCCCGCCCGCACCACCGAGGTCGTCGCCACGTTCTCCGACCACCTCGGTGTGGACGAGGGGCTCACGTCCGGCGTCATCGCCTCGCTCGCGTGGCAGCTGCGCGACGTCCGCGGCGAGGACGTCGAGATGTTCACGGTGCCTCGCAAGGGCTTCGCCGAGGGGCCGAACGGCGACGCCATCGTCGAGCTCGACGAGGACAAGCTGGCGGACCTGCGCTCCGCCCTCGCCGACGACGACGTCCAGCGCTATGTCGACGAGCACGAGCCCAAGAAGGAGAAGAAGGCCCAGGCCGCCGGCGGGCCCGCCCCCGTGCTGACCCTGCTGACCGGCACCACGCCCGCACCCGCCCTCGGGGAGGACCCCTGTGACGACTGAGCCGCGCCGCCCCCGCCTCCTGCTGGTCTCCCACTCCTACCGGCCCGAGCGCACCCCGCCCGCGCGTCGCTGGGGCGCGGTCGTGGCGGCGCTGCGGTCGGCGGGCTGGGACGTCGACGTCGTCGCGCCCGGGGGCGTGCGCCGCTTCGCCGGGCCCGACGGCGAACGCGTCCTGCCCACGCCTCGCCTGCCCCTGGGGGAGGCCGGTCGCAACGGTCGCTTCGCCGAGGCGGTGGTGCACGCCCTGCTCGCCATCCCCCGCGGGATGGCCACCCGACGCCCGGACGTGGTGGTGGCCACCGTGCCCGCCCTGCCCGTGGTGGTGCCCGGCGTCGTGCTCTCCCGCCTCTGGCGCCGTCCCCTCGTGCTGGAGATGCGCGACGCCTGGCCGGATCTCGCCCACGAGGCCGGGGTCCACCAGGGCCTGCTGGGCGCCGCGATGGAGCGCGTCGTGACCGGCGGCCAGCGCGCGGCCCGACTCGTGGTGACCGTCACGGACGGCTTCGCGGAGACGCTGCGCGGGCGCGGGGTCGAGCGTGCCGAGACCTTGTGCAACGGCGTCGAACTCGCAGGCCTGGCGTGGGCACCTGCTCGGAGGCGCGAGCCCGGGGACCTGCACGTCCTCTACCTCGGCAACATGGGTGAGAGCCAGGGGCTCGAACGGCTCATGGAGGCGGCGGCCGAACTCCGCCAGAGCCGGCCAGGGGTGCGGGTCCGGCTCGTCGGCGCCGGCACTCGGCGCGGCGAGCTCGAGGCGCGTAACGCGGAGCTCGGCTCCCCGGCCGAGATCCTTCCTGCCTGCTACGGCGAGGATGCGGCGGCCCAGTACGCCTGGGCGGACACACTCGTCGTGGCGCTGCGGCCCGACTGGCCCAGCTTCCGCCACACGGTGCCGTCGAAGACCTACGAGGTGCTCGCCGTCGGCCGGCACGTCACCGGGATGGTCACCGGCGAGGCGGCCCGCACCCTCGAGGACGCCGGGGGAGCCGACGTCATCGGCCCACGGGTAGCTGACCTCGTCGCGCATCTGACCGCGCTCGCCGACGATCCGGCTCGCACTGACGTGGGGGAGGGCGGCCGCCCGTGGGTCCGACGGCACGCGGACCTGCCGAGCGTCGCCCGGCGTTACGTCCGGCTGCTGGGGCAGCTCGTCCCCGACTACAGGAGACACGCATGACCTCCATCCTCCTCGATTCCGTCCGCGCACTCGGCCACGCGCCACTCGTCCTGCGGACGGTGGTCGACCACCTGCGGGACGACCCGGCGGTCCTGGGCCTGCAGATCAGCCGTCGCCTGCCGCTCGCGGCACGCGTGGGCCTGGGGCGCCTGGCAGAGTCCCTGCCCGCACGCCCCGGCGTGGTCTTAGGCGCCGTGGGTCTCGCGGCCGCCGGCCGGCACGTGGACCTCCTCGAGCACGTCGAGACGGTCCTGCCGTCCGCCGGCGCGCCAGATCGGGTGCGACTGGCGGACGTGCTCACGGCCGCGCAGGAGCCTGACCGGGCCCAAGCCGTCCTCGACGCCGTGCCCGTCGACACGCCGGGCTTGGCCGCCGCAAGGGCCCGCGTGGCCTGGCACCGCGGTGACGTCGAGGCGGCCATCTCCCTGCTCGGCGGCACCGGCCGGGACGGTGTCGTGCGAGCCCGGCTCGCCTCCGAGGTGCGTGCTCTGCGCGGGGGCGCCCTGCCGTTGCCGCGGGCAGACCGGGACCGGGCCGTTGGATATCGGCCCCGCCCGGGCTCGGCACTGTTCGTCCTGACCAACTCCCTGCCGCACACCGGTTCCGGATACGCGCAACGCAGCCACAGCCTCGCGTGCGCGCTGCGGGACGAGGGCTGGCACGTAGAGGCCGTCACCCGGCTCGGTTGGCCGGTCCAGACCGGCGTGCTCACCGCCGCCCGACGCGACATGGTGGACGGCATCGTGTACCACCGCCTCCTGCCCTCGAGCCTGGCCCGGGGATTCGACGGACGGCTGGCTCAGCACGCGCGGATGCTCCTCGATCTGGTCCTCGAGCGCCGCCCGGCGGTCCTGCACACCACCACCCACTGGGTCAACGCCGTGGTGACCCGCGCGGTCGCGGAGGCCGTGGGCGTCCCGTGGGTGTACGAGGTGCGCGGGCAGCTGGCGGACACCTGGGCCTCGACGCGCGGACCCGAGGCGCTGCGCTCCGAGCGCTACGCCCTGTTCACGGCCCGCGAGGACGACGCCGTGCGTTCTGCCGACGGCGTCGTGACGCTCGGTGAGCAGATGGCCCGCCGCATCGCCGCGGCCGGCATGGACCGGGACGCCGTCGTGCTCAGCCCTAACGGGGTGGGGGGCGCCTTCCTGGAGGAGCCCGCCCCACGCGAGGATGCTCGCCGCCGTCTCGGGCTGTCCATGGACGACGAGATCGTCGGCACCGTCTCCTCCGTGGTGCCGTACGAGGGACTCGACGACCTTGTGCGTGCCGTCGCCGCGCTCGTCGACGAGAGGCCGCGCCTGCGGCTGGCCGTGGTGGGGGACGGCGTTGCCCTGCCGGCCCTCCGCCGGCTTGCGGCCGACCTGGGGATCGAGGATCGGCTGCTCGCGCCGGGACGGGTGGACCGTTCCCTGGCTCCCGTGTGGCACCAGGCCCTCGACGTCTTCTGCGTGCCTCGCAAGGACACGGGCGTGACCCGGGCGGTGACGCCCATGAAGCCGCTGGAGGCCATGGCCACGTCCCGGCCCGTCCTCGTCTCGGACCTGCCTGCGCTGAGCGAGATCGTCGAGGACGGCGTGACCGGACGGGTGCTGCCGGCCGAGGAACCGGAGGTGTGGGCCGCCGCCCTGGCGGCGCTACTCGACGACCCCGCCGCGGCCCGCGGCCTCGGAGCCAGGGCGCGGGAGTGGGTGCTCGGGCATCGGACCTGGGCGGCGAACGCCCGGCGCTATGACGCCCTCTACCGGCGCCTGGGCGTGACGGCGCCGTCTGCCTGAACTAATCCCTATACTCGACAGAGCATCACGGGGAGTCCGGCCCGCGCCGGATTCTGCCCTTGCCACCGCTTAGACGAACGAGGACCTCTAGATGACGACGCAGATCAAGGACGTGGCTGTGATCGGCCTGGGCTACATCGGGCTGCCGACAGCTGCCATCCTGGCGGAGAACGGCGTGCGTGTGCACGGCGTGGACGTCAGCCAGCGCACCGTGGACGCGGTCAACGCGGGCACCGTGCCCTTCGTGGAGCCGGACCTGGCGGACTTCGTGGAGCGCAACGTCAAGGCCGGTCGCCTGTCCGCGTCCATGAAGACGCCGCAGGCCGACGCGTACATCGTCGCGGTCCCGACGCCCTTCAAGGACGGCCATTCGCCGGACCTCGGCTACATCGAGGCTGCGGCCCGCGGTCTCGCCCCGCAGCTGCGCGGCGGCGAACTCGTGATCCTCGAGTCCACCTCGCCCCCCGGCGCCACCGAGCACATGGCCGCCGTCATCCGCGAGGCACGGCCGGACCTGGACGGCGCCACCCTGGACTTTGCCCACTGCCCGGAGCGTGTGCTTCCCGGCCGCGTCATGGTGGAGTTGGTGACCAACGACCGGATCGTGGGCGGCTCCACCCCGCGCGCCGCGCAGCGCGCCAAGGCGCTCTACGAGACGTTCTGCGAGGGTCAGATCCTCCTGACCGACACTCGCACGGCCGAAATGGCCAAGCTCGTGGAGAACTCATTCCGCGACGTGAACATCGCCTTCGCGAACGAGCTGTCCTTGATCTGCTCCGACCTGGGGATCGACGTGTGGGAGCTCATCGAGCTTGCCAACCACCACCCCCGTGTCAACATCCTCCAGCCGGGCCCCGGCGTGGGCGGCCACTGCATCGCCGTGGATCCGTGGTTCATCGTCGACGCCGCACCGCAGACGGCCCGCATCATCCGTGCGGCCCGCGAGATCAACGACGGCAAGCCGAAGTGGGTGATCGACCAGGCCAAGGCCGCCGCGTTCGACGTGCTGCAGGCCACCGGCCGCACCCCCGTGGTGGCAGCCCTCGGCCTGGCCTTCAAGCCGAACATCGACGACCTGCGTGAGTCCCCGGCGCTGAACATCGCTGTGGAGCTGGCAGACCAGTTCTCCGCCTCGACGGTCCTGGTGGCGGAGCCCCACGTGGACGAGCTGCCCGACAGGCTGCAGGGCAAGGAGAACGTCGAATTCGTGTCCGCCGAGGAGGCCATCGAGCGCGCGGACGTGATCCTCCTGCTTGTGGACCACGATGCCTTCGCGGGCCTCGCGTCCGCGGCCGAGGGCAAGCACGTGATCGACACCCGCGGACAGTGGCGCTGACCGGACCGTGCACGCCTGCCACTCTCCCAGGATCACCGTCCGGACGACGACGCACGCACGCACCCTGATGAGCACCCCGTCTGAGGTGCGACAGCCCAAGGAGACATCTGTGCGACAGCCCGACGAGATCGCCCTGTGGACCAACCGGACCGCGGGGGTGAAGGTCCGATACGTGACGCGCACGTCATGGGTACGGGGCGTACAGCCTCGCCAGGTCACCGCCACGCCCCGTCCTTCGGGCGAAGGGAGTGCCGCACACGCGGGTGAGGACGAGCCGGGGGTCCGCCCCGTTCCCGCAGCGGGTGCGGCGCGCCGCCTGAAGGTACTCAACTCGGGCCGTGCGGCAGAGATCCGTCGGCGGATCTACCACGCACGTCGCGCAGCCGCGCGGGCAGGGAGGAACAAGGCCCTGGGTGCCCGACGCCGTCTTCGTAGGTGGTGGGCACTGTCGGACGCGACGCGCGGGCGCGTGCTGCGAGGCGCCGCGCCGGGGGGAGCGCAGGGCGCTCGCGCGAGCAGAGTCGCAGATCGAGCGGAGGTCGTGGGTCGCACACTGTCGGAGTGCCGCGAACACTGGGCGGAGAGGAAAAGCCCGACGTCGCTCCATGCCCTCGTGGCTGCGCTCTACGCCGACGGGCAGCTTCTGGAGCCCCACCGCCTCCTGGTCGAGCATCCTCAACTGGCGGAGCAGTTCACCCCGGGGCAGATGTACCTGGCCCGCAATGTGTCCGAGCAGGCCCGTATGTTGAATTCTCCTCCCCGTGTGCCGGCGCGTTCATTGGGCTACGCCCAGCGCTCGGAGAAGGGCCGGGTGCTCTACTGCGCCCATGGCGTACATCCGTATCAGTCGAACGGCTACGCGATCCGCACCCGAGGCATCGTGGGAGGGATGCGGGCCGCGGGTCATGACGTGGTCGTGGCTGCGCGACCGGGCTTCCCCTGGGATGCGAAGGCGGTGCGAAGCGCTAAGCGAAAGCACTCGTTCGTGGAGAGCGTGGACGGCATAGAGCACGTCTTCTCCTTTGGGCCCTCGCTGCGTCGTCAGCCGCTCCAGTCCTACTTGGAGAGTGCCGTTGACTCCTATCTCCGGGTCATCGCGCGGAATCGGCCGTCCCACGTCCACGCGGCGTCGAACCACATCACTGCCCTGCCGGCCCTGATCGCCGCCCGCCTTACGGGACTGCCCTTCACCTATGAGGTGCGCGGGTTTTGGGAGTACGCGCTGGCACCCGGTGAAGAAGGACTGCAGGAACGCGGGGAGCTCGCGGCGGCCCTCGAGGACCTGGTCATGTCGGAGGCGGACCATGTCTTCGTCCTCACGTCCGAGATGCGCGAGGAACTCGCGGGTCGAGGTGTCGCGCTCGAGCGCATGACCGTCACGCCCAACGGCGTCGACCCGTCTCAGTTCCAGCCCCTCCCCGCCGTCGGAGACCTTCATCGGTCCCTCGCCACCGAGCCGGACAGGACTGTCATCGGCTACCTCGGCTCCATGGTCGCCTACGAGGGCCTCGAGGACCTGGTGGAAGCGTGCCTTCTCCTTGCGGAGGAGCGATCTGACTTCGAGCTCGTGCTGGCTGGGGACGGTCCCGTCCTCCCTCGCATCACGGATATCCTCGAGGAGCGGGGGGAGAAGCTGTCGTACCGCCTCCTCGGTCGGATCGACGCCAACAAGATTCCAGTCCTCATGAATGGGGTGGACATCGTCGCATGTCCCCGCACTCCGACGCGAGTCACTCGACTCGTGAGCCCGCTCAAGCCGCTCGAGGCACTGGCCGCCGGTGTCCCGGTCGTCCTGTCGGACCTGCCCGTCCTGCGTAGTCTCGCGGAGGAGTGCGGAGGTGCCCAGCTCTTCCCCGCCGGGGACGTGCGAGCTCTTGCCGCGACCCTGGAATCGCTCATCGAGGATCCGGAACGGCGCGCGGACCTCGGACGTGCGGGGCGGTCTTGGGTGATGGACCGCAGGCGGTGGAGCGTCCTCGGCGCCGATTTGGGCGGCGGCATCCTCGCTGCGGCAGAACGCCGCGCAGTGGACCACCCCGCCGGATCGCGCACTGTCGGATCCCTCCGCGTGGCCGTCATTGCAGACACCTTCACGACGTCGTCCCTCAATCTCGCGGTCGATGTCGTGACCCTCGACCGCCACCGCTGGCCGGAGCAGATGGGTGAGGGCCCGATCGACGCACTCTTTGTCGAGTCGGCGTGGTCGGGTAATGACGGCCAATGGGCGAGAGGGGTCGGACACTACAGCGACGAGGAATCCTCCGCCCTGCGCGCCCTGCTCGCGCATTGCCGGGAATGGAGCATCCCCACGGTGTTCTGGAACAAGGAGGATCCGGTCCACTTCGCCCGCTTCATCGAGAACGCGCGTCTGTTCGACCTGGTCCTCACCACGGACAATCGTTCGATCCCCCGGTATCAGGAGCAGATGGAGCAAGCCGATGCCCAGGTGGGCAGCATGCCGTTCTTCGCGCAGCCGGAGCTGCACCATCCCGTCACGGATGGACCGGCGGTCACGGATCGCCCGGTCATGTACGCCGGCTCGTACTACGGCAACCGCTACAAGGACCGTTCCGAGGTGCTCCGGATGCTGCTGAGTGCCGCGCAGCCCCATGGGGTGACGATCTTCGACCGCCAAGCTGACATCGCCGACTCGCCTTACCGGTTCCCGGATGAACTCGCTCCCTTCGTCGAAGGCGGGCTGCCTTATTCGGAGATGATCGATGCCTACCGTCGCTACCCCCTCCACATCAATGTCAACTCCGTCACCGAATCGGAGACGATGTTCTCCCGCAGGGTCGTGGAGATCGGTTGTGTCGGTGGCGCGGTAGCCTCGGGCCCCTCAGCCGCGCTCAACCACATGTTCCGGGGCCTAGTGCCGACCCTCGGTCGAATCTCCACCGCCTCCGCCGCGATGGACGCGCTCCTGGCAGACGCCGAGCTGCGCAACCTGCAGGGATGGAACCTGCGGCGATTCGTCCGGCGGAGCCACACGCTGGAACATCGGCTCCTCGTCCTCTTCCGGCGGCTGGGCCTGGACGTGTGCCCGTCGACTCGTCCGGACGTGGTGGTGAACTTGACCGGCTCCGCGGCGTCGGCTGACTGGCAGGGGTTGCTCTCCCAGACGAGTCCTCCCGCTGCCGTTCGGGCCGCGGGTGTCGCACAGGAGATCAGGTCCGCTCTGCAGGACGTGGGGATTCGCCTCCTGTCACCGGAGGACCTGGACGACACGAGTGTGTCGGCGATTACGGCCACCTGGAGCGGCGTGCCGCTCGACCGAGTTGTCCTGGAAGACCTCATGGACGTCCTCATGGACTCCGGGTGCAGCGAGGCCGTGCTGGACTCGTCGCCGATCCATGACCTCTCCACTCCGCTGGCCATGGTGTCCGACGAAGTTCCGGCCGCCCAGGACGCCGTCATGGCCGTGGCGCGCGGTGACGGGGACGGGCGGAGTGTCGTTGTCCGGCGTGGTCTTCTGGAGGAGGCCGCCACCCACGCACCCTCCGTCCCCGCCGCTGATGAGCAGACTTTGCCCGGGGGTGCCCGCCGCGTGGTCGTCGCCGGTCACGACTTGAAGTTCGCGGGGGAGATCATCGATCGCCTCCGTGCTGACGGACACGACGTACGCATTGACCAGTGGTCCTCGCACCAGGAGCATGACGAGGATCTCAGTCACGAGTTGGTCACGTGGGCTGACGTCGTCCTGTGCGAGTGGGGGCTGGGCAACGCGGCGTGGTACTCGCAGCACAAGCGCGACGACCAGGCCCTGATCGTCCGGGTGCACTCCCAGGAGCTCTTCCGGTCGTACTTCTCACGCATGGCGTTGGCGAATGTCGACCGGTTCGTGTTCGTCGCCCCGCACATCATGGATGCAGCGAAACGCTTCCGTGGAGTGGCGGGCCGTCCGGCCGAGGTCATCCCAAACATCGTCCGGCCCGCCGGCACGTTCCGAGGACATGCCCAGCGACAGTTCGTCCTCGGGATGGTCGGGATCGTGCCCCGAGGCAAGCGATTCGATCGCGCGGTGGAGCTGCTCGCCCTTCTGCGGGCGCATGACGACCGCTACGTGCTGCGCGTGAAGGGGCGGCAGCCCGAGGACTATCCGTGGATGGCGGCGCGTCCAGAGGAGATGCGGTACTACGAGGACCTGCGTCGACGGCTTGAGGAGGACCCCGTGCTTCGAGGTGCGGTGCACCTGGACGGCTTCAGCTCGGAACGGGAGGAGCTCGAGCGCTGGTATGGATCCATCGGCGTCGCGCTATCTGTCTCCGACTTCGAGTCGTTTCACTTTACCGTCGTCGACGGCGCGATGAACGGTGCGGTGCCTCGGGTGCTGACATGGCCCGGAGCTGACCGCCTCTTCCCAGCTGAGTGGCTGAGTTCGAACCTGGACGAGATGCGAGACTCCATCCTGGCGCTCCGAGACCAGGAGGAATACGACGTTGCGGCTCGGGCTGCCCGCGCTGAAACCGAGGAGCGATTCTCGGGTCGAGCGAGCCTCGACCGCTGGTCGGAGATCATTTGCGAGGCGTGACACCCCACCGGAGGTGGCTGACCTCTCTCCACGTGCGGCCAGCGCAGTGAAGGTGTGGCCACAGTCGTACGCATGCGACGAGGTCGCCTCTGGACCTCGGAGGGCTGGGTGAGGCGGGGAAGCAGCCTGCTTCGTCCGCCCCAACGCGGGGAAGGACATTCTTGGGTGCTGACTAAGGGCTTTGCCCTTCTGATCTAGCCCACGAGGCCTCGCACCGCCTGCTGGCACTTGAGAGCGCGGGGATCTGAGGCTCGGGTCGTCTACAGTCATCGCGAAGCCGATCAATACCCTATGCGATTGTTTCTGTGCCGCCAGGAGCGGCCCATGAGGAGCCCCATGACGCAAACAGCATCACCGACCCCGCTGGCCCCTGGACTCGGGCTGCACCGCTTTCGGGGGGACATCCAGGGGCTCCGGGCGGTCGCGGTGCTCGTCGTGCTCATCTTCCACGCGGGCGTCACAGCGGTTCCGGGCGGATTCGTGGGCGTGGACGTCTTCTTCGTCATCTCCGGGTTCCTCATCACGGGGTTACTCCTGAAGGAGGTCGACCGGACAGGTCGGCTCGACCTGGTCGAGTTCTACACCAGGCGAGTGCGGCGCATTCTGCCGGTGGCGCTGATCGTTATCATCATGACGCTCGCCGTCGGGCTGGCCGTCTACCCCTCTTCTGAGTGGCGCCGATTGGGCTCGGCGTCCGTCGCAGCCGTCTTCAGCGTCGTGAACTGGTTCTTCGCTGGGGAGAGCACCGACTACTTCGCGCAGGAGGAGGCTCCCAGCCCACTCCAGCACTACTGGTCCCTCGCGGTGGAGGAGCAGTATTACCTCGTCTGGCCGCTCCTGATCGCAATGGTCACGGTGGGGCTCGCGGGGTTGCGCTCCCGCGGAGGCGCCGTCCGCTCTCGTTCGGCCTCGGACTCGGTTGCGGCAGCGCGTCGGGTCGTGGTGCTGGCCGTTGGCGTGGGCGCCGTGTCGCTGGTGCACTCCGTGATGTTCTCCGCCTCGGATCCGGGCGCCGCCTACTTCGTGACGACGACGCGGGTTTGGGAACTCGCAGTCGGCGCAGGCCTGGCCGCGGCCCTCGTCATCATGCCTGTCATTCCGTCCCGCGTCCGCGGAACGCTGGGGTGGATCGGTCTGGGGATGATCGCTGCGTCGCTCGTCGTGATCACCGGGCAGACGCCGTACCCCGGGTCGGCTGCCCTTCTTCCGGTCGTCGGCTCTGCCCTGGTCATCCTTGCCGGAGCCCACGAGGACGGATCGACACGCTGGCACCCCGCGCGGCTGCTGGCCACACGACCCATGCAGTGGGTCGGGGACCTCTCCTACTCCTTGTACTTGGTCCACTGGCCCCTCCTCACCATGGCGGCGTGGCGGGCACCCGAGGGCAGACTGTCGTTGGCGGCCGGCCTCGGCCTCGCGGCGGCATCAGTGGGACTCGCGTGGCTGTTGCGGCGGTGGCTCGAGGTGCCCGCGATGAAGGGCTCGTTCCTCGCGGGTCGGCGTCAGCCTCTGGCTCGAGGAGTCATTGGAATGGTCGCCACAGCGGCCATGAGCGCAGCTGTTCTGGGAGCTGGAATCACCGCGACGCAGGGAGGGGAAGGCGTTGAAACGCCCGTGGCCGGCGCCGGTTCGGTGCAACGGGGGGTGGACCCCGTCGCCGAGCTGCCCCATGTGTCCCGTGTCGTTCCTGACCCTGCCGTGGCGCCCAAGGACAGGGCGCGTGCCGCGGTCGACGGCTGTCAGCAAAATGATGCCGCTCGTGAGCCGGTCTTCTGCCATTACGGCGACGAGGAGTCGGACACCGTCGTCGTCCTGGCTGGCGACTCGCACGCAGCCCACTGGAGTTCGGCGCTGATACCGGCGGCAGAGAAGAACGGCTGGCATGTCGTCACGGCCCTGAAGAGCGCTTGCCCAGTCACAACTGCGACCGTTGTGCGCACGGGGGACGGTGGTGGGCGGCCGTACAGTGAGTGCGATGCCTGGAACGATGCTCTACCTGAGGCCCTGGGGGCTGTGCAGCCGGACCTGATCCTCGTGTCATCCGCCCGATACGACGTGGCGGGAAGCACCACTGCGGTTGCCGGCCTGGCCGACGCGTGGCAGACGCTCCATGACAGCACCGGGAGCGCCGTCGGCGTTATCCTGGACCCGCCGGGGGCGAAGACCAATGTTCCGAAATGCCTGGAACGACATCCGGACGATTACGGGGCCTGCACGAGTCCGAAGGCTGCGGGGGTGGGCACCTCCGGAACCCCCCATCTCTCCGAGGCATTGGACAGGTCAACGGGAGTGGCCCGAATCGACTTGAACAACTGGATCTGTCCAGGCCCGGTCTGTGCCCCTGTGGTGGGAGGCGCGGTGGTGTACTCCGACTCGAACCATCTGACGGGGACCTTCGGGAAGACCCTCGCTCCTTACCTCGAGGGGCAGGTCCAGAGGCTCTTGCCCTGAGGTCCAAGCGGCGAGGGGACTGGTGCACGTGTAGGTGACAGTCTGACCTGACCTATGGGTCGGTTTCCAGTTGACGTCGCTAGCCGATGGTCTTCATGGAAGGCTCATCCCATGCCCCGCCCGTACCCTCCAGAGTTCCGTGCCCGGGCCATCGCTCTGGTCCGCGAAGGCCGACAGGTCAAGCAGACCGCGCAGGCCCTCGGTATCCACGAGGTCACCCTCCACACCTGGCTCCGACAGGACGACATCGACCACGGCCGCCGGTCTGGACTCAGCAGTCGCGAGTCTGCCGAACTCCGCGCGGCTCGCGGTCGCGTCCGGCAGCTCGAGCAGGAGATCGCGATCCTCCGCCGCGCTGCGACATGGCTCGACGAGGAGGGAGGAGTGGACCCAAAAGGGTGCACCCGGTGATCGACAGACTCGTCGACGCCGGAGCTCCAGTGCACACCTGCTGCTGCCTTCTGGGCGTCTCTCGCCAGGGCTACTACCGCTACCGGAAGCGTCCCATCAGCGCCACCGAGCTCCGCCGACGCTGGCTGACTGGACTGATCCGCGAGATCCACATCGCCTCTCGTGGCACCTACGGCTACCGCCGGATCCACGCAGAGCTCACCATGGGCATGAACATTCCCTGCTCGAGCCGACTCGTCTGGGTCCTCATGACCCGCGCGGGGATCGGAGTGAGCCGCCCCCTTCATTCGGTCCGGACGTTCTGTGAGTCGTCGGTTTCCATTTGATGGGTGCACTGCCGAGCGTACTCGGCTGGGGTTAGGTAG